>NZ_JAWOUY010000013.1:0-160627 GCF_033339635.1 Vibrio sp. 2092 | reverse complement strand
AGGTTCATCTGGTGATACAGATGGTTCACTCGTTAAGCGGTGAACAGCGCTTCATACGACTTCACGTCGCACGCCCCATTCGGTGTTAGTACTGTATAAATCCTAATGTCGGCAAAGCGTAACTTGACTTAGTTTTCGTCATGTCGGTAATCTGTGAAAAGATATGCAACATGCCACTTGAAAACAGGAAACATGATGGAAGCAATAGTAGTTTCTCCGCCTCTACGTGGTAATTGGAATGCATTGAATTGTTCAGGAGGCCAGGAGCCTAACCATGGCAGCAATAAGTAGTGGAGCAGGTCAGCATCTCTATTTTCACATCTGTATTTAGTGTTTGGATTAAGAAAAGTAAACATTTTTCTCAACTAGTATTTTAACGCGAAATACAAGCGCAATAAACAACCCATACTTAACCTAAGTCACTGACTGGGAAAAATCTATTTCGGTATAATGCCTGTAACAACAAGCTCTCAAGAAAGAAACCATGGAACTCATAGAAGAAATAAGCATCAATGATGTCTGGCAACACAACGTCAACCTTCTGATTGGCTCAGGCGCATCCTTCGGGCTTTTCCCTACCCTTGCGACCGAGATGGACGGCGAGTCTATTGAAACGCTTGGGAAATACTTTGAGGACACTGGAAAGAGCGAGCTTAAAACACTGCTTTTCATGCATTACTATAGAAACTGCATTGAGCCAGTAATTATGTTCGACCTCGAATCTATAAAGATTGGCGCTGACATACTAAACGATGCCGATGACAAGAAAAAACTGGCCGTTATCGAGAACTACAAGCAGTTGCTTTTAACGTTAAGAGCGATTGCTTCAAGAAATAAATCGCAACTCAAGGCAAACATTTTTACTACTAACTATGATTCTTGCTTTGCTGAAGCTTATGAAGAGTTACTCTTAGACCATGCCAATCTCGACTTTACGCTAAATGATGGCGCAAAAGGGTTTCGCCGCAAGTTCCTTGAGGCTCGTAACTTCGATACCTTGGAAGTTCGACACAGCGTATTTGGCAAAAACAAGTGCGAGATTCCGCAGGCTAATCTTGTTCATCTACACGGCTCTGCATTTTGGAATCTAGATGATGCAAGAATCTCAGTAAACTACGACGACAATAAACCAAAATACGATGATGATTTCTTCGATGACATTGAGGGTGAACTAGAAGAGCTAGAAGATATTTTAAACGACGAGCACTCAGATAGAGATGACTTCGACTCCATTGATTTTTGCGCAGAGTTCAGCGGCAAAGAAAAGAAGTTCTGGGAGATATACAAGAAACTCCCGATAGTAAACCCTACAAAGTGGAAGTTTCATGAAACCGTATTTGATGAACACTACTATCAAATGCTCAGATTAATGAGCTATGAGCTTGAAAAGCAAGACTCTGTACTTGTTGTTTTTGGGTTTTCGTTTGCGGACGAACACATAACTAACTTAATCAAACGCTCACTCGGAAACAAGTCTCTCACGATGTACATCTGCTGCTTCGACATACCGACAACTGAAGCAATGGAAGAGCTTTTCGGTAGCTTCAATAACGTAAAACTAGTGTCTCGTGACACATTTCTTGATTTCAACTTGTTCAATACCGAAGTTTTCAAGCTTCCAAGCTAGGAGTCTTACATGTCGATTCTAGTTGGCGAAGTGATAGCCGTTCGCGGCGTAAAGGTGTCCATTAAGGTCTTTGAGAGTTCAAATAAAGACACGTTGTTTTACGATGGAACAAATTACAAAGGTGTGTCCATTCGCGAATATGTTCAAATAGAGCGTGGCTTTAAGAAAATCATTTGTATCGTTGAGGGCGAATACCTAGACGAGAAACGAGTTGATGACGAACAGCAGTGCATAAGGACGGTGGACTTAAAGCCCATTGGTTACTTTGAGTCTGGCAGATTCTTTGAGGGCATTAAGCACCTACCTTTAATCAAAGACCCTGTTTATCTGCTTGAAGAAAACAAGCTTTCTGACATCTATGGCAATGTTGGGGGAGATTTTGTGATTGGCAAGCTACTAAAAGAGGAGTTCCCAGTCTCTTTACCTTGGCAAAAGCTGTTTAACACTCACATTGGGATTTTTGGAAACACAGGCAGCGGAAAATCGAACACCTTAACCAATTTGTACACCACGCTGTTTGATAAAAAAATCAAGTTAATCAAAGACAAAAGTCAGTTTGTTATAATCGACTTTAACGGAGAATACACCAACGGTCAGCTAACAAGCGAGCAGCACAAGCGCATCTATACACTCAACACTCGCAAGGCAGAAAACAAGTTTCCACTGGCCAAGTCAGAATTCTGGGATACTGACACCTTGAGCTTATTGTTTCAAGCCACTCAAAATACCCAAAAGCCATTCATCAATCGTATAGTCAAAGGAAAGCAACTCTATGATTCAAAAGCGAACTTTCTAAACTACATCAAAACCACATACGAAAAAGTTTTTACCACAGCAGCACCCCATCCTGAGCTACTTGACCTCATTCGTGGCATAACAAGTACACTAGGGAATGAGAAGATTAAAAACACGTTAAAAACGGTTGCGTTCCACGGAACAAACAAAGTCTTCTACACCATTGGTGGTACTTATTTTAATGCTGACGGTGCTGGTTATAGAAACAGACTCAGGGATGACGTTGACGCTATAACCATACCCAAAGGGTTAAGCAATCTAGACCAGTTCAGCATTCGCTGTCACATACAGTTGATTCGCGACCTCATTAGTGGCTATGTGCAGTTTGACTTCATACAGCCACTATTAAAGAGGATTGAATCTTCTCTAACGAACCTAACCAAGGTCATTCGAGTTACAGACACGCCGCCAGCTAATAAAGCTGTAACGGTGATTTCACTAAGAAAATGCAATCAAGACATAAAAAAGGTCATGCCGCTACTTGTCGCCAAGCATTATTACAATCCTCACAAAACAAGCGTAGCCAACCCACCCGATAAGACCATTCACCTTATTATCGACGAAGCTCATAACATTCTATCTCAGCAGTCGAACAGAGAAAGCGAAAGCTGGAAAGACTATAGACTTGAAACCTTTGAGGAAATCATCAAAGAGGGGCGGAAGTTTGGTATGTTCTTAACGCTATCAAGCCAAAGGCCAGCAGACATTTCACCCACGATTGTGTCTCAGATTCATAACTTCTTCATTCATCGACTTGTTAATGACAGGGATTTGTTTTTGATAGATAACACTATCAGCACCCTTGATAGCATGTCTAGAAGCATGATTCCCAACTTATCGAGAGGAAGTTGTGTCATTACTGGCACTGCATTCGACCTCCCTATGCTGCTTCAGGTTGACGAGCTAGCTAAAGAAAAACAACCTGACAGTGAAGATGTTGACCTAGAGCAGCTATGGTCAGACGATTGATTAGCCACAAAAAAGCACCGCTCAATGCGGTGCTTTTTGTTCTTTAATGTGACATAAGTTATTCAATAGTTTGCTCTTTTGGCTGTTCACGCAGTGTAATCAATAAACTATCGACATAACCATGGGCTACATCACAAACGCAGGCTTTAGGCTTTTGTCGCTCGCTCTCACCTGCTTCTACTTTGGCGTAATAATAAAACGAGCCAAACATGTTATCTAAGTTTAACGCCGTGCTTGTATTTCGGAAAAGTATTTCAGTAGGCTTTGTATGACCAAAATATTTTTCAATGTAGTTCATACGTACAGCTCCAGCGACTAAACATCGTCAACACCAATACTTTCTTTATTAATAACTCCCTTCGCAATAGCCTTTTTGAGAGTTAAGTCTGCTGACCTAGTAGCACTTTCTTTTGTCAGACGTAGCGATTAGCCAGACCTGAGTTAATTCACCGCTCGCTAAACTAGCAAGAGTTGAAAATGATTTTTTCAAAGGACGTGTTGACTCAGACTCGGCAAACACGTCTTTGCCCCATTCGGTGTTAACGTAATTACTCAGTGGCAAATCAGCGGCATTGAAATCACCGTACTTTTGTTCATGTCTACCAACGGAAAGACAGTGACAGAAAACTCCCAAAAGCGAGCAACGGCAACCTCATAGAGAGCTTGAAGTTTACTGTGATAACAACTGCCATAACGACCAATAGTATTGATATAAGCCCCCCCCCCTTACGTTAATGAAAAACAACGGTTCTCGCGGTTGTCTAAGGCTTAAAAATACGGTAATCGGGGCGTAGCTCAAATTCGGAATTCAAACTAACTCTGATTTGATATTGAAAATATTAATAATGGGACTAAGTGAATCTTTGTTTGGTACATCTCCAACATCGCCAAATCCATATCCATAGAAAAAATATGAAATTGTTTGTATTAGTATTCCAGCAATCAACCAAAACATTGCGCTAGTTAATAATGCATGAGCCATCTTTACACAAGTAACAGTGTCATTGGTTAAATCATAGTTTTTCCGCAAAGTACTCAACAATTTTTTCACTAATTGCAGTTGTAATGTTTTGGTGTTGTTATGCGTTATTAACTCTTTCCAGTTTAATAAGTGGAAAGGTGAAACTTTAAGTGCTTTGTGAGACCACATGACGCACCTAACCAATATAGTTAATGCCAACATGAATACTGCAATTGTGAGTAAATCTAATACACTTAAAAGATTAAATTTCACTGGTATTTTTAGTTTGATGACTACTGGAGCCAATGAGAGGAGTATTGTTATTAGTGCGATTGAAACAGCGATATATACACCAGCTTTACTATCTATGGTGGATCGTCTTGCCTGTTCCTGATCATACAATCGTCTAGACTCATCTAAGAGAATACCTGTTGCGTCATTAGTTGATAAACCAGTTATTAGGTCTAAATCTTTTTCAAGTAGTTCTCTTTTTATACTTTGAGAATCTTGCGAAAGCGTTGGCCAAAATAAGTCAAGATTCATAATTGTTCTCACTAATCTTCAGTAGTTCATCAACGATAGATGAAGCTATTGGTAACTTAGTTTGATTCTCAATCCAAGCCCACTGACCATTAGGATTGATCTCAAGAAACCAATAGTCCCCATCTAAGTCACACACCAAATCAATAGCACCGAATCTCAGGTTTAAGTCTTTGACTAAATTGATACATTTCATTTTGAGTTCATCTGGTATATCTATATGTTCGTGCAGCAGATCAATTCGCCCTCCTTGACGCCAATCAACCTTGGTTGCTTCTGATGTTTGTGACCAAATAGCAACAGGAAACACTTTGTTGCCAACTACAGTTACCCGAACATCATATTTTTTAGAGATTTCTTGTTGGTATATAGAGGGAGCAAAGGCTATTGACTCTTCATACTCAGGTGTAAGAGATGGTATCTGGCTAGTAAAAATAACACTTTCATTCTTTCCCTTTAGAAGTGCTTGTCTCAATGGCTTGGCTATGAGGCTTTCATTCGTCGTTCTTTCCATGACAGTAAAAACATCATTGGTAATGATACCTTGTGGTATCTGAAACCCAAGAGCATTAGCAGCAACAAGCTGTCTTGGTTTATCTTCAGCTAAGGCTATGTTAGTAGGAGAGCTTAGCCACTTGTTATCAAGCCTATAATAAATACTCTTTAGAAAAGATAACCATTCCATATTCAAGTATTCTAATTCTGCTTCAGATAATGTGGGATGGATAACTGTTGTAGGACTGGGTCTTCGAAAGTAAGCGGACGTGATCTGGTTACCTTTGATATCCCCAATTCTCCAATCATCTATGGAACTATAGCCAATGGAGCACTTGAACTCATTTAGTGTTTCCGTATTAAGCCTAGTGTATGGAACGTTTCTGAATTTTAGCTCTCTGACAATATAGTCAGTAGTTAGGTCTCGTTTATTGGTTACCAAAAGAATCATGACATACCAAAACTGTAAGAGTTATCGTCGCTTTCTTGCATTACTTCAGTCTTAGTGAGTAATTCATTTAGATGACATAAACTAATATCATTATCATCACGTTCAACTTCGACTTTTGTTTTGGTTTGCATTTCAAGAGCATAGGATTGATCATCACTTTCAACTTGAACGTTTGTTTTGGTGATTAATTCAGGGCAATTTCTATCGACTAGATTGATAATTGGTGTCTTGGATTCGTCATCAACCCACATATGTTCGTCATCGCAGTAGTGCCCACCTAAGGCTGGTATATTGGAATGAACTCTTTCTGTAGCGTAATTAAGAATAAACGGCTTAGGGTCGTTGAGCATATGCATTCCTTTAGAGTATTTTCGAATAGTATATCTATGGCAGTACCACTAGGTTCTTATTGGTAAGTTAGCATGAAAGATGGTGCTCAGGCTATTTCTAAATCACTTTAGTAATGCGCTTGATGGAGCTTTGACTTGAGGACTTACTGTTAGACATTTTCCGAGTCTGCCAGAACCTAATTTAGTAATATAACTAACTCACTTCTATCCATTTATCTATTTTAATATCGACAGTAAATTCATTGTCAATTTAAAGGGTAATTATTATGCAACAACTTAAATTCGGTAAGATCAAAAACTACAAAGACGATCGTGGCTTCGGCTTCATCTTCTCCGAGTGCAAATTCACTCACGATGCAATCATGGGCTCTAAAGAAGTGTTCTTTCACATCAAGCAGGCTAAGCAGTTTGAGTCCGTACTGAGGACGACTACGCCTAAAGAAGACCTATGCTTCTGGTTCACTACAGAGACTACTCGTAAAGGCGAGGCTGCTAAGCAGATGTGGAGCAAGCTATCCGAGGTCCCTCAAGATATTCGCGAAGATAACGCCAAGTTCATTAATCAAATAACGGAGAACATCAAGACCTATGAAACCGCCAGAGCAGAGAAACGTGCTCGTGAGGCTGTTCAGCAAGAGGCTCTTCGTAAAGCTCGGGAGACTCGTGATTCTGAACTGAACGCTCTGATTGTAGCTGCTCGTAGTCAAGGGTTCTCAACTAGCGGAGAGTTGTCAGCATGGATTCGCACTAATAAGCTGTGGACTAAATATCCGACACTAACAGGCGATTTGACGATGCACGATGGCAAGGATTCATGGAACTTTGGGGCAGCCATTGACCCTCAGTACTACAAGCAGGTTTGCCAAGCTTTAGGTCTACATAACGCAGGTTCTAACGCGAGAGCTGGAGCTTTCCGTTCCTATGCAAGTATGAAAAGTTAATGTAAGGAAGAACGCTAGACGATAGTAATAGCACAAACAAATAAGACAGTTGTTATTGTGATGTTAATCGCGTGGTTAAAGCAGTTGAACTGAACAGGCCAGCGCAACCTCTTTGAGCCTAGTGCCCCAACTCATTTATGTCCAATGGCATGCTGGCTGCGATCGCGCTAGCACGCCTATGCCCCAAAACTCGTTAGACTGTTTGCTCTTAACATTTACTATCAACTTAATTTGACCGAATTGACCTAATATCTATAGCATGTGTTTAAGTGTATATTAAGCTGCTCTCTATCCAGTATTGGAGAAGTTATGGAAGAAAACGTACTAATTGATGATGCAGCTATCGGTTTGTTTGAATACAGAGCTGATGAGTTGATTCTTTCAAATAACCGCGATGAACTTATCGGCTTTGTTTCAGCTATCGATAAGCCTTTCTTTTTTTTTGATGATGACTTTATTGAAGCAAGGTATTTCTACACGTTAGCTAACTGCTATTCAACAGTTCACGGATACTATAATACTGAATGGTATTCCGAAGATTTAAGCAAAGCTGTAATTAACTACCGAAAAGCTTTATACATCATAAAATCTAACGCATACCCAAACGCTAATCACATAAACTTGCGTAGCCGTATCGAGACTAACCTAGCAAACTGGCTTAGTTCTCAAGGGCGTAGTCTATGCTGTATTCCTCATTGGGACACCGCAATTGAACTTGATGCTAACCCTGTTGCAATTATCAACAAAGCTGAAAACCAGCTTTTTATTGCTCGACACATCTATGATGAATCTCATGTTTGTTATCACTATTTCAAAGCGTATCAACTGATCTGTTTAGGTTTAGAGTATGTTGACTTACTACATGATGAACAAAAAATTGCTTATGCAGAAGATGGTAAGTTCTTGGATTTTAAAGCTTGGTTTGAATCGAAGTTTAAGTTATCTGATTTTGATGATTATGAGACTTTTAAGGATGAAGCTGAAACACGTAAACAACGCGATTATTTAACATGGTGCGGTGATAATCGTCTATTCCTGAATGACTTAAATGACGTGAGTACAGACGAAATTGTTTATCAAGACGTATTCGCAATGCCTAGCTTCTCACAAACGATTAATACATCATTGGCTATGCATGAAGATCTGATCTATCACGGCAACTTTGATGAAATAAAAAATGACTATTGCTATGCACGTTATTTGATTTTTTCAGCTCAAAACATACCAAGTAATCAAGAGCATTTTTTCAATACAACATATCCACACGTTGATGACTTAGCTCATACAATAACCAATTTAAAAGCACATCATTATAAAAGTGCTTTCAGAACGTTATATTCAATTTTTGATAAAATTGCTTATTTCCTAAATTCATTTTTCGACCTGAATGATGTAGATGCAAGAGTGTACTTTCATAATATCTTTGGCGAATTGAAAAATGGTAAACTGAAACCACACAAGAAGCTTGTTGATAGTCAAAACTACTTTGTGCACGCTCTATTCTATATTCTTAAAGACATTCGAGATTCAAATCAAAAAGGTGTAAACCTCGATACAGCTTCAAAGTGGCTAGATCCTGATGCTGAGGCATTTTCTGAGATTAGAAACGCAATGGAGCATCGTTCTCTCAAGATTGTTGATGAGTTTGGTCATCCTCTCACAAAGCATGACATTGAGTTTCACAAACATCTAGCAGAAGAGCTTAAAGATGAAGCTGAACTCCTCAAATCTAAACTAAAAGACCTTTATATCGATATAGCTAAAGCTAAGAAAGCGGATGATACCGTTTTAAAAACTGAGCTGGAACAACAAAAGAAGCAGCTAGACAGCAAGCTGGAACGTGTTAAAGAGATGATTCATGATAAACAAAAACGTTCTAGTTACTCCCTACTCATCACTGACACAGAGTTTGAATCTCGCCTATTCACACTAATAAAACTAGTTAGAAATTCTATAATGTATCTGTCATTTGCAATCCATCTAGATCAGCTGCAAAAGCCTGATGACGGATCTTTAATGATGCCAATGGATGTTCCGTTGAAGTAAACACTAAGAGGAAATTCCTGATTCTTATCCATTAAAGCCTTTAAAATAGTATTTCTAATGTGAATCCCTAGTTAGCGCAAAAAATTTAACTCACTTCTGTCCAATTGTATGTTAGCAATTCAAAGTAAAAGAGACCTGCCCATAACGATCTCGAACGTTGTAAACAACGCAATTGGTCGAGATTGACCTCTCTTCGTATCTATACAAGCAAAACCTTTAGATGAAAGAGCTTCGAAAGTATCAGTAACATCCTTGATACTGCGCCCACTCTTTTCAGCAAGCTCATCAAGACTGTTTGGCTTTTCGCGAGCAATCAAATTCAGCAGCTCAACATTTTCGTTAGACAACAGTTGTGAAAGCACAGCCAGTGACTCAAACAAAAATTGAGGGTAAGGTTCTTTAGACGTCACTTTTCCTTCTGCAATCCGAATCATGCGCTTACGAGCAAGCTCTTCTGATAGAATGCCGATTTTTGCTTTCATACTATCCTCACTCCTAATAGTCGCCATCTAAATCGACTGAATAATCACCGACGCTCTCATCTAATTCTTCTTTCATTTCATGAGAAGGAACGACTAATTTATCTGTATGCTGCTCGATGTCTTTTTCGAGCAAGGCTAAAAAGCGAGCTACGCCCAGGTTCTCACAAGAAGGTTCTGTTAGCTCATTACTCTTATCTTCCTCACGTTCCATTGTTAGCTGCTTCCGTTTTTATTGACGCGATCACTTTTAACAAATCTGTTGCGATTGCTGGGCATTTGTCGTTCATAAAAACCGTTACTTCATCACCAAATTTCATCGTTACGATTCCATTCTTATCGACACTTAACAGAGCGAAAGACTGCTTCAAATCAAGAGTCGTGTTACTTCCATTGGTCGTGGTTTCAGCCATCTTTCCCTCAATGCTAACGAGTATGTTTACAAAATGGGCAATAATTGTTACCCGAGATGTTTACTTAATTGATCTGTTTAACTTTTCGACGATCTTAGTGGCATGTTGAAATATTGCGTCCTTTACTAGCGAAAATTCCTTTTCAGGAAATCGATTGTCTACAGAGCTAAGTGCGCTACTAAATTGAGCGAGAAAGGCAGAGACGATTTCATGACAGTTCGTATTGCTGATACCGAACTGATTAGCTGTCTGCTCTATATGCCGTAAGCAAATTTTGCTGATATGATATTTGTATCCTCGTGATGCTTTCAGTCCCATTGCTAGCTTTAGCTTACGCTTATTTAAGCCTCTATTACCGATAGCGGGGTAAGCTGATAGCAAATCGTAGAACGGTGTAAGTTGATAGTGTCCGCTAGGAGCAATATGTACGGAAAAGTTCTTGAGATGACCGTCAGTTGCACCAATAAAATACTGAAAAACCATAAACTTAAAAAAGTCATGATTGTTCGCCTTACTTTCCGCAGAGAGACTTAAAGCATCAACAATTTTGGAGACACTTAGGTTGTTCTCCGATTGATATTTTTGATGTTCAGGTACACCAAAAACCTGGCAGAAATCTTCTTGGTGTCTACGAGTCACAACTCCGTCACCAAAACATCGGTCGAACCGTTTTACTGCAAGGGCTTTAGCTCCTGATTCAGTCGTTATTATCTCCATATCGGGCACTTTAAAACCAAGTTCCTTCGCTATTTGAGTACAGATGAATTCATTCTCAACACTGCTGCTCATATCTAGTACTGAGTTGCTTTGCGCAATTGCATCCATTGGGTATTTGATAATGTGGCTACTTAGTGATTTCTCTTGAGGTACATACCATTTACCGTTCAACCTAGTTAGAGTTGTTTTTCGCTGTGTTCCCGAAATACAAGGTCGATAATCCCCAAAAAATGGAAGAAATGACTTACGCTGGGTAACGAGTTCATTTAATTCACTTGCCGAGATCTCTCGATATTTCCATCCTATCTTTGGCGGCTCCCTACTCTGACTAAATGAAATGCCGCCCGTGCAATCATGACCTATCTTGGAGAGTAAATTGAATGCATCGTTGGATTGCACACCTACCGAGTGAGCAAGGCTTAATCGTTCTTCTTTCAAGTCAGGAAGCAGGTTGTGAATAAAATTCAGTGTATTAAATGATGAGCATTGTCCCTTTACGAGCGGCAGGCTCAACGAGATAGGGAAAGCTGAATCATATGCTAACCACTCATCAGAGTATGAAAATGACCAGTAGGTCTTCGACTGTTGGACAAACTGCCCCACGAGCATGTTGTTGTTTGTGGCATGTGCGTAAAGTATAGAATTGTGCAAATTAGCTCCCACTTTCTACTGGGTGGGCTGTATTTTTGTAGAAGGTAATTGCGTTTTCTACTGCAAGCATTTCGGCTTTGAGATCCAATCTACGATTGTCATACTCGGATATATACTCGTCTAAACACAGCCGAAGTTCTGAGTGTTGAGCACACAACTGATTGAAATGCTTCCATGTCCTTTTATGAAGAGAATAGGACTCTGACAGCTCTGACTGTTTATCTTGCAAAATCGTCAAAAGACTTTCTCTTTTGAAAGAAAGGCAGTTGGAGTCCTCACTGTAATTGTCGCAATCCACGACCTCCCAGTCGATATGGTTAAACATAAAACCTTTGGAAAATTCTTCATCACCATGCTTGTCGAAACCGCATGAAAGGACTGCGCCGATCAACGACATTTCCTTCAATTTTTTTTCGACGTATTCATCCGATAAGTATTCTTTTTCATCACTGTCTAATGGAAAGGATTTTAGGTCGTTGGCAGAGAAGTGTTCATTGTAATAAATGGCGAGAAATAGCTCTTTTCTGATTCTTACCTTCGTTTGCATAAAAAATGACCAATTGCGTTGATTTTGAGGATTATAATCCGTGGTCATATAGTCCGCAAGTGTGCATTGTTCAGGAAATTAATTTCATAAATAAAAAACATGAACACGAAACTTGCCGAAGCTGTAGGCCAACGTATTGTACAAATGAGAAGATCCAAAGGTTTACCTCAAGAGAAACTAGCCCTTCTCGCTGAGATAGATAGAAGCTATATGAGCCGCATAGAACGCGGTAAAATCAATATCACGCTTGAAAAGTTGTATCAGATTGCAGACACTTTGGGCTGTGATGTGAAGGAACTTCTGCCTTAATGAGTTAGGTTTGTATGCAGTTCGGACTGAATCGATTGGAGTTTATTTTAGGGATAGGGCTGTTTTTCACAGCTATGTTGCGGAGAGTTCAATGACAACGAAAGATCATGGGGTAATCTCTTTCGATTCTCTTGCCTTTTGGCTACAGCGTATTAACCACTTCCGCTGTTTCAACGTATAACGCACCTTATGCGAATTCACGTATGTTCATCATGCTGATTACCTAGCACTCACCCAATTTTGTGGTTATCAGGAGGATCGTCCTCTCACGATTTAGATCCCGATTGGCGAATGCCAACCTTCGTTACATTGTCGGATCCGCTACTTTATTCAGGCTCTTAGGTTCATCTGGTGATACTGATGGTTCACACATTGAGCGGTGAACAGCGCTTCATACGACCTCACATCGCACGCCCCAAACCGTTTTAGTCATATCGCACTTTTATGTCCTGTTAATCGTTAGTGCTAATTTGCCCTACTAAATGTTATCCAATAAGCGTGAGGTAAGTCGGATAACAATGAAGTTTGATCACATATGACTTTAAAAAATCGAGGTCGATTCTGGTAGGCAAGTTAAGAAGCCAACATGTTTAGTCTAGCTAATGGTGAGGTCAAACATTTGTTGGCACTTAAATATGATGTAAAATTCATAACCATATGAACAATAATGATTAACGGACTAGGCAATGGAAGCAACGGTTTTAGAGTTTCACCTTGAATACAACTCTAACAGGAAGAATCCTGCGGAAGTATTTCACGCTATGGGGGATTTCATTTCAGCGTATCAGGAGATGGGGCAAATTATTGCTCAGGCTGTTGATTCAGAGATGATTTTTGATGTTGAGTTGCAAGAGGTTACTCATGGTTGCATTCTCGCTAAGTTGTTATTAAAGGTTGAGGAGTGGACAAGGCCTGACTCCCTTTTCAGGGAGTTGACTGGTGAGATGTCTCAAAAAGAGCAGGTTCAACACGTCACTAATAATGAAAGAGATAGACTGAAGAATGAGATGGCTATAAGAGGTCGTTCAAGTCGCCTTGATCCTTACATTAGTGATTTAGATGTTGCTTTAGTTGCTGAGAAGTGGTCTGAGGGCAATAAAAAGCTGTTACCTGATGAGTATCTTAAAGTTTGCAATGAAGGTGCTAAGTTAGCTGAGGTAATCCCTTTTGATCCTAACTTTAGATTCACTGGTAATGTCAAAAAGATGTTCTCTAGTGACCGAGGTCACTTTGACGGTGAAGAAATCGTTGAAGTTTTTAAACCTTGTAAAAAGGCTACTTCTAAGTGGGAAGTAATTAGCACTAGGACTCATAAGAGATACAGCGCAGAAATTACACACAAAGAGTGGTTGGATGAATATCTGAACTCTGAGGTTCGTCTGGGGGGAAGTGACTATCTGCGAGTTCACGCAGAGTATGACGTTGTCGTTGAGAAAGGTGAAGAACGTATCAAAAATGCAAAGATAAAAGAGATCAAAGAAGTCATTACTTATCGTGGAACTCAGAATGAAATACCAACATCAGAATGAGTTTAAGGCGGTAGCTACATCTTATCTGTTCATTATCACCCCATTCATCTTGCTTGTCTTGGTTAAGGTCTTGACGGGGAAGTATGATGACTTGTTGCTTACAGGCGATTGGTCTATTGCTAGTGCGATGATTTATTCAAGTTCAATTATCAATGTTCGAAGTGCTACTAGAAAGTATCATGGCGAGCTAAACGAAGTTGGTCTTGATTGGTTTATGACGGTTACCAGTGTGATGTCAGCAATTAGCGTTACGATTTATGTTGTTGCTTTAATGCAACCTAGTAAATGGGTCGGCGTGTTGCAGATAACTCTATTCGTTGCTGCTTCATTTGCCCACATGAAATACGGGAGGTTAGCTTATCGCCTTAGAGGTGAGAGTTAAGAGACTTTCCATTCCTGAGTTAATTAATGGTTTGCCAATGCAGAAAAGTGGCAGCCCCATTCCAAGTTAATGTTAATACTCAGTGCAGCTCACGATACTGAGTTTTGACGTACATAAAGTAATGAATAGATAAAAGGCCTATCAGGGCTTCCTTATTTGGTTCACTGGCACTATCTATCTCGCTCTGTGAGTTTAAAAGGTGTATTCTGACTTAGTACCATATAATTTGGCAAGTTTTTGATATTATTGTAAATATAAGGTGTGGCGATGAATCAATTGTTCTCTACTCTGACTACATCGAGTTACGATTGGAGTATAGATTTTAAAACAAAGAAGGATTTTATAGCGGTAGCTAACGAAATAGGTTACACCTTCACTTCTTCTAAAACGACTAATGAAGTATCGGACTTTATAAAGAGAAAAGTAGTATCGTTATTAAGTTCAAACGAATGTCCTTACGAATGATCCGTCCCAGCAGTTTTGGACACCGAGTTAAGTGAGTACAATCACTAACGAGGTGAACAATGACAACTAAGAAAACTAGAATTAAACATTCCCCTGAATTTAAGGCAGAAGCCCTGAAGCTAGCAGAGAAAGTGGGAGTAGCTGCGACAGCAAGACAGCTTTCTTTACATGAATCTCAAATCTACGGGTGGCGGAAGAACTCGAAGAAAGACACCAATACTAGTCAGCGAGAGCAAGAGCTAGCCGCAGAGGTTGCCAAGCTAAAAAGGCAATTGGCTGAGCAAGCAGAAGAGCTAGAAATTGTAAAAAAGGCCGCCACCTACTTCGCGAAAAATCTAAAGTAAATTGCTATGAATTTATGCTCGAACACCTGCTGAGCTTCAGTATTGTGCGTATGGCTAAGGTGTTCGGGGTATCCCGAAGTGGGTTTTATTACTGGGTTAAGCATCGCCATAAGGCCATCCAACACGAGGCAATTCGCCAAAAGCTTGATACAAAGGTCAAAGAAGCTTTCGACAACAGCAAAGGCCGAGATGGCTCAAGGCGTATCCAATAAGAACTGTCTGAGAGCGGTGATAACTACAATGTTAAAACCATTGCTGCCAGTATGAAACGTCAAGATTTAACGCCGAAAGCTACACGCAAGTTTAAGTGCACTACGGACAGCAAGCATCAAATGCCTGTTGCTCCAAACTTGTTGGCTCAGAACTTTAGCGCATCGGCTCCGAATGAAAAATGGGCTGGAGACATCACCTATATCATCAACCTACGATCTGATCAGCTAAGTTCATTCAAATACTTAGACCAATGGCCAAGCCTCACTACAAAACAACCAATTGGAAACACTATCACCAGGCTTTAATCAATTGCAGTTCACTGACATTTTAGATTGATGAAGAAGCTATCCAGTTATGGAAGCAAATCAGACAAGGTAGCGTGGGAGGCCTCGTTTGTTTAGTGATTACGACTGCTCTTATGATTAAATGAGTATTTTCAATGCAGTCGAGAGGTCTGCAAGGGTTCATAAAGTCTATTTTCAAGCTCGCACAACTGCCGTTGTCATGCCCTCATTACTCATGTATTAGTAAGCGAGCCAAAACAGTTAACGTCGCATTCAAAACAAAGACTAAAGGAACAGTCCTGCATCTAGTCATTGATGCTACGACGCTAGGTATTCCTGAAGCGATAGTTATTGCCTAAGAATTCGTCATATTAGGCTCGTTTTTAACTGAACTCGAATTAGTAAATAAAGCATCGAATAGCACAAATGTTTCAAACATTGAGTCACTCCAACACTTTTAACGGGATAGCTCCATGTTACGAGGAGATACACTCCTTTTACGCACAACACTTTTTATCTTCAAATATGTAACATTTTTTCCTGAGAACTGGCAAATATGCAAGTTTGTTCTTACCGACATTCGAGTAACATACTTGGGAGAGATAACATCTGATTTTAGTCAATTTATGTTTATATTATGGGTAAGGTTCATGTTACAATAACAACATTATACATTACCTTGCTGCTATAGGGTTGTAAGAGGTGGGCTAGATAGGTTTAATTATGTACCGCACATGGGCTGAATGATATGATACCGACCCACCCACTCGATGTTACATTCAAAACTCGCGGCATAACAAGATTTAATCTTCCCGTACCTAGCGAACCCGTAAAGACAGACTATCGATAACCTCCCCCTTACGGGGAGGTTTAAAAGGAATTGAGGCATTATGGCTTACAGTACTTTTAACCAAAAAAAGAATGACCAATTGAAGGAACCAATGTTCCTAGGTCAATCAGTAAACGTTGCACGTTACGACCAACAAAAGTTTGAGATTTTCGAAAAACTTATCGAGAAGCAACTTTCTTTCTTCTGGCGTCCAGAAGAAGTAGACGTATCTAGCGACCGTATCGATTACAACAAACTGCCAGATCACGAGAAGCACATCTTCATCTCTAACTTGAAGTACCAAACGCTTCTTGACTCTATCCAAGGCCGCAGCCCTAACGTGGCACTGCTGCCGCTTGTGTCTCTGCCAGAACTAGAGACTTGGATTGAGACTTGGTCTTTCTCTGAAACGATTCACTCTCGTTCTTACACACACATTATTCGTAACATCGTGAACGACCCTGCGGTGGTGTTTGATGATATCGTTGAGAACGAGCACATTCTGAAGCGTGCAAAAGACATCGCGCACTACTACGACGATTTGATTCAAGCGACGAATGATTACCATCGCTACGGTGAAGGTGAGCATGTCCTTAACGGTGAAACGGTTAAGGTTAGTCTGTACGATCTTAAGAAGAAGCTGTACATCTGTTTGATGTCTGTTAACGCATTAGAAGCTATTCGTTTTTACGTCAGTTTCGCATGTTCTTTCGCTTTCGCAGAACGCGAACTAATGGAAGGTAACGCGAAAATCATCAAGCTGATCGCTCGTGACGAAGCACTTCACTTAAACGGCACGCAGCACATGATCAACCTGCTACGTAACGGTCAAGATGACTTCACTTTCATGCAAATCGCAGAAGAGGCAAAACAGGACTGTTTTGACCTATTCAAAGAAGCGGCTGAGCAAGAAAAAGAGTGGGCAGAGTATCTATTCAAAGATGGCTCTATGATCGGTCTAAACAAAGACATCCTAAGCCAATACGTTGAATACATCACAAATATTCGTATGCAAGCGGTAGGTCTACCAGCAGCGTATCCAGAAGCAACAACTAACCCAATTCCATGGATTAACGCTTGGTTGTCTTCAGATAACGTTCAAGTTGCGCCTCAAGAAGCAGAAATCTCTTCTTACCTTGTGGGTCAAATTGACAATGAAGTTCGCGCAGATGACTTCGAAGGATTCGAGCTGTAATGGCAACACTCAAAATCAACAAACTGATCAGCATTGAATCCAACCCTTCCAATACGATTTTGGAAACAATGGAGCAAGCTGGCCTATTACCAGAATACAACTGCCGTGATGGGCACTGCGGCGCCTGTCGCTGCAAATTGGAGTCTGGTGAAGTGGAGTATGTTGGTTTTGCCATGGCTTACACACAAAGTGATGAAATATTACCTTGTATCTGTAAAGCAAAATCAGATTTGTCACTTAGCGGCGTTAACTACGCGATGAAAGAAAAGCAGCGCGCATAACGTTGACTCGACGGTATAAAATGCAAAAGCCAAGGCAATCACCTTGGCTTTTTTGTCTCTGTGTTTTGTCTCTCAGACTACTGTAGAGAGCTTTGGTTATAAAGCACTGCTCGGGAGGTGCATCTCTTTAACTTTCTCCAAAAATGCATAATGCGCAAACATCGGTTTACGTTCTAGGTAGCGACGCAACAAGTCTAGTGCTGCCGTGCTGATCACTTTAACTTGATCACTGCGCTGATACTTTTTCGAGAGTTTATATAATGCTCCCCACTCGCCTGACGGTGTCGATAAAGCGACGGAAAAAACACCCTCTTCAATATGGCCAGTAACGAGTGATAAATCCGTCCCACACTTCTCTCGCGTAGCACCAGCCAGAGCAAACGTTTCCGCTAATGGATCTCCGCTGTTGGCCATCGCTTGAGTCAGGCTCGGTAGTATCCAACCATGCCCTAGTTGCTTTTCAGCGTTTTCATCACCGTTTAGCCAGTACGTTAAGTATCCTCCGCTACTTTTTTCGGAGGTCGACACTGTTAGTCCTTTATCGACCAACAACTGGCCGACATTTTCAACCATAGGTAAGTCAATACTAACGGTATTACTCTCAAGGTGTTTATTAATTATCTGTACGAGTTTCAAACGCTGTTCAAGCTGATCTGAAGGACCAAAAAGTTTCACTTCAATAAAAGGCAAGTAAGAGCGATACCCTAGCTCATAGCCTTGAGGAAGTTTTAGCTGATCTAGCTTATCTGAAATACCGGATTCAGACAGACCAAACGTGTAGATTCGACTACAACATGAACCTTGAACATCGGGAAACACTCTTCTCAGATCGGGAAGAATTTGCGTCTCTGCCATGAGCTTAAATTCACTTGGTACACCCGGTGTGAAATAAAAAATGGCATCATTAATCAGCATTTTGAAACCGCAAGCAGTGCCTATCGGGTTGTCCAATATCTCTGCCGTTTCTGGCAGCATTGCTTGCTTTAAATTACTGTCCGGCATAGGGATGCCACGTCGAGCATACAAACTTTCTAGATGCTGCAACCACTCTTTGAATAGCACCAGTTTACAATCGGCGGCTCTCGCGGCGGCGGCAGCACTCATGTCATCCGTTGTAGGGCCTAAACCACCATTAACAATAACCACATCGTTGTTAAAGCTGAGCATTAAAAACTCTTCAACCAAACTCGATAGGCTATCACCAACCGTTGAGCGCTTTGTTAAGCCAAATCCATGTTGATAAAACAGGCTAGACAACCATGCCGCATTAGTATCAACAATATCACCGTGGAGGACTTCCTCACCAGTACTAAGCATTGCTATTTTCACAACTGACTCCTGAACGTAAGCACAATCCTATTTTCGTTATAGCGCTTATTTTTCTTTTTATTTGGACAAATCTCGCCGAGGTTTGTTGGGACTAAATAAGGGTCAAGTGTTTAAATGATTGATGTTTTGAGGGATAATTACGAGCCCGGACATACACCATTAACTCGGAGACCTTTGTGTCAAAATCATCCATGTTCAAGAAGACTCTAACAGGCCTTTGCTTGGCTTCGTCAGCGCTTGCGCACGCAAGTCGCTATGACCTAAGCCGTCATACAGAGTTTTCTTACACACCTGATTGCTTGTCAGGTTACTGCGAAACGACGACTCTGTACACCTTCGAGGCTCAAAATCGCGGTGTTATGTATGAACAGAATAACGATGATTCGCTAAACCTTGACGCAGGGCTTCAGCCTAAACATCTCATCATCCCTCAAGATAAAGACTGGGATTATCTGATGGGTCAAACCTACACCATTCTAGGTCTCAGTATCGCGACCGTAGGCATGATGACTTTTCTTCCAGAAAGTATCACCAAATGGGACGAAGAAGACCGAGACATGAGTAAGTTGGGGCAAAAGTGGAAAGATAATGTCTCTGACGGCCCCGTTTGGGATCGCGATGAACATGTCCTCAACTACATCATGCACCCATATTTTGGCGGCGTTTACTACACGGCAGCACGTCACGCTGGCTATAATGAATTTCAGTCGTTTTTGTACTCCGCAACTATGTCGACGTTCTTTTGGGAGTATGGCGTAGAGGCATTCGCAGAAGTACCGTCTTGGCAGGATATTTTTATCACACCATTCTTTGGTGCTGTTGTCGGTGAAATGATGTTAACGGCTGAGCAAGACATTATTGCCAACGGCGGCGAAGTTATGGGCTCTGAAACCGCAGGTGATGTTTCGCTCTTCTTCTTAAACCCTGTTGGACATATTCATTATTGGGTAACTGATGCATGGGGCGGTAGTGCAGAACTACAATTCAATTCATCACCTTGGTTTGGAAACCAAGATGTTGCAAAATTCGCCATGGACGCAGGCGCAAACTACGACAGTCAATTTTATGGTGTCGAGTTAAAAGTAACGTTCTAATCCTAAGTTGATACTCGGTAAAAGCAGCCTTACGATGGCTGCTTTTTTTGTGCTCTGAACATTATTTTAATTATTTGCATCACGAATTAGTGTTAAAAATTGACTTTCATCAAACCTTACCCGCCCTTAGCACCTACACTAAATAAAAGGATTTATTCCAATAACTTAAGTAGCACGTTTATTCGTACTGCGTCCAAACCTTGATTCCAGGAGGGGACATTATGAACACCGTATTTATTGTTAATTTTGTCGGACAAGCGTCACCCGCCACGATTAAAGAGCTCGCTGCAATCACACACGAAAACGGCGGGAAATGGCTGATCAGCAAAGTAAACTTTATCGAAGACCAAGTTGCAGGTGTCATCAAAGTAGAGCTTCCAAGAGAAAATGCCGACATCGTTAAACAGGCGTTCTCTTCTTGTCAGACTCTTGTTGTTAGGTTCGTCGACTCTGAGCCTCATTCATATCGTGAAGACACTATCTTCCAACTTCGTTTAGATGCCAACGATAGAGCGGGTATTGTGAATGAAATTACTCACGTTCTCGATAATCAAGGTATCTCAATTTTAGATATGGATTGTCAGCGTGTATTCATTGCAGGAGGCGGAGGGGTAAGCTCTAGCTTATTCAGCGCTAAAATGGCGATAAAACTGCCTAGCGAGCTAGAAATTGAAGACATAGCCAATGAGTTAGAGTCTCTGAGTGAAGACACTCGTGTGATTGTGGAGAGTTAATCACGTACTGTTATCGTTTCCCCAAATAAAAAGAGCAGCGATTAAGCTGCTCTTTTGGTGCTTATGGCGCTATACGTCTTATTTCACTGACCACTGAGACAGTGAACGTTTGAAATCAGAGTAGTCAAATTCATTCAGTTTTTGAATGTCACCATTCGAGCGTTCACAGTAGACCGACGGCATACGTAGACCGTTAAACCAGTTCAGTTTCACCATGGTGTAACCGGCACTATCTAGAATATGCAGACGCTGTCCTATCTCTAGAGGCTGTTCGAAGTTCGCCACGCAGAACTGGTCACCAGCCAAACAAGAGCACGAGCCGATCACATACTCATGTTCACCATTTTCAGATGCTTCAAGAATTGACGCTGGCTCATTGTAGATCAACGTATCTAAGCGGTGAGCTTCTGTGGCTGAATCGACAATCGCCGTCTTCTTTACGTTCTCTACAATATCAACCACTGTTACAACGAGATCAGTTGTCTTAGTAATTATCGCTTCACCCGGCTCTAAATACATTTGTACGCCGTGTTTCTCTGAGAACGCTTTAAGTGCTAACCCCAACTTCTCGATATCGTACCCCGGCCATGTGAAGAACACGCCGCCGCCCATGCTTACCCAGTCCAGCTTATCTAGGTACTCGCCAAACTGATCTGAAATAGCATCGAGTAAGCCGATAAACGCATCCACGTCTTTGTTCTCACAGTTCATGTGGAACATTACGCCATCAATACCATCAAAAATTTCCGGTTTGATGTGATCAGCCTGAACCCCAAGACGAGAGAATTGACGCGCTGGGTTTGCTAAGTCTTGCCCTGCATAGCTCACACCTGGGTTTAGGCGCAAGCCAATCGATGCTTTACCTTCGACAATATGACGATAAGCCGCTAGCTGTGACTGAGAGTTAAAGATCATCTTGTCAGAGATGTCCGCCACATCGCGAACGTCATCTTCGCTGTAACCCACGCTGTATGCGTGTGTCTCACCACCAAACGTTTCGTAGCCAAGCTTCACTTCAAACGGGCCAGAACTTGTTGTTCCGTCTAGGTAAGGCTTGATGATGTCGAATACACCCCATGTTGAGAAGCACTTCAGTGCTAATACAAGCTTCACACCAGAGATGTCTTTTAGCTGTTTTGCTTTCTCTAGGTTCTCAATCAGCTTGTCTTCATTAATCATGAAGTATGGCGTTTTTAGTTCGTTTTGTTGCATTTTGATACCTTACGTCCCTTCGCCTTAGCAAAGGCACTATAAAATCGAACAAAGCCGACGCAAGTGCATCGGCTTAAACGTACAAATAAGAGTCGCTAAATTCTTACTTCAATTTATGGATAACAGGTTGTCCTGGCTCCAGTTCTTGAACATGCCAATCTAGACCAATAGATGGCATGGTTTCTAGGAATGGGTCTGGATCTAGTTGTTCCATGTTGAACACGCCTTTGTCTGCCCACTTGCCACGGAAGAACTGCAAAGCAGCAGTGATCGCAGGTACGCCAGTGGTGTATGAGATAGCTTGGTGTTCAACATCTTCGTATGCGACTTCGTGATCAGCGTTGTTGTAAATAAATACACTGCGCTCTTTACCATCTTTCTTACCTTGAACCCAAGTACCGATACACGTTAGGCCAGTGTAGCCTGGCGCGAGTGATGTTGGATCTGGTAGTAGTGCTTTTAGCACGTGCAAAGGTTGAACAACCGTACCGTCGTGAAGCGTTAGTGGATCTGGGCTGAGTAGACCGATGTCGCGCATCACATTGAAGTAGTTTAGGTAACGGTCACCAAAGCCCATCCAGAATTCGATGCGTTTCGCCGGGATGAACTCTTGCATAGATCGAACTTCGTCGTGCGCCATTGAGTACACTTTGTGTGAACCACAATTCGGGAATTCAAACTCAAGCATACGTGAGTGACAAGGTACTTGTTTCCACTCGCCGTTTTCCCAGTAGAACGAATCGCCTTGAATCTCAAGCATGTTCGTTTCTGGATCAAAGTTAGTTGCGAACTTCTTACCGTGGTCGCCTGCGTTTACATCCATTACGTCGATAGTATCGATTTCATCGAACAGATGCTTCACTGCGTATGCGGCAAACACCGATACTACGCCCGGATCGAAACCAGCACCAAGAATACCTGTAATGCCCGCTTCTTCAAACTTCTCACGGTAACCCCACTGCCAATCGTAAGCTTGAGGTACTTGTTGGCCTTCAGAGCACAAATCAACCGCAACAGATGTATCAAGGTATGACACTTTAGCTTGGTAACATGCTTCCATAATAGACATGTTCACCCAAGGAGGACCTGCGTTGATCACTAAGTCAGGTTGTACTTCTTTAATTAAAGCAACTAAAGAATCTACGTCGTCCGCGTTTACCGCTCGCGCTTCTAATTTCTTAGTTGAATCTTTCAGATTGTTTTTCTTCTGAATCGATTCGATGATTTTCTCACACTTACCTACGGTACGTGATGCGATTGTGATATCACCCAGAACGTCGTTGTTTTGTGCTGCTTTATGTGCAACTACCCAGCCAACGCCGCCTGCACCAATCTGTAGAATTGCCATAGTTTTCCGTTACCTTTGTTAAACTAGCTCTGCCGCTAGCGTATTGATTTTTGAGAGCAAAGATTCAAAGTCCGCCGTCGTCAGACACGGGTTCAAAATCGTAAATTTCAATGCAGTTTTATCGTCGACAATGGTTTCACCCAATACCGCGATACCGCGTGTTAACGCTTCTAAGCGCAACGTTTTGTTCAGTTCATCAAGATCCGCTGATTCATGTGTCGCGCGGAACAGAACCGTAGATAGTGATGGTTCAGCCAACAACTCAAAGTGTTTGTTATCTCGAATCATGTCCGCCACTTCAAGCGTCTGTTCAAGCAAATGATCATACATATCGCCTAGGGCTTTTGGCCCTACGCTTTGCATCGTCATAAACACTTTGAGCGCATCAAAACGCTTAGTTGTCGCAATAGACTTATCCACCAAGTTCGGTAGTTCGTCGTGTTCGCGGTTCAAATAGTCTGCATGGTGAAGCAGGAATTTAAAGTTAGACTTGTCATTTACCAATAGCGCACCACAACTGATGGTTTGGTAAAACAGCTTATGGAAGTCTACGCTGATGGAATGTGCACGCTCACAACCTTTCAGACGCGCTTTTTGGCTACTTAGAATCAGAGCTCCACCGTATGCACCGTCGACGTGCATCCACATGTCATGTTTCGCTGCGATATCGGCGATAAAGTCTAAGTCATCAATAGCACCGTGGTCCGTTGTACCCGCTGTACCAACAATGGCAAATGGGATCAAACCTTCTGCTTTGGCCTGATTGAGAACTTCGTCTAATTTAGTGACATCCATCGTTCCATCGGCATTAGCATCGACGGTCATGACCGCTTTTTCACCCAATCCCATCCAAGACGCTGATTTTTGAACCGTGAAGTGGGATTTTTTCGAACATACAATACGTAGCTTGTCTGCGTATTCAGGAAGGCCAAGCTTTTGAATTGAGTGTGCACTGAGTTTGTCAACAATCCAATCTCGCGCAAGCATCAAACCCATTTGGTTACTTTGCGTGCCGCCGCTCGTGAAGATACCGTCCGCTTTTTCACCTAACTCATATTTATCGCATAGCCAGTTCGCAACTTTCTGTTCAACATAAGTCGCTGATGAAGCTTGATCCCATGAGTCCATCGACTGGTTCAAAGCCGCAATCATTGCCTCTGCCGCAATCGCTGGCATCAAAGGTGGAGTATGCAGGTGAGCAATACAATCTGGATGTTGAGTAAAAATTGCGTTTTTCGCGACCAGCTCAGCAGCATCGTCGATAACGGTTTTAAGAGGCGCATTTCCGTTATCAAGATCAACGTCGTGAATCGCTGCTTCCAATGCTTTTGGATCCATACCTGAATACGGTGCAGTCACTTGTTCAAACACTGACTTCATTGCCGTAGTAGTGTGATTCATCACCGAAGCAAATTCATTGCTGCCCATCTCTCCAGTGTGGATGAAATGCTTCTTCCATTCATCTTGTGGCTGAGTTTCGATGTGACTACCGCCAGCGGCTAAAATCGCGTCTTCAAATACACGTAAAGCAAAGTCGATTTGCTCAAACGAGATGATAAGAGGAGGAAGGAAACGAATTACTGCGCCTTCGCGTCCACCTTTTTCAACGATCAAGCCACGCTCGAGTGCTGAGCGTTGAATAGAAAGTGTGAGTTCACTATCCGCTTGAGGTTCACCAAATTTATTGAGCTCACCGTCTGGATTTTTAACCTCCACGCCTAGCATCAAACCTTTGCCACGAACCTCTGCGATACAGTTTACACGCTTTTGAATACTCTCAAGGCCGTAACGCAGGTACTGACCCGCAATATTGGCATGCTCAACAAGGTTATCACGCTGGATAATTTCTAATGCTTTCGCACCAGAGACCATAGCTAGCTGGTTACCACGAAATGTACCTGTGTGCTCGCCCGGCTTCCATGTATCATGTTGCTTGTTGATAACCAATAGCGACATTGGTAAACCACCACCAATTGCTTTTGATAAACACAGAATATCTGGAACAATGCCCGACTCTTCGAACGCGAAATTGTAGCCAGTTTTACCAACACCACACTGGATCTCATCGAAGATCAGTAAGATACCGTGTTCATCACAAATACGACGTAACTCTCGTAGCCAGAATGCTGGCGCAGGAACAACACCACCCTCACCTTGCACTGGCTCCACGATAATCGCGGCAGGCTTCATAATGCCTGACTCATCATCGTTTAAAAGACGATCGATATAACGAATACTTGCTTTCGCACCTTCATCACCGCCAAGCCCAAAAGGACAACGCAGGTTGTATGGGAAAGGCATAAAGTGCACATCCGACATCAAACCAGTTCGACGAGCTTTCGTGCCTAAGTTACCCATCATCCCCATCGTACCATTAGTCATACCATGGTATGCGCCACGGAAGGCAAACATAGTGTTGCGACCGGTAGTCTGTTTCGCGAGCTTGATAGCAGCTTCAACCGCATCAGCTCCAGACGGGCCACAAAATTGGATAACGCTGTTCTCGCTTAACTCTTGAGGAAGAAAAGACTTAACGGATTGAATAAACGTCGTTTTTGCTGATGTTGCAATATCTAGCGTCTGATATGGCAGTCCTGAATCTAATTGTTCTTTCAGCGCTTGGTTTATTTCAGGATGGTTATACCCCAAAGCTAGAGTGCCAGCCCCCGCAAGGCAGTCTAGAAAGATCTGTCCACGCGTATCTTCAACCAAGCACCCAAAGGCTTGTTTAATTGCGATCGGCAAACGACGTGGATAAGAACGTACTTCAGATTCATGCTCAGCCTGATCAATCAATACTTGATCTGGCGTTAAGTCATACGTTCCCTCAACGATAGGAACCTGGGACGAAAAAATGTTTGCGATATTGCTATCGACTTCAAAGGCAGTGCTCATACTACATAATCCCTTGAATTATAATAATTCTGTATCCTGTATTAAAATCATTAGAATGAAATTACAGGAGGTGTGAATACCCCTCCGCATTTGTCAGTGCATAAATGACAAATACAGATCATCCGCCACGATACTCGCGACTTTATATGTAAAAGGGATTAATCAAGGTTCTGTAATGCACCCGTTTTGTAAAACAGGACATTTCGGCAGTATGAAGCTGATTAGTGTGTGTTTATTCAAAGGTTTCAATGTTGGGTTTCCCATTAATATGCCGCGTTTACAGCATTAGTATCCCGTCTATCGACAAAAGGCTTTGCCGATACCTACCCTACGCAGTGTCACAATCAGCTTGAATGGTCACTACGCGTATCCCCCAGAGATCAAACGTTGTTAATTACGCTCCGAGATTGCGCGCGAATTTATCACAAAATAAAATCTTCTGGCAACGATTTTTCATATTAGTAACAGTGATGTAAATCACAACAAAACATACCCCATTGCAACTCACATGTTCATATTCATGAGCTATGCTTTTCTGCTTCTCTCAAACAGCTGTTATTTAAACAAATATTCTTGAGATATCATCACCTCATCCAACAGAGGTTTAAGGTTGTGCTGCTTAATCGTAAAACATTCCTTTCTATATCCGGAACATTTAAAAAGATAGCATTCTCGTCACAGCTTTGCCTGGAGCAAGAGTGGTTATTCTCCACAAGTGATGGTTTAAACATAGACTAGTAGGAATGGCTAAGATGCATTGCAATGGCAGAATGAACAATCACTTGAGTCAATGAGACAAAGGGTTCGTTACTTAACGAAGTCTGTGACAGAAAAGAAGTTTGAGATTTTCAAAAAATACGAAAAAGGCCTAACATTTTCATGTTAGGCCTTAAATCTGGAGCGACACACGAGGTTCGAACTCGTGACCTCAACCTTGGCAAGGTTGCGCTCTACCAACTGAGCTAGTGTCGCATTTAATATGAGATGGTGCCCCGGGCCGGACTTGAACCGGCACAACGCGAACGTCGAGGGATTTTAAATCCCTTGTGTCTACCAATTCCACCACCAGGGCACACAAATATTCTTTGTGATGCCTTTACAGAAAAGTAAAACACCATCTGATACCGCTAAATGCCATATCAATAAAATTTGGAGCGACACACGAGGTTCGAACTCGTGACCTCAACCTTGGCAAGGTTGCGCTCTACCAACTGAGCTAGTGTCGCATTTATTCTCGAAAGCCATTCACTCTCAAAAGAATAATGGAGGCGCCTCCCGGAGTCGAACCGAGGTCCACGGATTTGCAATCCGCTGCATAGCCACTCTGCCAAGGCGCCTCATTTGTGAATAAAGCTAAGCTTTTTCACCACCCTTTCGAGCCGTGCTCTCTTGGGTACGGGATGCATTCTACGGATTCGAGCGATCGAGTCAACACTATTTTTATTTTTTTAAATCGTTTGACTAGAATTTGTGCGAAAGGCGATGGATTGCTTAGTTTTAATACTAAAAATCGCTTAAATACACTTGTTTATCATAAAACTTTGGCTACGCCTTACACTGCTGGCCGTGCGTTGCGTGCATTGAAGTATTAATAATCAGAAGACTCGCCTCTCTAAGACTCTCCAAGGACAAAAACAAGACTTAGATCACAAATAGAACTCTATCGAAGCAAAAGCCCCAGATACAAATTGCAAACATGGCCGTTAGCAAGCATTGAAAAGCGAGAGAAGCCAAAAAATGCTGTAGATTGTCTTAGTACAAAAAAGCAGGCTATTAAGCCTGCTTTCTAACATCAGAATTTAATGGTGCTCTTCATTCAACAGATCGTCTTTCGCAGCAGCCAAATATTGAATCATTGACCAATATGTCAAGAAAGTTGCCACATACAAGGCCGCAAAGCCTAGCCAAACCATCCATTCATCGTAACGCCATATCAACACCCATAAGGCGAACATTTGCGAAACAGTTTTTACTTTGCCAACCCAAGATACCGCAACACTCGCTCGCTTACCGATTTCAGCCATCCATTCTCGCAATGCTGAGATAATGATTTCTCGCGCAATCATCGTTACCGCAGGAATGGTCACCCAAATTGAATGATAATGTTCCGTGATTAGAATCAATGCCGTTGCCACTAGCACTTTATCAGCGACAGGATCAATAAACGCGCCAAAACGAGAAGTTTGGCCAAGTTTACGGGCCAACATGCCGTCAAGCCAGTCGGTAAAACCCGCTACCCAAAACACCATTGCTGCTGCAAACGGTGCCCATGAATAAGGTAGATAAAAGACCACCACAAAAACAGGGATTAGGAACAGTCTAAGAAGAGACAGAATGTTCGGGATATTCAAACGCATTTTATTATTCTCTTACACATTGCGGCTTAATGTTGCGCGATTTTCCTTATTGTTTCAATGCTTGGAAAATAATTTCTGCTAAAGAGTGACTTATTCCCGGTACTTTGGCGATTTCTTCGACACTTGCACGTTTAAGTTCTTGTAACCCACCCATGTACTTGAGTAACGCCTGACGTCGTTTAGGGCCGATTCCCTCAATCCCTTCGAGTGCACTCGTACGTCTGGTTTTACCTCGCTTAGCACGGTGCCCCGCTATAGCATGGTTATGGCTTTCATCACGAATATGTTGGATAAGATGCAGCGCAGGAGCATCGCTTGGTAAATGAAACTCGTCCCCATCGACTGTAATCAGCGTTTCTAAACCTGGTTTGCGAGTAACGCCTTTTGCAATACCAATCATGATAGGACGCTTTGGCCAATCCCCCCAGTACTGCGAAATGATGTCATGCGCACGATTTAACTGACCTTTACCGCCATCGATAAAGATGATGTCGGGAATTTTCTCTACGTCCAATTGCTTCGAATAACGGCGCTCCAACGCTTGTCCCATTGCTGCGTAATCATCACCACCGGTAATCCCAGTAATGTTGTAGCGACGATACTCTTGCTTAACGGGGCCTTCGTTGTTGAACACAACACATGACGCAATCGTGCTTTCCCCCATCGTATGGGAGATATCAAAACATTCCATTCGAGCTATAGACTCCAACTTCAATGTTTCGCGAAGCGCATGAAAACGCTGATTAATCGTCATTTTGTGATTGATTTTGGTGGTAATCGCCGTTAGTGCATTCGTGTTCGAAAGCTTGAGATACCTTGCTCGAGAGCCAGTTGGCGACGTATGAAAATGAACCTTACGGCCTGCCACTTCACTTAACGCTTTCTGTATTGGCGCAATATCTTCTGCCAACTCTTGATTCAAAATAATACGAGAAGGAATTGTACGTGCTTCGTTATGGCTCAAATAGTATTGAGTCAGAAAACTATCGAACACTTCCTGCTGGCTTGTATTTTGTGGGATTTTCGGAAAATGGCTACGGCTACCAAGCACTTTGCCTTGGCGTATCATCAGGATATGGATACACGCGATACCATTCTCCTGAGCAAACCCGAGTACATCCATATCATCCATGCTGTCTTCTGAGACGTACTGCTGCTCTTGAACACGCCTAATCGCTTGGATTTGATCGCGAAATTTGGCGGCATCTTCAAAGCGCAATTGCTGACTGGCAACTTCCATTTTCTCGATCAGTTGTTTGAGTACTTGCTGGTCTTTGCCTTGCAAAAACATGCGCACAAAGCCAACCAACTCTGCATATTCTTCATCAGAAATGATGGTATCAACGCATGGTCCTGCACAACGACCAATTTGGTACATCAAGCATGGGCGCGTTCGGTTGGAATAGACAGTGTCTTCACACTGTCGCACAGGAAATATCTTTTGCAGCAAATGCAATGTTTCTCTTACTGCACCAGAATCTGGGTAGGGGCCAAAATATTCACCTTTGCGCTTCTTGGCGCCACGGTGGATAGAAAGCCGTGGGTGCTTATGACCGCTAATAAAGATATAAGGGTAAGACTTATCATCTCGCAGCAACACATTGTATTTCGGCAAATACTGCTTGATGTAGTTATGCTCTAAGATCAACGCTTCTGTCTCAGTGTGAGTCACCGTGACGTCTATTTTGGCGATATTACTGACAAGCGCGCGAGTTTTCTCACTGTCTACTTTTTTTCGAAAGTAGCTTGAAAGGCGCTTTTTAAGGTCTTTGGCTTTACCTACGTAGATTACAACAGCTTCGGCGTTGTACATTCTGTAAACGCCGGGCTGATGAGTTACTGTCTTGAGAAAGGAAGCCGAATCGAAAGGAGGATTCACGCTAAAGGGTCTCGGTGTCCAGCATTCCGTGGCGAATCGCTAAGTGAGTTAACTCAACGTCACCATTAATGTCCAATTTACTAAAGAGTCGGTAGCGATAGCTGTTGACTGTCTTTGGACTTAAATTAAGTTGCTCAGAAATATCCGTTACCTTTTGGCCTTTGGTGATCATAAGCATGATCTGCAATTCACGTTCGGATAAGTCTTTAAAAGGGTTCTCAGAGGCTGGAGAAAATTGACTCAATGCCATCTGCTGCGCAATCTCTGGTGAGATGTAACGCTGACCACTATTAACTACACGAATCGCATTCACCATTTCGTCAGGGCCAGCACCTTTGGTTAAATAACCAGACGCACCTGCCTGCATCACCTTGGTTGGAAACGGGTTTTCTGTATGAACGGTAAGTACGATGATTTTCACATCAGGATTCACGCGAAGAATTTTTTTAGTGGCTTCCAAGCCACCAATTCCTGGCATGTTCATGTCCATTAAAACGACGTCAGCATGATTACTGCGACACCATTTTACTGCATCTTCACCGCTGTCAGCTTCTCCTGCTACGTTCATTCCACGGACGTCTTCAATAATACGTCGTATCCCTGTGCGAACCAGCTCGTGATCATCTACAAGGAAAACATTTATCAAACTTGTATCTCCACACTTTGTATTGGTTCTGCACCCACATAACCATTATTTGTTAAATGTGGATATCAGTATGACTGCCTATATACTAACGTAATCGACAAAAAATTGCTTTCTATGAATATGTGCTGAAACGCAAACTTTAGCAAGAACTTATTCATAAACCACTCTATTATTTTAGAGCGTGATGAGCAGAACCGAAATCTAAGAAAAGACAATTAACAACATTAAGTACAATAAATCAAGTAACTAGGTTTCATATTGCCCAGAGAAACACGCTATAACTTAAAATGACACTGTCCCTCTTGCACCAAAGACTAACTTGTAATCACTAATTCCAGCAAAAATTTGAGACGCTTTCTTTACTGGTTATTTTCACAGTTCTTAGTGTTAAACTAACGTTCTTCAAGTTTTCTAAGGTTTCTCACATTTGAATATTCAACAAGGCTTCCTGCTAACTCGACAGGCACGAGACATCAAAGGTCAAACTCAAATCGAGCTGTGGCTTTCGACAGAAGCAGGTCCTACTCAGTTACTTATTAATGGTGAGAAGCCAGTATTTTTCATCGCTCAGAAACACTCAGAGCAAGCAAAGACACTCGCACGAGAAAAAAACATATTCGTCGACATCCGCCTTTTGGATCTCAAAACGTTTGAACATACGCCTCTTGCTGCCTGCTATACCAATGTAACCAGAGACGCTCTCGCACTCAAAGACACATTCGCTCAAAAAGATATCACTACGTATGAAAGTGATATTCGCCTCGCCGATCGCTACCTAATGGAGCGTTTTATCAAAGGCAGTATCGAGTTTACAGGCAATGTGACTCGCACCAATGGCTACCAACGCGTCCAGAGCGCAAAATGCCGTGCGGGGCAATATGAGCCGAAGTTAAACGTTGTCTCGTTAGATCTAGAATGCTCTGAGAAAGGCATTCTTTACTCAATCGGATTAGACAGCGTCATGGATTCCCGCGTTATCATGATCGGAGAACCAGAACCTTCGGAGACACCGATACAATGGGTCCAGGATGAAAAGGCGCTTCTAGAAGCACTCATCGATTGGTTTAAAAAATTCGACCCCGATGTCATTGTCGGTTGGAATGTCATTGATTTTGACTTTCGTCTGCTACACAAACGAGCAGAATGGCACAACATGAAGCTAATGCTTGGCAGAGCAGACCAAGCCAGCTTTTTTAGAAGTTCATCTCAAAGCCAACAAGGGTTTATCTCCATTCCCGGGCGAGTTGTGATGGATGGTATCGATACGCTAAAAACGGCGACTTACCACTTTCGGTCTTGGTCATTAGAGTCTGTATCTCAAGAACTCTTGGGGGAAGGTAAAGAAATCCACAACGTGCATGACCGCATGGATGAGATCAATCGTATGTACCGCTCCGACAAACCATCGCTGGCTAAATATAATTTACAAGACTGCGTGTTAGTGAATAAGATTTTCAATCACACTCACCTGCTTGACTTTGCAATAGAGCGCTCTCGTCTCACTGGTGTCGAACTGGATCGTGTCGGCGGTTCGGTTGCAGCATTCACAAACCTATACATGCCTCAGATACACCGAGCAGGCTACGTTGCTCCGAACCTACACCCTGAAAATTGGATTGCCAGCCCCGGAGGTTACGTGATGGATTCCATCCCTAACCTATATGATTCTGTTTTAGTATTGGATTTTAAGAGTCTATATCCATCGATTATTCGCTCTTTCTTGATTGATCCTATGGGTTTGGTTGAGGGGCTATTACTCGATATTGGAAAAGAAGATAATGAGGCTGTTCCTGGCTTTCGCGGTGGGCAGTTCCATCGTACGAAACACTTTTTACCAGAAATGATTGAAAAGCTTTGGGCAGCACGTGATGTTGCAAAGAAGAACAATGAAAAAGCTTTTTCTCAGGCAATCAAAATCATCATGAACTCCTTTTATGGCGTACTGGGCTCATCGGGATGTCGTTTCTTTGATACTCGGTTAGCTTCTAGTATTACCATGCGCGGACATGAAATCATGAAGCAAACTAAGGTGCTGATTGAGGAGCAAGGATATCAAGTGATTTACGGCGATACGGATTCCACATTCGTGTCGTTGAATCGACCATACAGTCAAGTAGAAGCTGACGCTGTTGGAAATCAATTAGTTGATTACATCAACTCTTGGTGGAAAGAACACCTGCGTTCTGAGTACAACCTAACATCTATGTTGGAAATCGAGTATGAAACCCATTATCGCAGATTCCTTATGCCAACGATTCGTGGCGCAGAAACTGGCTCGAAAAAGCGCTATGCGGGTTTAATCGGTGAAGGAGAGCAAGAAAGGATTGTATTTAAAGGGTTAGAAAGTGCCCGTACTGACTGGACCTCGTTAGCACAGAAATTTCAAAATACACTCTATAGCATGATTTTCCATGGTGAAGATCCAAGCGACTATGTCCGAGAGATGGTTGAGAAAACTAACAACGGTGAATTTGATGAACAGTTGGTGTATCAAAAGCGACTGCGCAGAAAACTGCATGAGTATCAGAAGAACGTCCCGCCACAAGTGCGTGCAGCTCGTTTAGCGGATGAGATAAATGCCAAGCTTGGCCGCCCATTACAGTATCAAAACAAAGGACGAATTGAATACATTATTACCGTGAACGGTCCTGAACCTTATGAGTACCTCAATAGCCCGATTGATTATCAACATTACATTGATAAACAACTCAAACCCGTTGCAGATGCGATTCTCCCTTTCATTGGGACGGATTTTGACAGGCTTTCAGCGCCACAAATGGGGTTGTTTTAGCCGATACGAAACTCTGTTTTCTGGTACTGTTTGACTAACCAATCACCAAACGCATCAATTAGCCCGATAACAGAACGCTTGGGAATACCCCGGCCAGAAAGTAAAATTTCTAGCCGCTCGATCTCAAGCTGCTTTTCAGGATGATAAGTTAAGAATACCTTGCCACATTGTATAGGGTCATCAAACCAACGTTTATCTCGATACATCACCAAAGAGTATGACGCTCTTAGTAACTTTTTAGCAATCACTCGCTGGGCGGCCACCTGCTCTTCTATCGTCTTCGCTTGTACGATTTTTTTGCGATACACCGTAATCCAATCTTCCACATCCATATTCCAGTGCTTAGCAATTTCCCAACTTGGGACGTAATCACCGAAGCAGTCTGCTAGATCATCACCATAAACACAGACACAGCAATGCTTAAGCATAAAGCCCCAAGTAAAAATACTATCTAAATTAGCCACTTCGCTCACTAAGGCTGTACGGACCGATACACCATTAACGTGAGGGTAACTCTGCTGCGCACGCCACTTAATTGTGTTGAGCAAAGTCGCGCGATTGTGCTCAAAGGATGATTGAGTAACGACAACCAGGTCTAAGTTCGACCTCTCAACGATCGCTGTTTTGCGAGCAACACTACCGTATACATAAACGCTGTGTAAGTTTTGCCCCAGTCCACCTTTGAGACAAGCGGTGACTTCCCTAATTAAAGGCGCAAACTCTGGTTGAAATGGTTGTTTAGGATCGATAACAGGCAGAGACATGACTTAAAACGTGTTCTCAGATGGTTCAAGAAGTTGGGCTATATGTTCTCTTAGCCAACTCACCGAATCAAGTCCATTCAGGTGTTTAGTCATGGGAGTAACAACAAATTTCTGCAATGAATTTTAATGCTAGGCGGCTAACTTAGCGCTATAATCACCGAGTTTTGCTTAATAAGTATGAATAGGAATATACAATGCCAAAGGCAAGTGAAATCAAAAAAGGCTTCGCAATCGAGTCTAATGGTAAAACTCTTCTAGTTAAAGACATCGAAGTAACGACTCCTGGCGGTCGTGGCGGCGCTAAAATCTACAAAATGCGTTGTACAGATCTAAACACGGGCGCACGTGTAGATGAGCGTTACAAGTCTGATGACGTTGTTGAAACGGTAGAAATGAACAAACGTGCAGTTGTGTACTCATACGCTGACGGCGATGAGCACATCTTCATGGATAACGAAGACTACTCACAATACACATTCAAGCACAATGAAGTTGAAGACGACATGCTGTTCATCAACGAAGATACACAAGGTATCCACATTATCCTTGTTAACGGTGCTGCAGTGGGTATTGAACTACCATCTTCTGTTGAGCTAGTGATTGAAGAAACTGACCCTTCAATCAAAGGTGCTTCTGCATCTGCTCGTACTAAACCAGCACGCTTCGCTTCAGGTCTTGTCATCCAGGTTCCTGAGTACATTGCAACTGGTGACCGTGTTATCATTAACACAGCTGAACGTAAATACATGAGCCGAGCATAAGCATGTCTGATTTGATTTCTTACGACGACGTCATCGACGCAGCGTACGACATTTTCCTTGAGATGGCTCCAGATAACCTAGAGCCAGCTGACGTGATTCTGTTTACTGCGCAATTTGAAGATCGTGGTGCCGCAGAACTTGTTGAAACCGGTGATGACTGGGTTGAACATGTTGGCTTCGAGATCGACAAAGAAGTATATGCAGAGGTTCGTATCGGCCTAGTAAATGAGGAAAATGACGTTCTTGATGACGTATTTGCTCGTATGCTAATCAGCCGAGACCCTGAACATAAGTTCTGCCATATGCTTTGGAAACGCGATTAACGTTTCTTCATCATGAACAAAGATACCAGCCTAGTGCTGGTATTTTTTTTATCTGTTGTTTTCGTCTAGCTGAGATATATGTTTATACAAAGCACCCTGCTCTATATAGGCTTTAGATCCTTTTGTTATGTAACAGATAAGAAAAAGGCTTGCTGAATTGGCAAGCCTTTCTGATGTTTTGCTATCGATTAACGATGCTTGTTGCGTGCGCCTTGGTCACCAGCAGTCTTCTTCGGCTTACGACGAGAAGGGTTGTTGCTGCGACCTTTTGGCGTGTTAACACGCTCTTCATGGCGCTTAACTGCGCGACGAATTTTTTGGCTGCGTGCACGCTCTCGTTTGCGTGACGTATTGTCTTTGTTCAGATCAAGCATGGTTTCTTTCTCTGGACGAAGCTCTACAAGCTCACGCAAGTAGTTTACTTCTTTCAGGTCAAGCTCCATCCAACCGCCACGAGGCAGTTTCTTGTCTAAGAAGATGTCGCCGTAACGAACACGTTTCAGACGGCTAACGGTACACTCTTGCGATTCCCATAGTCGACGAACTTCGCGGTTACGACCTTCGTTGATAACAACGTAAAACGTGTGGTTCATGCCTTCACCACCCGCGTAAACAACATCTTCAAAGCGAGCTAAACCGTCTTCCAGTTCAACACCTTTTACTAGATTACGAACTTTCTGTTCAGTTACTTCACCGAACACACGTACTAGGTATTCACGTTCAACTTGGCGGCTTGGGTGCATTAAGCGGTTCGCCAGTTCACCATCCGTTGTGAAAAGTAGAAGACCAGAAGTGTTCGCATCCAGACGACCAACTGAAATCCAACGAGAGCCACGAATTTTTGGCAGACGATCAAAAACAGTACGACGACCTTCTGGATCGTGACGAGTACACAGTTCACCCTCAGGTTTGTAGTACGCAAGTACACGACAAATCACTTCTTCTTGAATCTTTGCAGAGACAATGTGACCATCGATACGAACTACGCTGCTCTCGTCTTCAAGTCTTTCACCAAGCTTAGCGACTACACCGTTCACGCTAACGCGACCAGATTTAATTAACGATTCAATCTCACGACGAGAACCGTGACCAGCACGTGCTAATACTTTTTGTAACTTTTCGCTCATTTATCTACCTATGTGTCGTCTTCACAGACGTCTAGACCAGGATTGGTCTGCATTTTGCTATTTACCCATTTCAGTGGGATTTTTCGGTCGGACATTATACGTAACTTTCTTAGTTAATGTAAGCTAAATCGGCGCCATTCTCCACACCAAAATTCACTTCAAAAATGACCGAAATATTTGTCCTATTCTGCAACTTTTTTACTACTTAAAGCAGGCATTGCTCAACGAGAATCCCACTAATATCGGTCTTCCTGAACCACTTTAACCACGCGGTACCTGATAAAATTGTCAGGGTTACAACAATAACCACTTGGGGTGTGTTTACTGTTCGTATTGCTAGAAAGCAACGAAGAATAAGCCGTCCCTGTTTGCTGCTAAGTAATACCAATCACCGCAGACAATGAGCGCTCATAGCAAAACAAGGTCGTGGGTAACAAGACAAAAATTGTCTTTAAGTCATTAGTTCACATCAAAAATAACACTAATGCTATCGTGTACTCTGACTCACTAGGTTCGCTCTGCACTCTCGGCGATTGGCATAAATCAGACAAAAAGGAATAGAACAATGTCTATGCTAAATCTCGACCTAAATTGGATTTTTGGGACATCTCAAGATGACGATATGACAGGCACAAAAGGCTCTGAAACAACCGATATTTTCTTCGGCTTCTGTGGTGATGATAAGTTTGTAGGATACGGAGGTAATGATATTGTCTTCGGTGGCTGGGGAGATGATACCTTGCTTGGTGGCCGAGGTAACGACTTTGTTTCTGGCGGCTTTGGAAACGATTTCCTATCCGGCGGATTAGGAAACGACAAACTCTTTGGTGGCTGTGGCGACGACACAATTTTTGATTATTCAGGCAACAACTACTTGAGTGGTGGCTGGGGTAACGACACGCTCGTTGTTGGTGATGGTGAATCAGTACTGAGCGGTGGCTGTGGAGACGACACCTTCGTGCTTACAAACCGCCTGGCTATTGGTGTACCTGATCAGCCAGTATCTTCCAACGATATTGATGTTAAAGCCGACATTGTCGATTTTAATATTTTCCATGACAAACTTGTCTTTGATATGGGCCGAGACACTGATAACGATGGCATTCGAGATACGTTCTTGGATTCAGCGGATGATCTGACTTTATCTTACAATGAGTGTGGCTGGGCAGTATTCTCAAGTGATGAATACAATGTTGAAGTGACACTAAACGGTGTGAGCTCTGCATACATCAACTATGCAGAACAAAATGCTATCGACATTTTCGATTTCGCTTAACCTCAATCAGTTAAGTTCAATGAGATATTCGATATGATAACAAAAATAGGAGGCGCGATGCCTCCTATTTTGTTTGACGGTGGTGTGCGTCTACTATTCGAATGGTGCAGGGTCACCAGATCCCAAACGAACTACAACAGGTTCACCTTCGCTAAAGTCAATTACAGTCGTAGGTTGTTCACCTAGGTAACCGCCATTAAGAATCACATCAACCGCATGTTCTAGTTTATCTCGAATATCCTCTGGATCAGATTCTGTTACGTCACTGCCAGGTAGAATCAACGACGTAGACATCATCGGCTCACCTAATGCTTCCAACAAGTCCAAGGCAATTTGATTGTCTGGAACACGGATACCGATGGTCTTACGTTTTGCATTCATCAAACGACGCGGCACCTCTTTTGTGCCTTTGAAGATGAAGGTGTAAGGACCTGGTGTGTTATTTTTCAGCAGTCGGAATGCAGAGTTATCCACTCGCGCATAGAGAGAAAGCTCCGACAAATCACGACACAGTAAAGTAAAGTTATGCTTATCATCCAGACGACGAATCTGACAGATTCGTTCCAGTGCTTGTTTGTTCTCCAACTGACAGCCAAGTGCGTACCCTGAATCAGTAGGGTAAACCACAACGCCGCCGTTACGAATGATTGCTACTGCTTGATTAATCAAGCGAGCCTGTGGGTTTTCTGGGTGAACGTAAAAAAACTGGCTCATTGTAATTCCTCATTATCGAGCCTCTCGGCTCTATATTTTTATGGGTTCTCGACTTCGTATTACTGAGTATTATTCAACGAAGGATCTATTCCCCAATCTTTCCAAACTGGTTCGACGCCAGCAGGCAACCATAGGTTCCTTCCTAGCTCCATCCACGGTGATGGGTAGTGAAAATCACTGCCTTGAGAGGCTAATAGTTTGTATTGTATAGCATAATCAGCCAAGTTGCGCCTTTCTTGTTGCGCTTGCTGTGGCTGTGCAACTTCCATCGCATCACCACCTGCTTCGACAAACGCTGCTAGAAGACGCTTAATCCACTTCGCTGTCAACTTATATCTACCAGGATGCGCTAATACCGCCATTCCACCAGCCGCATGGATAGCATCAACCGCATCCTTCATCGAACACCAATTCGGTGGTACATAACCTGGGTTATTACGCGTTAGGTATTTTTTAAACACCATTTGCATGGTTTTTGCGTAACCATTATCTACCAACCATTTCGCGAAATGCGCTCTTGTCACTGGAGCATCACCGGCGATTTGCCTTACCTCTTCAAGCACACCTACTCGAGTTGCTTTTTGTAGTCGCTCTGCAATTAACTCAGATCGTGTTATGCGATGCTGCTTCTGTTGTTCTATGAGGGCAGATAATTGTTCATTTTCCGGATCGATATTCAGGCCGACAATATGAATATCTTTGTTTTGCCAGACGGTCGATATCTCAATGCCATTGATGATTTTTATCGGCAAATTATTATCTTGAACGTATTGCTTAGCTAACGCCAAACCGTCAACCGTATCGTGATCAGTGATCGCCAAAACCTCGATATCAAAACTCAGCGCCCTTTCCACTAAATCTTTAGGTTCTAACCGACCGTCCGATGCAGTGGTGTGACTATGTAAATCAATTCTCATATTTTTATCGTTTTAATGCCGTTTTGGGGTTGACTTTTTACTCTCGCACTAGTTAACTAGTACACAAATACAAAGTACGTAATTTAAGGTTCACCATGTTACAAGAATTTAACCAAAACCAAAAAGCGAAAGTTGCGGTTTGTCTTAATAAGGCAAACTCATCAGATCTTGCTTGGTGGCGCACTTGGACTAGTTCTTGGTGGGCAAACGTATACTTCTAGTTTATAGAACCAAACGTTGTAAAGCCCGCTACTTAAGCGGGCTTTTTTGTTTTGTTGCTCATTTCACATTCAACTGCCTAAACATTAATCGAATATAGCCAACTCTAGATTGGGAGAACGTTTGCTTTATGCGACTATGTACGGCAGGAAGATTTAAACAGCTACAAGGAGGTCTTGTGAACAAGGCCATTGAAATTAAGAAACTTGGACAGCTTGAAGTGCTAACGGCTTCCGTCCCTTATACTCAAGACCCGACTCGCTTGTTCCACACACTATGTGAGAACAAAACTGACAGCCTATTGCTGGAATCTGCTGAGATCGATTCAAAGCAAAATTTAAAATCCCTGCTGATCGTAGATTCAGCGGTTCGCATTGTTTGCTTCGGCCATACCGTTAGCATGCACGCCTTGACTAATAACGGTAAAAACCTACTGTCTCACCTAAACCAGAACATCCGTGGTGACGTTGAGAGCAAGTTCGATGGCGAAACGCTAACTTTGGAGTTTAACCAGCCATGCGACACGTTAGATGAAGACTCTCGTCTACGTGAAGCCTCTTCTTTCGATGCGCTGCGTTTGGTTCAGCATAGTTTTGATATTTCACAGCAAGACAAACACGCGATTTTCCTTGGTGGTCTGTTTGCCTACGACTTAGTCGCAAACTTCGAGCCGCTTGGTAATGCCGAAGCAACAAATCAGTGTCCAGATTACGTTTTCTACGTCGCGGAAACACTACTTGTTGTCGACCATCAAACGGAATCTTGCCAGCTTCAAGCGACGTTGTTTGTTGATGGTTCAGAGAAAACAGCGTTAGAGACTCGTATTGCAGAAATTAGCGCCCAGTGTGCAGCGCCAAAACTGTTGCCGAGTGCAGAGCAAATAACAGATGTAACGGTAGAACCTAGCGTGTCTGATGCAGACTTCTGCCAAACCGTTCGCGACTTAAAAGAGTTCGTAGTGAAAGGCGATGTATTCCAAGTTGTACCGTCTCGTAGATTCACTCTACCTTGTCCTTCTCCACTGGCTGCTTATAAAGAACTGAAACAAAGTAACCCAAGCCCTTACATGTTCTACATGCAAGATGAGCTGTTCACTCTGTTTGGCGCATCACCAGAAAGCGCGCTTAAGTATGAAACCGATACCAACCAAATTGAAATCTACCCAATCGCAGGCACTCGTCGCCGCGGTAAGCGCCCTAACGGCGAGATTGATTTCGACCTAGACAGCCGCATCGAACTTGAACTGCGCACCGACATGAAAGAAAACGCAGAACACATGATGTTGGTTGACTTGGCACGTAACGACGTCGCTCGTATTGCTCAAGCTGGTACTCGCCACGTAGCAGACCTTCTAAAAGTCGACCGCTACAGCCACGTAATGCACTTGGTGTCTCGTGTGGTTGGTCAACTGCGTGAAGACCTAGACGCGCTGCACGCATACCAAGCATGTATGAACATGGGTACGCTCACCGGCGCACCTAAGATTCGTGCCATGCAGTTGATTCGCGATGTAGAAGGCGCACGACGCGGTAGCTACGGCGGCGCTGTTGGCTACCTCACTGGTGAAGGCACACTCGACACCTGTATCGTGATCCGCTCAGCGTACGTTGAGAACGGCATTGCTCAAGTTCAAGCTGGTGCTGGCGTGGTGTTCGACTCTGATCCGCAAGCGGAAGCAGACGAAACGCGCGGCAAAGCACAAGCGGTAATCTCTGCTATCCAAGCAGCGCATAAGTCACAATAAGGAATAGGGTTCAGAGATGGCTAATATCATTTTTATCGATAACTTTGACTCGTTCACCTACAACCTTGTGGATCAGTTCCGCTCGTTAGGTCACTCGGTCAAGATTTACCGAAACAACATCCCAGCAGAAACCATTGAACAAGCGGTAAATGAGCTTGAAAACCCAGTGGTTCTGCTATCACCAGGTCCTGGTGCACCGTCAGAGGCAGGCTCAATGCCAGAGCTTATCCAACGTATGAAAGGCAAAGTGCCGATGATCGGAATTTGTCTTGGCCACCAAGCGATTGTTGAAGCATACGGCGGCACCGTTGCTGGCGCGGGTGAAATCATTCACGGTAAGGTCTCTATGATGGAGCACCAAAACCATGCGATTTACCAAAACCTACCATCACCACTTGCAATTGCACGTTACCATTCGCTGGTTGCGACCAAGGTTCCTGAGAGCCTAACCATCACAGCAGAAGTGGATGACTTGGTAATGTCTGTTGTACATGAAGAAGATAAAGTTTGCGGGTTCCAATTCCACCCGGAATCTATTATGACGACCTACGGAGCAACACTGTTGGCCAATGCCATTGAATGGGCACTTGAAGAACAAACTTCAGCGAACCCACTCACTGCTTAAAAAGCACTTGGCACATAAGAAATTTATGAGAGGAAATATGGAAGCAATCATCAACCCTATTATTACCAAACTGTACGAGCAAGAATCGCTTACTCAGGAAGAGAGCCAACAGCTATTCGACATCATTATCCGTGGTGAACTAGATCCAATTTTGATGGCGTCAGCGCTGACTGCACTAAAAATCAAAGGCGAAACGCCAGACGAAATTGCAGGCGCGGCAAAAGCACTGCTGGCAAACGCAAACCCATTCCCTCGTCCAGATTATGATTTCGCGGATATCGTAGGTACTGGCGGCGACGGTCACAACACCATCAACATTTCAACCACTGCGGCGTTTGTTGCTGCAGCATGTGGTCTAAAAGTAGCGAAACACGGTAACCGCAGCGTTTCAAGCAAATCGGGGTCTTCTGACCTTCTTGATTCATTTGGTATCAACCTAGCTATGAGCGCAGAAGATACGCGCAAAGCGGTAGACGATATCGGTGTTGCTTTCCTATTTGCACCTCAATACCACGGTGGTGTGCGCCATGCGATGCCAGTGCGTCAAACCATGAAAACACGCACCATCTTTAACATTCTTGGCCCACTGATTAACCCTGCTCGTCCTAACATCGAATTGATGGGCGTTTACAGTGAAGAACTGGTTCGTCCTATCGCAGAAACCATGCTACAAATGGGTATGAAGCGCGCCGCTGTAGTACACGGCAGTGGTTTGGACGAAGTAGCAATTCACGGTGAAACAACCGTTGCCGAAATCAAAGACGGTAAGATCACAGAATACAAATTAACGCCTGCAGACTTCGGTCTAGAAGCGCACCCACTAGAAGCAATCAAAGGTGGCGATCCTGAAGAAAACAAAGCGATCATTACCAATATTCTGACGGGTAAAGGGACAGACGCACAATTGGGCGCAGTGGCAGTAAACGTTGCTCTGCTAATGCGTCTATTCGGCCACGAAGATTTAAAAGCCAACACGCAACAAGCGATTGAGGCAATGAATTCAGGCAAGGCGTACCAATTGGTACAACAACTTGCCGCACACGCTTAAGGAATTGAAGAAGATGACTGACTTCAACACTCAGCAAGCTGACAACCTGTCTGAACACGTTTCTAAGAAAGAAGCAGAAATGGCAGAAGTACTGGCGAAAATTGTCCGCGACAAATATCAGTGGGTAGCAGACCGTAAGATGTCTCAACCGCTAAGCACATTTCAGTCTGATTTGCTGCCATCGGACCGCAGCTTCTACGATGCTCTGAGTGGCGAAAAGACGGCATTCATCACAGAATGTAAGAAGGCATCTCCTTCTAAAGGTTTGATTCGTGATCACTTCGACTTGGATTACATTGCGTCGGTTTACAACAACCACGCAGATGCAATTTCAGTCCTAACAGACGAAAAGTACTTCCAAGGTAACTTTGACTTTCTTCCTCAAGTGCGCGGTCAAGTCAAACAACCGGTTCTGTGCAAAGACTTCATGGTAGATACCTACCAAGTTTACCTAGCACGTCATTACAGTGCTGATGCCGTGCTACTGATGCTTTCTGTCCTTAATGACGAAGAGTACAAAGCGCTAGAGGAAGCGGCGCACAGCCTGAACATGGGTATCTTGACCGAAGTCAGCAACGAAGAAGAGCTTCATCGTGCAGTTAAGCTAGGCGCACGCGTTATCGGCATTAATAACCGTAACCTTCGCGACCTAAGTACTGATTTGAATCGTACTAAAGAACTGGCACCGACAATTCGCGAACTGGCTCCTAACGCAACAGTAATCTCAGAATCTGGCATTTATACGCATCAACAAGTTCGTGATTTAGCGGAATACGCAGACGGCTTCTTGATTGGTAGTTCACTGATGGCAGAAGACAACTTGGAACTTGCTGTACGTAAAGTGACCTTAGGCGAAAACAAAGTGTGTGGCTTAACGCATCCAGATGACGCAGCAAAAGCATATCAAGCTGGCGCGGTATTTGGTGGCCTGATTTTTGTCGAGAAGTCGAAGCGTGCGGTTGACCTTGAAGGTGCTCGCCTAACCATGAGCGGTGCTCCACTGAACTACGTGGGCGTTTTCCAAAATCACGATATCGATTTTGTTGCTTCTGTCGTGACCTCTTTGGGTTTAAAAGCGGTGCAACTGCACGGTCAAGAAGACCAAGCTTACGTAAACCAACTCAAAGCCGAACTGCCAGCAACGGTAGAAATTTGGAAAGCTTACGGCGTGACTGATGCCAAGCCAGAACTGCTAGCAGACAACATTGATCGCCATTTATTAGATGCGCAAGTTGGCACTCAAACTGGCGGAACTGGTCAAGTGTTCGACTGGTCACTGATCGGCGACCCAAGTCAAATTATGCTAGCGGGCGGACTGTCGCCAGAAAATGCTCAACAAGCAGCGACACTAGGTTGCTTGGGATTAGATTTAAACTCTGGTGTAGAAAGCGCACCAGGCAAAAAAGATTCACAGAAGTTGCTCGCGGCCTTCACCGCTATTCGCAGCTACTAAAGCTGGATATCAGCTAAAAAATTTAAAGCTATTCGTAGCGAAAAATACGAGAAGGAATATAACGATGGCAAAACTGAATGCCTACTTTGGCGAATACGGCGGTCAGTACGTTCCGCAAATTCTAGTTCCAGCACTGGAGCAACTAGAGCAAGCGTTTATCGACGCGCAAGAAGATCCAGAATTCCGCAGCGAATTCATGACGCTTCTTCAAGAGTATGCGGGCCGCCCAACGGCTTTAACTCTAACTCGTAACCTAACCAAAGGTACGAAAACCAAACTGTACCTAAAACGTGAAGACCTACTTCACGGTGGTGCCCACAAGACTAACCAAGTGTTGGGTCAAGCGCTACTTGCGAAACGCATGGGCAAAAACGAAATCATCGCTGAAACTGGCGCAGGTCAACACGGTGTTGCAACCGCACTAGCATGTGCACTGCTTGGCCTTAAGTGTCGCGTGTACATGGGTGCAAAAGACGTTGAGCGTCAAAGCCCGAACGTATTCCGTATGAAGCTAATGGGCGCAGAAGTTATTCCTGTCCACTCGGGTTCAGCAACACTTAAAGACGCATGTAACGAAGCGCTGCGTGACTGGTCTGCAACTTATGAAGATGCACACTACCTATTAGGTACAGCGGCAGGTCCTCACCCATTCCCAACCATCGTGCGTGACTTCCAACGCATGATTGGTGAAGAAACGAAGAATCAGATTTTGGCACGTGAAGGTCGTCTTCCTGATGCGGTTATCGCATGTGTGGGCGGTGGTTCAAACGCGATTGGCATGTTTGCTGACTTCATCGAAGAAGAAAGCGTTCGCCTAATTGGTGTTGAGCCAGCAGGTAAAGGTATCGATACTGACCAGCACGGTGCACCACTTAAACATGGTAAAACGGGTATTTTCTTTGGTATGAAAGCGCCATTGATGCAAGATCCAAACGGTCAGGTTGAAGAGTCATACTCTGTCTCTGCTGGTCTTGATTTCCCTTCAGTTGGTCCACAGCACGCACATCTAAACGCAATTGGCCGTGCTGAATATGACAACGTGACGGATGATGAAGCACTAGAAGCATTCCAAGAAATTGCGCGTCACGAAGGTATCATCCCTGCTCTAGAATCTTCTCACGCACTGGCTCATGCACTGCGTATGGCTCGTGAGAATCCAGAAAAAGAGCAATTATTGGTCGTTAACCTATCAGGTCGTGGTGACAAAGACATCTTCACCGTACACGCCATCTTAGAAGAAAAAGGAGCAATCTAATGAGCCGTTATGAAAAGATGTTTGAGCGCCTAAACGAAAAGAACCAAGGCGCATTTGTACCGTTCGTAACGGTTTGCGATCCAAACGCCGAGCAGTCTTACAAAATCATGGAAACACTGGCCGAGTCTGGCGCAGATGCCCTTGAACTCGGTATTCCATTTTCAGATCCTCTTGCGGATGGCCCGACTATCCAAGGTGCGAACATTCGTGCTCTAGATTCAGGCGCAACACCGGATATCTGCTTCGAACAAATTGGTAAGATCCGAGCTAAGTACCCAGAGCTACCTATTGGCCTTCTGATGTACGCGAACCTTGTTTACTCTCGTGGTATCGAGAACTTCTATGAGCGTTGTGCAAAAGCAGGCATCGATTCTGTTTTGATTGCAGATGTGCCAACTAATGAAAGTGCCGAATTTGTTGCTGCTGCAGAAAAGTTTGGTATTCACCCAATCTTCATCGCACCACCAACCGCAAGTGATGAAACACTGAAGCAAGTATCAGAGTTAGGTGGCGGCTACACTTACCTACTCTCTCGTGCAGGTGTTACTGGCGCAGAAACCAAAGCAAACATGCCTGTAGGTCATATGCTGGATAGACTGAACCAATTTGATGCACCACCAGCGCTACTTGGTTTTGGCATCTCTGAGCCAGCACAGGTGAAACAAGCACTAGAATCTGGCGCCGCTGGTGCAATTTCTGGTTCAGCCGTGGTCAAAATCATTGAAGCGAACGTTGAGCAGCCACAAATTATGCTCGACAAGCTAGGTGAATTCGTTTCTGCAATGAAAGCTGCCACTCAAAAATAATTTCAGTTTGATATGACACAACAACGCCCGCTTAACATTATGTTTAGTGGGCGTTTTCTTACTATCGCGTTTATACCACGTCATTTTTTGTTCAACGCCCGCACTTTCCAAATCTATCTCAAGCAGAGCACTCAAAGAGTGTTAAGCTTGGGTAACTTAACTAACTCAATAAAGCAATGTGCAGTAAGGTTGCTACATGGAAGAAGTCAAAACACTGCTAGCCAAATGTCCTGTACTATCAGGGCTGCCAGATAAAGGGCTTAGTGAAGCAGCGCAAATGACTAAGGTTCGCTGCTTCGACGAAAAAGCACTGATTTGCAATAAAGGTGCGCTTCAATCTTCTCTTATGGTCATAGCTCAAGGTGCAGTGAGAGTGAACTCAATTAGTTCAAAAGGCAAAGAAGTCACACTGATGATTTTCGAAGCTGGTGGCTGGTTTGGAGACAATGTTTTTTCTCCCGGCATGCCTCGTATTTTTGGTGCGACCGCGCATTCGGACGTGACTGTAATGGAGCTTCCTGGAGATAAATTTCGCCAATTACTCGCCAAATACCCTCAAAGTTACCCCACTATACTCGACTTACTTAGCCGCCGCTTGTGGTCTGCTATTTCTGTTATCGAAGATGACGCGATTAGAGGAATTGAAGAACGAGTCGCCAAAAGGTTGCTGCTACTTGCTGAATACCAACTTAATCAAGCGATCGATACTCGACCATGCGTTGTCAGGGTAACAAGAGAACATATCGCTAACATGATGGGGCTAACTCGTCAGAGCGTACACAAGATACTAAAACGATTAGAAAGTATTGGGATGCTAGAGCTAAACTATGGCTCAGTAACCATTACCAATCCGAAACGCTTAGAAGAATACTTTAAAGAACTCGAGCAATAGATCCATTCAACAAACGGTAAGTATTGTCTAACGATAGCTAAAAAACTTATGCATCTAATTGGTCAAGAGCACAACACCATTTGCGCTTAGGCAAGTGGCGCTGTGACACAAAGACCATTGAATTGACTAAGCTATATTCAATTCAGATTTCAACTCACGTTTCAAAATCTTTCCTGTCGCACTCATCGGGAGGTGTTCACGAATTTCGACATAACGAGGATATTTAAACGAGGCTAATTGCTCTTTACCCCACTTTTGTAATGAATCGGCGTCAATGTATTCTTTTGGTTTAAGTACAACGTAGGCTTTTATCTCTTCGCCATACTCTTCATTTGGAATCCCTATCACCGCGACCATTGAAACGGCAGGATGAGTCATGAAAACTTCTTCAATTTCTCTGGGATAAACATTAAATCCACCTCGAATGATCAGATCTTTCATTCTATCGACAATAAATAAATTACCTGAACTGTCAAAGCGGCCCACATCACCAGTATGGAACCAACCATTTTGTAGCGCAGATTCAGTAACTTCTGGGCGGTCAAGATATCCCTTCATAACATTATGACCACGCACAACAATCTCACCTTCTTCGCCTATCGGTAGTGCATTGCCTTCAATGTCGATAACTCTTACTTCGACGCCTTGAACCGGTTGACCTACCGAGCCTGGTATTCGCTCCTGATCTAAATGATTAAAACATGCAATAGGACTTGTCTCCGACAACCCGTATCCTTCTAAGATCGGCACATTAAATGTTTCTTCAAAGGTTCGAAAGATTTCGGTTGGTAATGGCGCACCACCGCTTACTGCAACACGCAATGACGAGGTATCAAATTGATGCTGCACATGAAGCAGACCGATGTACATCGTTGGCACACCAGCAAATATCGTCACCCTATGTTTTTCCACCAGCTCAAGAACATGTTTAGGCTCAAACCTAGGCACTAACACCAATGTTGCCCCGCCCAAAACACTAGCATTTAAGTGGACGGTTTGACCAAATGTATGAAATAAAGGCAAAGTTACTAAGTGAATATCATCGGCCTGGCTGCCCATAATGTTTTGTGCCACCAGAGCGTTCATTATGATGTTCTGCTGAGTCAGTTCAGCGCCTTTTGGTAAGCCTGTCGTCCCTGATGTATACAAAATCACACATGTATCATCCGCATTACGCGGTATATAATCCGGCAACGGTTGGACATCGGCTATAAACGCATTGAGAGTTATTACACCATTCCAATAGCTTTCATCTTGAGATTGAGTCAATACGACTATGCCTTCGCATGTATCGACTTGTTCAAAGGCTTTGACACCCTCTTTTGCCATTGGCAGTTCTTTCGTCCCTTCAAAGCAGAAATAAAACTTCGCTTTTGAATCTTCTAAGTGATACTTAATTTCTCGCGCTTTCAAAAGCACATTTAATGGGACTGCAACCGCGCCAGCTTTTTGTATTGCATAATAAACAAACGCGAAAAAAGGAATGTTTGGGCATGAAATCGCAACGCGGTCACCTGGCTTTACGCCTTTATTGATTAAAGACGCTGCGATCTTGCCGGCGATCGCATCAAACTGCGCATAATTTATCTTTTCAGTGCCACATATCAACGCCGTTTTATCTGGTTTACTCGCAGCATTTCTTTGTAACGCAGCAGCAAGATTCATCATAGTCTCTTCACCTCTTACTTGTCTTTCTCGTCTAATCAGCTCAGGAGCATTAACTAAGCAAGTTATCCTTAACACTGGATCGTCAGCATTTGATTCTCACCAGTCATTACCATTTAACATTATGTTTACAACGCAATCAGGACTAAGAATGTAAAGCAATTAACATTTCAGAAGGCAAATTAATAAAAGTGTGAGCTTGAAAGAGATGAATTGTTATAAATATCACCCCAAGTCACTAAAAACTCTGACTGCAATAGCAAATACAAAAGCGGTTAAAATTAACAAAAAGAAAACAAATAAAGAAAAATAAACTTGAACAATCCCAAGCGTAACCCTTATAAGAAAAATCAATAGCAAACGTTTGCTATTGAACAAAACTTTATCGTTCGTCAATAAAATATCGATTAACCCATCAATAATACCTTGCTGCATATTGCCAATTGTAAACGATAAGTGTAAAAAGCAAGGCGAGATAATTATCCGTAAATCCATTTATGGTTAGTGGGTAATTTTAGGATTTTACATTTTATTAGCACAGAGGTTATGGAAGTGTTAAAAGAAAAGAGTTTGCTAAACAACATTGGCGTACAAGTCGTAATCGCCATGATCGTGGGCACAGCCGTTGGTGCCATGATGGGTCATGATGCGACAGTGTTCGCTCCTTTAGGTGCTATCTTTATCAACTTAATCAAAATGTTGGTTATTCCTTTGGTCGCTGTAGCCTTGATTTCTGGCGCCGCTGGTCTTGGGAACAGCCAGTCAGCAGGTAAAGTTGGCATCGTCACTCTAGGTTATTTTGGTTTAACATCCGCCCTAGCCGTTGCGCTTGCACTATTTATGGGTGAAGTATTCCAACCAGGCATGGGTATCGACGTCTCTGGCGTTGAAGGCATGTTCTCAGCAGAATACGCTTCAAAAGGTGAACTACCTACTTTCTGGGCAACCATCACTGGTATGATCCCAACCAACGTTTTCCAATCACTAAATGAAGCAAACATCCTACAGATCCTCGTTTTCTGTATGTTCTTTGGTATTGCGATTTCTAAGCAAGCAAAAGAGCGTCGTGAACCAATCATCAATGGTGTTAACTGCATCGTTGACGCAATGGTTTGGATGATCAACAAAGTAATGATCATTGCACCTATCGGTGTATTTGGTCTGATGGCAGAAGCCGTCGGTACGTTCGGTTTTGGTGCGCTAATGGTGGTGTTTAAACTGTTCGTTGTTTACGTTGCCGCCATCCTAATCTTCGGTTTCGTTGTTTACCCAGCAATGGTGCATGTTTTCACGAAGACATCTGCGAAGAAATTCCTGTCTTCAATGAAGAAACCGCAAGCAGTTGCGCTTTCAACAGCGTCTTCTATGGCAACACTGCCTGTTACAATGGACACCTGTGAAAAAGAGCTGGGCGTAAAAAATTCAACTGCATCATTTGTTCTGCCTCTAGGCGCAACGATCAACATGTCAGGTAATGCGATTTACTATGGCTTGGTTGCTATCTTCTTTGCTCAACTGTTCAATATCGATCTAGGCATGGGCGCTTACATTGCAATTATCGTAACGTCTACATTGGGTGCGGTTGGTCAAGCGGGTGTTCCTGGCCCTTCTTTCCTAGTGGTTGCCGTGCTTCTTGCCGCTGGCATTCCAATTGAAGGTCTACCGCTGCTATTCGCTCTTGACCGTATTTTCGATATGATTCGTACAGCACTGAACATCACAGGTGATGCTGCATGTGCAGTTATCGTTGATGCGCTAATTGAAGAAGAAACGGCAGAAGCTGAGCTAAAAAAGCAAGAAGCCTAACCCTTTCTTGAATAGACCAAAAACCGCTCATAATGAGCGGTTTTTTTGTCTTTTCTTGCATTACGTAACTATACAAATAGAAACCGATGGCATAAATTTTTCAAAATGATATAAACCATTACAAAATATAACAAAACGTTAGAGCTAGGTTATATCATGAGTCTTGAGCAATCTTTGGAATATCTCACCAAAATAAATTTGCCGATCGAATCAAAGCAGCAGGCCCTGGTTGACTCAGTTATTCTTACCCTAACGAAACAAAAACGAGATGCTCTTTTTCAACAGGTTGCTCTGTATCGAATAAAACTGCTTAAATCTCTCTTTCCTAAACACACATCAAAAAGTCTTTCTGCACTATTTGAGTTAATGGATTATCGAGATTTAGTGCAACAGTATCCGACAGGTTTCTCCAAAGAGATTCGTTTACTTGAACAACTTGCCGCAGATTGTTACCCGCATTGGATGGTTTTCTGGTGTCAATGCGAGATCGAAGCAATCAAGCAAAAATATCCTTCAAACGAAGCTGCGATTCCTACTCCGCTTCCGTTTGACGACCACAGCTATACTAGCGTGTTAATTGAAGATATCGCAGATTGCGATCTTGAGGTAATGCTGCCAAATCATGCAGCGTTAATGCCGATTTCCGAAGCGATCACACTGAGTAATCTTGAGCTTTTCGTCCAAACTGAACAATGGTTTGAAATCTTGCCTCTTTTATCACTCTCGCAAAAAGGGCAGCACTTTGCCCTCTTGCTCAAATCGTCATCTTCACCAATCATGGTCTCCTCCGCTTTAGTGCAAAGCTGGCATCAACGAAATAACTGGCTCAGTTACTCACCACAGTTTAGTAACGAACAATGGCAGTTTTGCTTTCCTAATCATGGGTACAGTGTTCTCAATCAACTGGGTATTTTGGAGTGTCGTGCTCTAACTCATGAGCACACTCTTGTTGGGTTTGATGCTCAGTTTCAATCTCGTGTAAAGAACAGTGAAGCGGTTTGCGAAGTACTGCGTCTTACGGTGGGAGGCAACATTCAACAAAAGCTGTATTTTTTGTATCTGGCGCAAAAAACTATGATGAGCGAGCTCTATAAAGCAGGCTATAAGCTCGGCTTTACCATTATTGAGCAAGTATTTATGTTAAATTTCTATCAATCTATTGATTTAAGTGCCTACTTTCACTCAGGATACCGCGACATTAACGGTGACGGTACCAAGACATACCGCGGTTTCTGGAATTTAGGTATGATGGTTGAAGCATTTCAAGACATACAATTTCGCGACTACAAACATTGCGTACGAACAAAAAGAATGGATAAAAAGGTGAATGAGCATGCTTGATGTTCATTTGCACGGTCTCTTTTACCCAAAAGCAATGGCATTGTACGCGACTGTACTAATAGTATTCGCTTGGCTACTGTATTACTGCTATCGCCTAAAACAGAAGAGTGAATCAATCTTAGGCTCGCATCACGCGCCTTACATCGCTTATTCCAGCTGTATCATTGTTTGGATAAGCAGCAACGCCTATTTCCATACCGATTTATTGCCAGAATTAGGCTCTGTTGGTGGCATTTTTATGGCTAAGTTAGCGAACTTAGCGTCTTTTTTCGCCTTTGCGTTTGCATTCTATTTTTCTTGCCAGTTAACCGCAGATGTTAAAAAAACAGCGGTCAAAGTCTGGCAAAAAGTCGTCTTTGTCGCACTAGCAACGTATTCACTGTACATCAACTTAGTGCCGAATCTTACTGTCGAAAATGTCACCATTAGTGGTCCAAGCCAGTTCGTCATTGAATTTGGCCCACATACCTCATATTTTTTCATTAGTTTGCTAGCTTTCGTGGTACTAACGCTGCTTAACTTGATTGCCATGCGCGCTAACAGCAGCAAGCTCACGCTAGCAAAAAGCAACTATATGATCGCTGGCATTTTGGTATTCATGTTATCTACGGCAGTGATACACCTTGGAATGACGTATTTCCTTGGCGACTTCTCCCTAACTTGGTTACCACCAGCACTTTCAATCAGCGAAATGTTGTTTGTGGGCTATGCCCTACTTACCTCTCGCTTCTACAGCGCTAAATATCTCACGTACTTAACGGTAAGCGCGCTCTTAGTCTGCGCCATTTTTGTTCTGCCGCTAGGGGCGATATTTATTCCTATCTCTGAAGATAACCAATGGCTTGTTGCGGTACCTTTATGCGCGCTTATCGGTATCACTTGGCACTTGCTTTTTAAGCGAGTCAGTCGTTTCGCTTCGTATTTTATTTATGGGAAACGACACACTCCCGTTCAGCAAATCCTTGGGTTAGAGGAAGAGTTTAAACGCTCAATAGATGATGCTATGCGTCAGTTGGCATCGTTACTTAACATACCAAACAACAAGCTACAGCTAGTCACTAGCAATTACACAGAAACGTTTTACGAAGAGTACCTGCCGTCAAGCAAGTCAGTTCTCGTGCTAGATGAGTTGTCTGAAGAAATTGATTATGCCTCCTCTTCTAAAGGGTCGATGAGAAAGCTCTACGAGCGCATGCGCTCAAGCAATACTGCGCTCGTTATGCCTCTCTTCGGTCGTGGAAAGTCTGTTACTCACTTACTAATTTCTTCACATAAAATAGATAATAAGCTGTTTTCTAATGAAGAAATCTCAGCTCTGCAAACGTTATTAGTTCGCATCCAGAGCACCATTGAAGCCGATAGAAAGGTACGCCAAAGCCGTGCGCTGGCTAACTCCATTGCACATGAAATGCGTAACCCTCTCGCTCAAGTACAATTACAATTTGAAGCTTTAAAACAGCATATAGAGTCAAACGCCTCACTGGATACGCTAAAAAGAGAAATTGATAAAGGTGAAGCCGCTATACAACGCGGTAGACAACTTATCGATATTATTTTACGAGAAGTTAGCGACAGTTCACCAGAGCATGAGCCTTTAGCTCTCACTTCCATACATAAAGCCATCGACCAAGCAGTAAGCCGTTATGGTTTTGAAAACGATCAAATAATAGAGAGAATTAACCTGCCACAGGCACACGATTTTGTCGCGAAGTTAAATGAGACCCTGTTTAACTTTGTCATTTTCAATTTGATTCGTAACGCTATCTACTATTTTGATTCTTATCCCGACAGTCAAATTGAGATTCGTACCCAGACGGGGGCTTACGAAAACATTCTGATCTTCCGAGATAGTGGGCCAGGTATAGATAGCAGTATCTTACACAAGATATTTGATGACTTTTTCTCGTATCAAAAAAGCGGAGGCAGTGGCTTAGGTTTGGGCTATTGCCAACGTGTTATGCGCTCCTTCGGAGGACGAATAGAGTGCCAGTCTGAATTGAACGAGTTCACAGAATTCTACTTGTATTTCCCAGTCGTACCAAACGCACCAAAACCAGAGACATTAAGAGCACCGGACTTTGATAGCTGGAAAGCAACTGCATCACATTCTGAAAATCATTCAGCTCAACACGTACAAGTATGTAAAGATGCACCAACAGTGCTCATTGTAGATGACAAAGAGGTGCAACGCACCTTGGTACAGATGTATTTAAAAAGATTGGGAGTCAACAGCTTACAAGCAAATAATGGAGCCTCTGCGGTAGAACTATTCCACTCTCACAAGATTGATCTCGTTCTTATGGATGTCCAAATGCCGGTAATGAATGGATTTGACGCCAGCCAACGGATTAAGCAAATCACATCCTCCGTTCCAATCATTGCCTTATCTGGTGAGTCTGGAGCTAGAGAGTTGGAGCTAATTTCGACACTCATGGATGACAGGCTCGAAAAGCCCACCACGTTAAATGCACTTCAAGTCGTCATCCAAAGATGGTTACAGAACGAGAATTTTGCACCTTCCAACACTTTTTAATTTGCAAATATAGAATTGGCACTAGATGTGCATTATTGGAGTAAATCGAATTATCCAGAAGGTCAAGCAGGCTGCAAATGAGTAGCGTATGAGCTTGATAAGGAGATCGCCATGTTACTTCATCGACATACATACTACGGCTTGATTCATCATGGAATCAAAACACTGTTACTTGATCGCTTAGGCCACTATACAGAAGAAGAGTATCATCAATATCTGACCCTGATGACTGGTAAATCCACTTGCTTCACGATGTCTCTCGAAGAGCTAGAAGCAACGGTCGATAACTTACTGCGGGAAGGCTATTTAGAAGATGTAAAAACGCTTATTTCCCAATATCAACGTGTGGCTTAAGGTTTAAAACTCTCAACTCTATTGCCGCTTCACGCGGCAATTTTTATTCCTTCCATTTGCTGTTTCGACGTGGAAGAAGCTTGCGGGCTGTACGATATACTAAGCGTTACTATTCTTACCTTAACTTCCTCAGTATTCACATCTTGTCAGATTCCGTTAGACTGTCTTCAATTCAACAATTAGGTAGATTTTGCCATCATGAAGCAGATCCTAGACTTTATACCACTCATCGTTTTCTTCGCTTTATACAAGCTGTACGACATCTACGTGGCGACAGGTGCACTGATCGTAGCAACAGCCATTCAGCTTGTCGTCACCTATGCGCTGTATAAGAAAGTCGAAAAGATGCAGCTAATAACATTTGTTATCGTCACTATCTTCGGCGGCATGACCCTTTTCTTCCACGACGACAATTTTATAAAGTGGAAAGTCACCATCATTTACGCGATTCTGGCGATTGGCTTAGCAGTGAGCCACGCATTGGGAAAATCAGCCATCAAAGGTATGCTAGGCAAGGAAATTACGTTACCTGACGCTGTTTGGGCAAAGATTAACTGGGCTTGGGTTGGCTTCTTCTCATTCTTCGCTGGCCTAAACATTTATATTGCTTACGAATTGCCGTTGGATGTTTGGGTTAACTTCAAAGTATTTGGAATGTTGATCGCGACATTTGCTTACATGATTGCGACTGGTTTTTACATTTATAAACACATGCCAAAAGAACAAAAAAATAACTCATCCGATGTGTCCACTGATGATTAAAAACTCAGTTTTGCTATAATCCGCGACTTCACAGCGACCTTAGGGTCGCTGTTTTGCTCCATGTATCAGTAAACCGCTCAAACAACGTACCGTTTTCAGACCATTCTTGCTGCTGTAAACCAACTTTCTCTGGTCCGGTATCTGCGGTTTTTTAAGGACCTTTGGTTCTAGGTATTTACTATGTTGGCGCTTAGTTTGAGCGCCTTTAAGATTTAGGATGTCACAATGAGTCAAGAAATTAGCTCTCCGAAAGGTCAAATGCTGCTTCGTACCCTTGCAATGCCTGCAGATACAAACGCCAATGGCGATATTTTTGGCGGTTGGATAATGTCTCAGCTCGACTTAGCAGGCGCGATTCTGGCAAAAGAGATCTCTTGTGGTCGCGTTGTCACCGTTTCGGTATCAAGCATTACGTTCAAAAAACCTGTTGGTGTGGGCGATGTCGTATGCTGCTACGGCGAATGCACTAAGATCGGCCGCACATCCATGAGTGTCGATTTGGAAGTATGGGTCAAACCCGTCAAAGCTCACGGTGTTGGCGAACGCTTCATGGTTTGTGATGCGACCTTCAACTACGTAGCCATTGACAGTGAAGGTAAACCACGTCCGGTTCAGAATTAGTCAACCTACAACGCTAACAGTTAGAAAGGACCTCACATTTTCTGTTGTTCACTTGTGAGAGACACAAAAAAGGCGTTAAATTAACACTTTACCCTACCAATTAAGGAACTATGCTATGTGGTATGTCATCTTTTCACAGGACGTTGAGAACTCGTTGGAAAAACGCATGAGCGTTCGCCCACAACACTTGGGTCGCTTACAAAAGCTACAAGACGAAGGTCGCCTTCTTACAGCTGGTCCGATGCCTGCGATAGATTCTGACAATCCTGGTGAAGCTGGATTTACGGGCTCAACTGTCATCGCTGAATTCGCCTCTCTAGAGGATGCTAAAGCGTGGGCAGAAGCCGATCCTTATGTAGCGGCTGGTGTTTACGATCATGTAATCGTGAAACCGTTCAAAAAAGTGTTTTAATTTATGAAAAAATTACTGTGTCTTTTCTTGGTATTTGGTGCTCTGGCTGGCTGTTCATCAACCGATGATAATCAGCGCCAACTTGAGCTTATGGCATCAAACCGAGCAGGAGTCTTGTCTGCGGGCCTCCCTTTAGAGTACGGTCCACTGCAAATAATGCGTGTCTCATCCAACAAAAATGTTGTAGAGATGATGATGATTTATAACGATAGCGCACTCGGTGCAAAGCCGTTAAATCAAGTACTGAATACCAGTATCTATACCTACTGCAGCAACCCAGAAGTTCGCAAGCAAATTGATATGGGCTTGATGTATCGTATTAAGGTACGTAATTCTCGCGGTCAGTTGATGGCAGATGAGTTGGTTTCCGCACAGACTTGTACTCAGGTGAAGTAGCTACAGTAATTTTTGTTGCTTTCGGCATGAGACGATGATTCGCTATTATTGGATAATCTGAAAACGAAAGTTAACAATTAAGAATAGAAAAACGGAGACCACAGTCTCCGTTTTTATTTGCTGTAACGATGTGTTACGCCAGCTCAGCACGGAGCTTCTTCGCCGCTGAAACCAGATTTGCCAATGCGGCTTCTGTCTCCTTCCAGTTTCGTGTTTTCAGACCACAATCTGGGTTTACCCACAAACGTTGAGCCGGAATTTTTTCTGCCGCTTTCTTGATTAAACCTTCAATCCATTCTTCCGTAGGAATGTTTGGTGAGTGAATGTCATAAACACCAGGGCCAATTTCGTTCGGGTAATTGAACTCTTCAAATGCTTTCAGCAGCTCCATATTTGAGCGAGATGTTTCAATGGTAATGACGTCCGCATCGAGTGCCGCAACCGAATCAATGATTTCATTGAACTCGCTGTAACACATATGAGTGTGAATCTGAGTTTCTGGTTTTGCACTTGCCGCAGAGACCTTAAAGGCATTTACGGCCCATTCTAAGTACGCTTTGTGATCGCGTTTTTTGAGTGGTAAACCTTCTCGAATGGCTGGCTCATCAATTTGAATGATATTGATGCCTGCATCTTGCAGGTCAGACACCTCATCACGCAGTGCCAAAGCAAGTTGCTGCGCAATTTCTTGACGTGTGATGTCTTCACGTGGGAACGTCCAACACAAAATCGTAACTGGTCCAGTCAACATGCCTTTCATCTGTTTGCTGGTTAGCGACTGGGCGTACGTCGACCATTCAACCGTGATCGGTTTTTCACGTTCAATGTCAGCAACTACAATGGCAGGTTTCACACAGCGAGAGCCATAACTCTGTACCCAACCAAATTTGGTCGTTTGAAAACCCGCCAAGTTCTCAGCGAAGTATTCCACCATGTCGTTACGCTCTGCTTCACCATGAACAAGCACATCTAGGTCGAGCGCCTCTTGACGTTTTACTGCGTCAGCAATATGTCCTTTAAGTGCTTGGATATATTCAGACTCAGATAATTGACCTGTACGATAAGCACTGCGCTGAACACGAATTTCACCCGTTTGAGGGAAAGAACCGATTGTCGTGGTTGGCAACAGAGGCAAGCCCAATACTTCAGCTTGATGCGCAGCACGCTCCGCGTAAGGTGCGCTGCGCTCGGCAAGTGACGCTGTAATGTTGTTTAAACGCGCTTGAACTTGTGGCTTATTCACATGCGTTGCCGTTTTACGTGCTTTGATTGGCTGGCTGTAGGTATCACAAGCGAGAATCGCATCTTGATCACCATCGAGTGCGCGGCCAAGCAAGGCGACTTCTGTTACTTTTTGTTTTGCGAACGCAAACCAGCTTTTCACTTCCTCACTGAGTTCTGTTTCCTGTTCCAGATCAACCGGGCTATGTAGCAAAGAGCATGAGCTCGCAACCCAAAGGTTGTCGCCCAGTTTTTCTTTTACTGGCTGTAGACGTTCAAGTTGGGCACTTAAATCCGAACGCCACACGTTACGACCGTTGACCACGCCAGCAGACAGCACCCACCCCTCCGGTAGTTTGGCAACCACGTCGTCAAGCTGCTGAGGCGCGGCAGATAAATCGATATGTAAACCATCCACTGGTAGCTTTACAATTTTGTCTAGCGTATCGCTTATAGAGTCAAAGTACGTCGTTAGCAGCACTTTTACATCGCTTCGAATCACTTGGTACGCTAGCTTGAACGCATCAGCCCATTTGCTTTCTAGCTCCAGAGACAAAATTGGCTCATCAATCTGAACCCACTCAACACCTTGACTTGCTAGCTTTGCCAAAATAGCTTGGTAAGCAGTAAGTAAGCGTGGTAGCAGGGTTAAGCGGTCAAACCCTTCTTCGACCTCTTTGCCCAAGTAAAGGTAACTGACTGGACCAAGCAAAACAGGCTTCACTTGGTGGCCAGCTTGAAGCGCTTCGTTGACTTCTTCAAACAGTTGCGGCCAGCTCACTTCAAACGTATCGTCCTTGCTGAACTCAGGGACAATGTAATGGTAGTTTGTGTTGAACCATTTGGTCATATCCGATGCCGCATCGCCCGCACAGCTGCAACCCGCCTGAGATTGACCGCGACCCACTTTAAACAACGTATCCAGGTTAGGGAAACCATCAGCGTGACGCTTTGGCACATGACCTAATAGCAACGTGGTCGTCAGTACATGATCGTACCAAGCGAAGTCGCCAGCGGTGGCAAAACTCAGACCAGCATCCGTTTGTGTTTGCCAGTTTTTGGCGCGTAGATCTGCCCCAACCTTTTTAAGCTCAGCTTGATCAATTTCTCCTCGCCAGTATTTCTCCTGAGCGAATTTTAATTCTCTTTTTTCACCAATGCGTGGATAACCTAATATGTGAGTCGTTGTCGCCATGTCCCTATTCCTTTCTCAATTTTGTTCAATTTGTTTGGATCAGAGCATCTCTCGGTAAAGAATAAGATGTCTGGATGGCTAAACTATCGCTCTCATCTGATATTAGAACAACGTCCATTTATTCAACTTGTTTATTAAAAAAATTCATCATGAAGCGACATGATTCGCAAATAAAAACAACAAATAGACGTCTAGACGTTTACATATCCATTTTTTGTCGTTAAGTTATTTACACGATTGCTATTCTGTTCATAGCGAGCAACAAAGGATGAAAGGAATTCATGATAGAGCTAAAACATTTGCGGACACTCACTTCGCTTCGAGACACTGGCTCTCTAACGGCGACAGCGACCGCTTTGCATCTCACTCAGTCGGCACTGTCTCATCAGATCAAAGATTTGGAGGCGCGAATTGGAGGGCAACTGTTCCTGAGAAAGACTCGTCCGGTGAAGTTCACTTCAGAGGGAGAAATCCTATTGCGTCTTGCAGAAGATATCCTTCCGAAACTCGCAAGAGCAGAAAATGATTTAGCGAGCTTGAAAGAGGACGTCAATGGCCGATTACATATGGCCATTGAATGTCACTCTTGCTTCCAATGGCTAATGCCTGCACTTAGGGAGTACCAACTTGCTTGGCCTAGCGTAACATTGGACTTTTCCTCTGGTTTTGGCTTTGAACCACTCCCAGCTCTATTGGCAGGCGAACTCGATCTCGTTATTACTTCCGATATCCAACCTCGATCTGAAGTCCACTACGAGCCTCTATTCGACTTTGAAATGCGTTTAATTACCGCAACCAACCACCCATTGGCGGAAAAAGACATTATTGATCCGCAAGATCTCGCAGATCAAACCATGCTCTCTTATCCGGTTCAAAAACAAAGGCTAGACGTCGTAAAACACTTTCTTCAGCCAGCAGGAATAGAACCTGCGAAATGGAAGCAAGCCGACAACACTCTCATGTTAGTTCAGATGGTCTCTGCTGGATTAGGGGTGGCGGCACTACCCAATTGGGCGATTTCTGAATTTTCTCGCCAAGGTCTTATTACCAGTAAACCTTTCGGCCAAGGCTTATGGCGTCGCTTGTTTGCTGCAACGCGTCACTCAGAGAAAGAAAAGCGTTACTTACAAGCTTTTTTCGCAACCGCGAGGCTACAATGTAAAAGCCACCTTGACGGAATCAAGGTGGCTTAAAAGATTTGGGTTATGAAAGGCTTAGCGTTGATATGCTTTAAATTGGTTAGTCAATGGATCGTACTGATAACCGAGCATATCAAGCTTGCCGACTACAGACTCTACATCCATCTCATACACTGATACTAACTCGTCAAAACTGTCGCACTCTAAACGTAGCTTTTCGTTGACGATACCTAGCAAAATAGTGCTGTCCAGATTACCTACATTGCTTAAATCCATCGCGACTCTCCTCTTCGACAAGGTATATAAACAAGCGTAGTAGTAATCACGCGAATTTAAAGTGAGTGAGATCTAAAACGTGATCACCTTATACCCAAGCATCAAGAAAGCACTTGGATATAAGCCGTCTAACTTTGTCTTTAGAGTAGAGGTCAAGCCGCGAGAGAGAATAAACCTTGCAGGCTCGTCATCGACGCGAGTGCTAGCAACAAAGCTACGCTCAGTTGCACCTTTTCTGGTTTCTTATGCGTAAAAATATGCCAACACCACACGATAATTGAAGAAATTAGCATAGCTAAAGACAGCAAGATTGGCTGTGTTGCAGCGTTCAGTGCAGCTTCATTTAACTGGTAAGAAGCAAACAACGTTGCGATGACTAATAGCATTCCAGACACAATGCCAGTAACTGGTAAAATGCGGTGAAATGCCTGTAATCTGCTGCGAGCTATCGTAAGTAGCAATTGAGAAAATGACGCCCCAAGGAAAAATATCATTAGCGCCATCGCTATCGATGCTGGCCAGCTTGATTGCTCAAATACCTGAATACTTACATACGCAAAGGCCAAACCATTCGCTAAATGCATCGCCCATAGTGGCCCTTTTTCACGCGTTTTCTTGGTTTGAACCTGAGAATAGAAGTAGAAAATAGCAAACACGATCATAAATGCTTCAATGCGAAGTGACGCAACAGCGAGCCACAATACAGCTACTGCTGGCAACATTTTATGAAGACGTCCTCGCTGACCAGGACAAATATCGCCCTTGATTAGAAGCAAAGTCAGTAGCGCTTGTGCGCCAAATAGCATCGGAGGGAAAGTAACCAGCAATTGTTGAATCATGTTGAATGCACGCTCAAAAGTCATTTTGGGGGGCGATAATATCAAATCAACTATCGCCAAACCACCGAAAGTCGGCCCCCAAATGAGCTAAAACGGTAAGACAATTTTATTCACAGAGAAGCAAGATACTTCAACGCGTCTTCCTGCGTTAAAACTCCACGGTACTCTTCTTTGGTATTACACAATACCCAAGGGAAACGAATGCCGGTTTTAACCAACTCTCGAATAACAGAGACAGGTAAATCCTCATCAACCAACACAAATTCGGTGCTCATTATCTGATTAACAGGACGTTTCCAAATTCGGCTTTCTCGTTCAGTTTCTCGCTCTGTGCCCATCGAAGGTGTTAGGTGTAAATTCACCGTCTCTTTCGTAATTAACCCAACACAACGATTTTCATTGAGAACAACTAAAGGCGAGCTTGGATTCAAATTCATGTACTCCACTGCCAAGGAGAGCGGTTCTCCAGGGTCCATAGACCTGACTTGTTCATGGCTCAAAGATTGCAACACATCACTTTGCTTAGGCTCAATCGCGATGTCAGAGAACAGATGCTCATAACTGTCCGCTTTATCCATCAAATCGACAGGCACGGCAGCAGAAAATAGAAAGCCCTGCATGTAATCGACACCGATTTCTGCCAATACTTGAAGTTCTTGCTTAGATTCCACGCCTTCAGCAACCACTTTTACATTCATTTGCTGTGCAAGCTCGGTGACCATTTTCACAATGTTATAGCTGGTGCTCCCTTTATGAATGTTCTTGATGAATTTTCGGTCTATTTTCAGTAAATCAAACTGCCCTTTTTCTAGATAAGAAAAAGAAGAATACCCAGTACCGAAGTCATCAATCGCGATCTCAATGCCCTCTTTCCGCACTTCCTCTAGAGCTCGAGTATGCTCCTCATCTTGTTCAAAATACGCGGTTTCTGTTAGCTCGATAGTTACTCGCTTAGGGTCTACACCACTGGCTTTAATCAAATCATGCGACCGCTGAAGGATCTGAAGAGAATCCAATTTCGTATTGAGGGAGCGATTGATGGTCACGCCCACTTCCTCGCCATAAATTTCTTGTAAGCGCGGAAAGTGCTTCAACGCAGCTTGGCAGACCACATCATCAAGTGCCGCTATGAGTTCTAGATCTTCAATAATAGCGATCATCTTTTGCGTACAATACGCATCATTTTCATCATAGAAGCGTGCGAGAGCCTCGAACTTAACCACTCTTCCGGTTTGAACGTCGATAATCGGTTGAAAGTAAACGTCCACTAGCCCACTCTCTATTTGCGCCTCCAAAAACGCCTCGAGATGTTGGCGCTTCACTAATTCAGAGTGAAGTTCACTGTCGTAAAAGTTGAAATAGCTGCCTTCACCGGAAATAGAGGACAACATCGCTTGCGCTGCATGTGCTAGCGCTTGTCTTGGTCGGTTCGTATCATAGCCAAGGATTGACACACCAGTTTGGCCTTTAACGATAGTGGCATGCATTTTTGTGCCCATTTCATTTCTAAGCTCATTAAAAAACCCTTTCATGGCAATTTGGATCAAACGAACCGGGCTCAACCATTGACAATGAGGGGTCTGCAAGCATACGACAAACACATCCCGAGATAACTGCTCCGCAATACTGGTGTAGCGACTTCGCATAATAAAATCTGCAAAACCTAATTGCTGTTCAAGCAAGTATCTCTCCGAAAACTTGGGTCTGAGTGTCATAACAATGTTGAGTTCTTTATTTCTGCTTTCATTCGCTAAGTTCGCTAATTGGAGTTCAAATTCTTTCCTCGTTGGTAAAAAGGCAGCCCAATCATGCTGTTGTTCACAACGATTTTTCATCCACAACAACGAAGCAGAAATATCCGTAGAAAATCCGAGATAGAGAATTCGTCCAGAATGAAACGTAAGTCGGTAAATACAAAGATGATGAGCTTGGTTGCTACCGTTTGCTGTTTTGCTCAGCAAGTTACCACACCAACATCCTTCATCATTAATTTGCTGCCACAGCTGATCATAAAACGCTTGGCTATGGTGAGAGGTACTGAAAATATGAGTTTTAAGCCCAACCAGATCTCGGTTTTGATAGCCCATTTGTAACTCAAAGGCACGGTTACAACCTAAGATGCGCGTATCTTCATCGGCAACTAAAACGCCTACATTTGGCAAATCAAAAATCGTTTCGAGAATTTTCGCTAACTCCTCGCAACCAGTGATTGTTAATTGCGGAATGATAGTGCCTTGGATAATGCGCTTATTGAGCCTTTCAAAACTAATAGTAACGTGCACTAAGTTAACGTTTTTTAGCATCATGCAACAAGAAAACCGCCCCCGTCCGCCAAAGAGTTCCACTTCTAGAATTCGTTGTTTTAGCGTTTCTTGTTGCCCCATCAGCATATGATCAAACAAGTTATTTAGGCTGGTTACTGGCGTACTTATCCCAAATGCCTTTGCCATTCCTTGCTGATCACATTCGAACTCGCGAGTATCAATATCGTAAGACCACTCTATAACAGGAGTTAGACTGGAAGTCGTTTGCATTTTTGGATGCACTGTTGTCGTAGATTCACTCATACCCTAGCCCCTTTTTTTGTAATTAGCCCAAGGCTCAAAATTCACAGTCAATTCGCGACATTCCAGTTGGGACCTGCCGATCCTCTTTATAGATGGATTGTGTCAACGATAAGCCTATCGACTTAGAACTATTTCCAGAGCAGCTCAGCCTTTTGCATTTAATATGCACTAATTTGATTATAGGCTTTACCCCATATAAGCACACCATTGCTTATGCTTTGTATTAAGATTGCGACATTTTTCATGAACCGATCTATAACCATGAGGCTTTCAAGGTGAAATTAGACAGAAAATCGCCGATAGAGCATTGATATTTTTACAAACCAAATAAAACTCGATGAACTAAGCTTGAATAGATGAGTTTGTTATAGATACCTGATAATCAAATCGCTATAATTCGCGCTCCCTGGAACAGAGAGCAAAATATGACCAATAACATCACTCCTATTCATGAGTACAAAAAATACTGGGCAGAGTGTTTTGGTACGGCACCTTTCTTGCCGACCAGTCGCAAAGAAATGGATGCCCTAGGATGGGATAGCTGTGACATTATCATTGTAACCGGTGACGCTTATGTGGATCACCCAAGCTTTGGTATGGCTATCATTGGCCGCCTGCTAGAAGCACAAGGTTTCCGTGTCGGTATCATTGCTCAACCAGAATGGCAAAATAAAGATGCGTTCATGCAACTTGGTAAGCCAAATCTGTTCTTCGGGATCACTGCGGGTAACATGGACTCCATGATCAACCGTTACACCGCGGATAAAAAGCTTCGTCACGATGACGCGTACACACCGAATAACGAAGGTGGTAAACGCCCAGACCGAGCAACGTTGGTTTACTCTCAACGTTGTCGTGAGGCATACAAAGAAGTACCTATTGTTTTAGGTGGTATCGAAGCTAGCCTACGCCGTGTGGCACACTACGATTACTGGTCAGATAAAGTTCGCCGTTCTGTACTGTTTGATGCAAAAGCAGACATCCTACTTTTTGGTAACGCAGAGCGCGCACTTGTCGAAGTAGCACATCGCATCGCAAACGGCGAAGACATCAGCACCATGACCAATATTCGTGGTACTGCCGTGAACTTGCCAGCGGCGCCAGAAGGCTACACGGTTATTGATTCTTCTCGCATTGAAAAACCTCGTAAAGAAGCGTTCGTACCAAAGAACCCATACGAAGTAGAAACTCAGTGTGAAACTAAAAAAGACGAGCCAGTTGCACAACCAATCACAATTCGCCCATCACGCCACGATGCTGCGACGACTGCGGTCCGTTTACCTTCGTTTGAAAAGCTAAGAAACGATCGCATTCTTTATGCGCATGCAAGCCGTGTACTGCATTTAGAAACGAACCCGTACTCTGGTCGAGCGTTACTTCAAAGCCATGGTGATCGTGAACTTTGGGTAAACCAAGCTCCAATTCCATTGACGACCGAAGAGATGGACTTTGTGTTTGGCCTGCCTTACGCGCGTGTTCCTCATCCTATGTACGGCAAAGCAAAAATTCCTGCGTACGACATGATCAAGACGTCTGTGAACATCATGCGTGGTTGCTTTGGTGGCTGTTCTTTCTGTTCGATTACCGAGCATGAAGGTCGAATCATTCAAAACCGTTCGAAAGAGTCTATCATCAACGAGATTGAAGAAATTCGCGACAAAGTTCCGGGCTTTACCGGCACAATTTCCGATCTTGGTGGCCCGACTGCAAACATGTACCGCCTGGGCTGTAAAGATCCAAAAGCGGAAGCGAACTGTCGTCGTCCTTCTTGTGTATTCCCGGGCATCTGTAACAAGCTAAACACAGACCACAAACACACGATCGATTTATACCGCGAAGCGCGTAAAGTTGAAGGCGTGAAGAAAGTGATGGTTGCATCTGGCGTACGTTACGACCTTGCGATTGAATCACCAGAATACGTGAAAGAGCTCGTGACTCACCACGTAGGCGGTTACTTAAAGATTGCACCGGAACATACTGAGAAAGGTCCTCTTGATCTGATGATGAAGCCAGGCATGGGTACGTACGATCGCTTTAAAGAGATGTTCGAGAAATACAGTGCAGAAGCAGGCAAGAAGCAGTACTTAATCCCTTATTTTATCTCTGCGCACCCAGGCACAGAAGACGAAGACATGCTGAACCTTGCTCTGTGGCTGAAAAAGAACAACTTCGAATGTGACCAAGTACAAAACTTCTACCCTTCGCCAATGTGTAACGCAACGTCGATGTACTACTCAGAGACAAACCCTCTGAAACGCGTGAAGTACAAAAAACGTGAAGATGTACCTGTAGCAAAAGGTGAACGTCAACGTCGCCTGCATAAAGCGCTGTTGCGTTATCACGATCCAGCAAACTGGCCAATGATCCGTGAAGCCCTAGTCAGTATGGGTAAAAAACATTTGATCGGTGACAAACAAGGCTGTCTCGTTCCTGCAGAAGACATTGAAGCACAAACACCAGCGCAACGTCGTAAATCTGGTCGTCACGGGGCAAACCGCTTTGCAACCAAACATACCAAAAACCAACCAGGCTTCGGTGGTCATTTGAACAAACGTTCTGAAGGCGGTTCAAAAGATGGTAAACCATCTGGCAACCGTAACGGTTCGGGTAAAGCTACAGGTGGTCAACGCCCTGCAAGCAACGGCCAACGTCCTAGCGGCAACGGTGCAAACCGCCCTGCAGGTAGCAAGCCGCAAGGCCAAGGTCGCCCACAAGGACAAGGCAAACCAGCTGGTCAACGTAAACCAAAGCGTCGCTAACTCTTTAGCACTTAAATACTAGAAAGGGCTCCAGAGGTAACTCTGGAGCCCTTTTGTTTTGTCGGCTCATTGAGGCATCACTCACAACTCAAACTTTGATTCAATCAATACAAAAAATGGTAAACACCAACCAACTTATTGGAAAAACAAACAATTATTTGATTGACGCAAAACCATAAAAATCTAACTCATTGATTTTTAATCACTTTATTTTGGTGCGATATTTGCGTAACAGAGTAAAACTCTTAAACATGGGCTAACGATGAATAATCCACTTCCCCCAAAAACTTCTATGTTCTGGTATGACAACAGCTATACCTATGAGGAGGCCGTTCAGGCATTTGAAAGCGATGGTACACTGAAATCGCTGAATATCGTTCCAACCACGGAATCCGATGATCTTGCTGGCTCCCCCCCAGAGCGCAGTATGTTTTGGGAGGGAGAAACAAAAAAAATCGATCCGCCACCGCCGTCTGAACCAGAACCTCTCAATTTAAAAACTGAGAAAGAAGCAACGGAAGCATCACCTGCGCACTTTATCCCAGTCCGCTATGCCATCGATCAGCTAGAAACAGAAGAGACACAACCTTTTGGTTTGCCTGAAGAATGGAAAGGCCAAGGCCCAGCCAAACTCAATACCGTTGGTTACACCCTGCGTCAACTGCGCGACGGTTGGCTGTATGTCTATGATGCAATCAACAAAAGCTTAGACGAATACGAAATCAAAGGAACGCAATTCACGCTCTATAAGTTGGGAGAATCAGAAAGCCCAAAATCAGAGCAGCGTGGGACACCACAAGATGCAAAACCCTTCCTTACTTACATCAACGGAAGCGTACTATCGATTTGCTTCTCTGAGCACCGGTGGACATGGCACACGTTCATGCGCGTACTTAACAATCCGAGTAATCATATCGATCGCATGCAAACCATTGTTCTGTCCTCAAACGAGAATCAGCACAACATTGCACCAATAGATAAGTTAACCCAAGTCGCTGATATTGAATCTTCTGCCGTCGATGATGGTCGCTTTGCGGATTCTGGCATCGCCACCAAAGCAGATGAAGATGGTTCTGTCTTTAAACCTGTCGCAGTCAAAAGCGATTTAACCTCTGCGATTCCAGAAGAAGAATCAGGCTACTTCGTCGCGATAAAAGATTACGCCGCAGACATTCAAGATATGTCACTGCATTTTGTTGGTGCCGCAAGCCCTTACCGCCTTTTCACTGACCAGTTTTCAAACCAGTGGAACTTGATGCAGACCGCCATGCAACTGTGTATGTTTGGTGCAAGTGACGAGATAGACATGCCAGCTAGCGTTAAGCGTAACGGCGAAGAGCTGTCGTTTTATACCGACATGGCTGACTATTATGACTCTTCTCACCAACTTGATTTGGCAGAGCAGAACAAAAGCTCAGTTCAGTCCGGCTATCCTGCTAAATTTTCCGCTGGAGCGATTGAATCACACCAACATACCCAAAGTGACATTGCTAAAGCGATACAGGACAAATATCGAATTTCTGCGAGCCGTTTTGGTAAATACGAACAATGGATAGCGACTGAACGCTGGCGTCAGCAGCTCAACTGGAAGCAAATGCTGAGCGAGATGCAAGAGCTGTCAGAACAAAAAGAAACCATGCTAGCCCAAGTGGTTTCGGTCAAACGCGACTTTATCGCAGTAATGGAGTCCTTAACACCTCATCATCTTGAGAGAACCTTCGACCTATACAGCGAAGACACGCAGTACAGCTTGTATCAACTGCACAAGCAAGCGGTTGAGTCATTTACTTTGGTGATGCAAGAAGAAGACCGCCAATGGGCAGAAAGCCAATGGGAGAAACCAACCAGTTTACTAGCTCTCTATGCCTCTGGGTTTAGTCGTAGTTTATTTAAAGTGATGGAGAAGAATATTACTGAGGCGCAGAATGAACAGTCGATCGTCTCAGACAATCCTGAACCTGATAATCAGTTGATGGACCAGATATCTGATACCAGCAACCGCGTGAATATGTACTCTAAGATCATGGACTTTGTTTCCAACCCAAACACTGCGGAAACAGCCTTTCTCAAAGATATCGCCAAAGGTTTCCAAGAGCTGGATATTATTTTTAAATCTGCAATAGGTGCGCTTGCAAAAGGCGTTGTAGAGTTTGGTGTTAGCATGACCTCACAAGTATCAATTTCGCTGATGCCTGTTTTCGCTAAACCTCTGAACCGTCATAGCTATTATTTATTTGCCGTTATTGCAGAACATATGGCACACAATATGCCCGTAACAATAAAAGAAGGTTACGCTCACGATTTTAAAAAATGGAAAACACGCGTAAGTGATTATCTGATTAAGCTCGAAAAAAACGATGCAATCATTGCTGACTTCCAGAAAAATAACCGCAAAGCTGACTCTAAATACACAACAGCTTTAAAAAATAAAAAGACTATTAAGAAGGCTCTCGCTGTAGCTACATTGGAGTACCCGCAGTACATTGAGTTACCTGATGATCTACCTCAAAGAACCATCGAGCTTAGAACGCGGATCGTGATGAATAAGCTCAATGATTTGAATAAACTGTTCGAGAATGCCGGTGGTCTAGGCTTTCTGGCATTAGTATTTAACTGCATCGCGCTTGGTGATGCCATGAGCAGTATCCAAGACACTGGATTAATGTCCTCAGATGAATTTTTGGATATCCAACAAAAGCTTTTTTATACAGTCAACGCTTGGACGGGTATTCGCACCGGTAAACTTTGGGACAACGTAAGAGTAGATAAAACGCTACGAGCACGTTCTTTATCTGCCCTAAAAGAAATGGCGAAACGTGATACCACAATACCTATTTCTTCTTTGAGTGATCTTAAAATTTTCAACAAATGGCTTGCGGTAACAGGAATAATAGGTGCTTTAGCTTCAGGGATAGAAGCTTACCGGTCGTTACAACAACTTGATAGTTTGAATGGCACTGCAAAAATTGCGGGATACTTCAACTTTTCTTCTTTAGTTGGACTTACAGCAGTAGGGACCTTTCAAGCTGTAGGAGGAATAACTGGCGTATGGTCAGCAAACGTTCTTTTCGGTGGGCCAATCATGTTTGTCATTATGGGGCTAACTGCAATTTACCTTTTGAGCAACTATGTAATGAGCAAGTTCAAACAAGACGATTTTCAAAAATGGTTAGATAAATTACCGTGGGGATATAATTCCGCCAGAGCACAATGGAGTCAGTCTCCAGATCTGTTAGAACGAGAAAAACACAACTCTTCATTAGTACAAAAGGCACTATTTGATTTACAAACCATCATAGATAAACCATCAATCTACCAAGTGCCAATGATGCGGGTTGTTCCCAATTCATCAACGCAATACCCATCAGCAATGCAGGAGCTGTTTGGTATTGAGTTGCATATCCAAGTTCCTACCAAAATAGCAAGAGATGGAATTAAACTTCGGACAAATACTTCTGTAACTAAGGGAGAATTGATATCAGGAACTTGGTACACCGGAGTAGATCTAGAAACCTTGAATAGCCCGATGAACTCCGCAAACTCTCAAAGCGTGTATAAATTGAGTTTACCTATGAAAGACTCAGCTGACTATCTAGCATTTGAGATAGAATACATCCTCGATGATGAAAACGAATTAAGCCGTAAGTACTGGTTCCAAAATAATGCAAAACAGCGTGCAACTTATACGGCGATTTCAGACAATACTAAACAAGCAACGATCAGAAGTTCATTAACTTCAGATACTAGTGAACTTAGCTTACAGGAGTAACCCTTGGCTTATTTACCTTTTTACATCACGCCAGACGAGTTTTCGGCTTATCAAGAAGAACAAGAGCAACAAATTCTAAAAGGGAAAGAGCTCACAACCTGGCACAAGCACGATATTGAAGAGCCTTTTCGATACTTATACTTATCAATTGCTATAGCCGCAGTCAGCCCGTTATTTTTCCTGACCTACTTTCTCCACGATAGTAGTCAGATGCTCTTGACCTACATATTATCAGGCTTAACGATAATCATGTCCGGTGTTTCTTATCTTACATTTGGTTTAGACAATCGTTATGACTACACCATATCCGAGCAAGGCATGGTCTTGAGAAAGAGACGTGATCTCCCTACTTGGGTGAACTCAGCAGCGCAAGTGATGGGTTGGTTTGGAGCAGTAGTCTGCGTATTTATGGTAATCGCAGTAGGACCAATGGCTCTAGTCGGTGCTGGTGGATTTATTTTAGTTTCATTTCGCATGCTGAAGCGCCAACCTGAAGAAGAAACTGAAGTACGAGTGGGGCTTCGCAAAGATTCATTGTTTGCTCAATACAACAAACAGCGAAAACTCATTGTGATTTATCACAAATTTGACGACTGCTATTTCTTTGACATTGAGCATAAAGAAGTCAGTCGAAACCAAACTCGTGGTCGAAGTTATATATTTTGCAAAACTGAATCAGAAGTGAATTACTTGTTGAAGTTGTTAGTTAACAAGTGGAACATCGAATGCTCTGAAGAAAACAATATTAAACAGCTTTTCAATACAGACCTAATGTACGAAAAACTTCAAGATGTTCCAGTAAGAGGAACTAAATATCTACTAAGCGAAGTAGATAGCCTGAGAAATAAGAATGCCACATTACCCGAACTAAAATACTTGCGTGGTGACTTATGGCTAAGCGAAGCGGAAATCGACCAGCGCAAAGCAGAACTGAATACAACCAAGGAGTAACCCTTGGCATATTCACCATTTTACGTCACCCCAGAAGAATTAGCAGTTTATCAAGAAGCGCAAGAGCAAGAAATACTCGCAGGCGATAATGTCAGAACATGGCACAAGTATGATGTAGAGGAACCATTTCGCTATTACTTTAAACTTTTTGCGCTTCCCTTTGTGATCGCCCCATTCCTATTAACTTTGTTTATACACACGAGTGACACGGTTGGCGTAACTATTTTTTCTTTTATTTTATCGGTGATGGTGTCTGGTGCCTTTTACCTTACGATTGGCCTCGACTATCGCTATGACTATATTTTTTCTGACAAAGGCTTTGTGATGAAGAAACGTCGCAACATGCCTAAGTGGGTGAATACCGCCACGCAAGCCGTTGGCTGGATAGGTGCAGTGGTATGTGTGGTGATGGTAGCGATGGTTGGCCCGATGGCGTTAGTAGGTGCAGGTGCTTTTATATTAGTCTCCTTTAAAATGCTTAAACGCCAACCAGATGAACCAACAGAAGTGAGAATCGGAGAGCGTGAGGATTGGCTGTTTGCGGACTACAATAAAAAAAGGAAAGTGATCCAGTTCTATTTTAAGCATGACATATGCAGATATCGAGATACTGCTCATAAGACTATCTTTCGCTCACAAGATAGATCAGATTGTTATGTTTTCTTTAAAACTGAAGCGGATTTAGAATCCATGGTCACACAACTGTCAGAGGTCTACAAACTGGATTGTAAAGAGGTCGATGATCATAAAAAGCTGTTTGAAGCAAAGCCAGAATCAAGGCTCTTTAGTATTCCAGTTTGTAGTAGAGAATATCAAACCGAAGAGGTATTTGATTTAAGGGCGTCAAATGCCCCACTTCCTGAGCGTGAATACCTTTACAACGGCAAGTGGCAAACGGAATCTGAAATCGAACAATCAAAATCTGAACTAACGGCAGCCAAGGTATAAACCTTGGCTTATTTACCTTTTTACATCCCCCATGAAAAGCTTTAGGTTTACTCTGATGTACAAAAAGAAAAATTGGTTCAAATAACGAATTTTTAACTCGAGGATAGGAGAGTAAGCCCGAACCTTTCTATCCTCTACTAAACACCCATTTTGCACTGAGTAAATAGTTACTCACCATGCCTGCCAATATGCCTAAGATCAAAGCCAAATAGACCATCACTCCTTGCGTTCCAAGCGCGAGCGTTACGCCTTTGAACACAATAAAATTCGGCAAAGCACTGATACAGGCACTCGCCATAAATTTTTGCCATTGAGCGAAAGGGTTGGGTTTTTCTGCTTGAGAGAAAGTCAGCCAGCGATTGCCAAGCCAAGTCGTGGTTGCTGCAAACAAAAATGCTATCCCACGAGCCAGCATCAACTCCAGACCAAACCAATGGAACAACACAGAAAAGATAAGAGTGTCGACCATAAAGCCGACACCACCTACCAGAGCAAACCTTGTTAACGAAGCAAACCTTTCTAAAGAAGCAAATCTTGGTAATTTGCACATTCCGTTACCCAACCACACAGGTGTAGAGTGAGCGTTTCGGTTTTGCTGTGAACTCGTTGGTACAACTCAACGCATTTTCATGAATCATGCTATCCACTTGCTGCGATTTACCAATCAGGTGGAATTTCTTCAGATTGTTTAAGTCATTCTTATCTTCAAGCTTTTTCGCCTGACCATGACTATAGAACTGGCCTGAGAACGGGCGCTTACCAATGTAGAAGACTGGAGCGTTGTCATTAATTTGCGCGAAGATGATGCGGTCGCTGCGGCTATCTGCTTTGCCCATATTCAAAACCAACATCGCAATCATAAGCAGCGCTGGCAACACCGCTGCCGTTCCGGTCAGCCATTTGAAATCGTGTTTATCCACCAGCATCGCAATCAAGATACCCAATGCAGGCACACCCGGTAGCACGTAAGCAGGCAAAATATTCCCAGCCATGGTGAACAAGATCATTGGGGAAATCAGCCAACACATCAGGAAGCTAAATAAACCTTGATGATCAGTTTCAATGGCTTTGAGCACCTTACGACGTTTCCACGCCAAGATAGGCAATACAATTGACCAAGGCGCAGCCGATTGCAGCCAGAATACCCAGATCATCCCACGTGGTTGATCATGAGCAGAGCCATACAGGTCCCCTTCCCAACCGCTGACAACAAAACGCTTAAAGTGCTCGCCAACAATGAAGTAATCAATAAATCCAGGCGTCGCCATTTCAGCCATGATGTACCACGGTAGAGCAATCGCCAGCATGAGCGCCAACCCCGACACAATTGGAAAACGCTGCCACAAGGCTTTGAAGGCACCAAAGAAACCATGCTGAATCACGAGCCAAGGAAATACTGCGATGCCCATGATCACGATCGCCACTGGACCTTTTGCTAACAGCCCGCAAGCCAAGCCAAAGAAACCGAGGTAACCCCACAATCGGCTGTGTTTGTCTTTACCAAGCCAGCAATAGTAAAAACCGACCATCGCCATGGTCATTGCCAACGTCAGTGCCATGTCTGTCATCACCGCGCCCGCCGCGATTGAAAAGATGCCACACGTCGCCAATACCAACGCTGCGATGACAGCATTAAAGCCTGCGCGATGCGCCATGAAAGCAACAAAAACAATTGTCGCAACCCCCGCCAACCAATGAGGTGCGCGCACTGCAAATTCATTCAATCCAAACAGCTCAATGCCATAAGCACTCATCCAAGTGAACAGGGGGGGCTTCCCCCAAAAAGGCACGCCGTAATCAAACTGTGGGGTAAGCCAATTGCCGGTTTCCACCATTAAGCGCGCCATTTCGCCGTAGCGGGCTTCTGTGGTGTCCATCAAAGGGTAAGCGGCAAGTGAAATAAGACGGAGTAAAAGAGCAAACGCCAACAACAACCACAGATGGGTTTTATTAATACTCATGATTACGCGGTTTCTCCCAGTTTAAACTTCATGGTTTGGATGGATTGATGTTTTGCAGGCTGCTCGTAAACAGACTGAACAAGATAAAGAGGACGTTGCTTGGTCTCGACAAAAATGCGGCCAATGTATTCACCCAAAAGGCCAATCGACAGCAGTTGCACACCGCCCAATGCAAGTTGGACGACCATCATGGATGGGTAACCAGTGACAGGCTCACCAAATACAACAGTTTTCATCACAATGAATGCGCCATAGATAAAGGCACTGAACGCCACTAACGCACCAGCAAGTGTCGCTAAGCGCAAGGGGCGAATGGAAAACGAGGTAATACCGTCCATTGCAAGGCCAATCAGCTTGAGGTAGTTCCATTTGGTTTCACCACAGAAACGAGCGTCGCGCTCAAACTGAACCGTCACTTGCTTGAAACCCGGCCAAGAGAAAATGCCTTTCATGTATCGGTTACGCTCTGGCAACGCATTGATGTGTTTAACCACTTTTGCGCTCAGTAGACGGAAATCGCCAACGTTCTCAGGCACATCCAATTTCGTCATGCTGTTAAGCACTTTGTAAAAGCAAGCGGCCGAGAAGCGTTTGAACCAAGTTTCGCCGTGGCGTTCGCTGCGCTGCATGTTCACTATGTCATACCCTTCACGCCATTTTGATACCATTTGCGGGATCAACTCCGGCGGGTCTTGCAAGTCAGCATCAATCACGATCACCGCTTCACCTTGACAGTGTTCCAGACCCGCACTCATGGCGGACTCTTTGCCAAAGTTACGGCTTAATGCAATACAACGAACATCGCTAGAAGATTGAGAAAAGTTTTGCGCGATCATTAGGCTGTCATCTTTGCTACCGTCGTCGACATAGACGATTTCGCAATGTTCAGGCATTTCATCCAAAACGGCGGCTAAACGACGATGAAATTCTAGCAAGACTTCTTGCTCGTTAAAGAATGGCACCACAACAGACAAAACTGTTTTAGGCTCAGTGTGTTGGCTCACCTTTGAAAAGGTTGCAGCGTGAATGTTGAAGGTTGACATGCTACTCTTCCACTAAATCCGATGAATAAATCCAGTCTACAAACATCAACGTGAAAGAGATGTTATTGACATCTTTTTCACGTCCTTAGTGAATAATGTTCGGTTAATACGAAATGTTATTTTCGAACACCTGCCCACTTGGAGAGAAATACATGAAACGCGTACTTTTAGTCGAAGATAATCGAGAAATCGCAGGCATGCTGTTCGATTATTTTGAGTGTGCAGGTATGGAACTCGATTATGCAGACAACGGCGAGCTCGGCTTGAAGCTGGCGATGGAAAACACCTTCGATATCATCTTGCTCGACCTCATGCTGCCACGCATGGATGGCCTGACCATGTGTAATAAACTTCGCGACGCGGGCAACAACACACCAGTGCTTATGCTGACTGCACTTGATAGCCGTGACGATATGCTCAAAGGCTTCCAACACGGTGCGGATGACTATCTGACCAAACCTTTCGACTTGGATATTCTAGAAGCGCGTATGATGGCGCTGATCCGACGTTACCGTGGTACTGTCGCGTCGAGTAAGTTGGAATACGGCGAAGTCTCTATCGACCAAAAAACGCGTAAAGCTTACCGCCAAGATAAACTGCTGGCGCTAAACCCCACCACTTACACCATTCTGGAAATGCTTGTGAAAAGCGCGCCAGACGTAGTAACACGTGAAGAAATCGCCTTCCAACTTTGGCAAGAGAACGAGCCGAACAACGACGTTCTGCGCAGCCACATTTACCAACTTCGCAACCAACTTGATAAGCCATTTGAACAGCATGTGCTTATCACCGTACCGAAAGTTGGCTTCCGCTTGGAGACTGGTGCATGATCAATCGCTTACTTGCTAGCACGCAAAGCACACAAAGTATGACAGGGCGACTCGCTCTGTTTTTCTCTTTTGTGTCGGTCGTGATTGGCATCTTCTGCTTTTTGTTGATTACCGGCTCCCTGCTTTGGTCTGAAGACCGCGTGGGCGAGCGTCGTATTATGGTCGACAAAAAAGAAGCGATTGAACATTTCCAGTCCCACCCAGAGCAAGGAAGTATTCAGCTTGATCTGCTCACCACCGCTTACAACGACATCTCACTGGTTGCCGAGCGCTACCAAAAATACCTGATTGGTCAAAAGCACTTTCTCGATGAAGTAGAAGACGGTGAATACTCGCGCATGGTTTACATGAGCACTTACACCTACAAAGGTGTTGAACATCCTGTGATTCTGGTTTCCTTGATTGATGAAATCGAGATCACCTCAGAGGAATTCATTCTCGTCGTCGCTATGGTGCTGTCCATTGTCGCCGTGCTGGTGTTCCTATTTGGTAGCCTGCTGCTGCGTTTGTCACAGCGCTTAATTGAACCCGTCAATGCGCTTAAAACCCAACTCGATCATCACCAAGGCGATGCCACGCAAACTTTTAGTGTGCCTGAAGGCTCTGCCAAAGAGTTCCAAACTCTTGCGGATGAGTTGAATGAGTACCGCCATAAAATCAATCAAGTAATTAAGCGTGAGCAAGCCTTTGCACGATACGCAAGCCATGAACTGCGTACGCCGTTAACCGTAATGAAAGGCTCAAGCAGCCTACTGGCGAGAAGTGCGAACACGGATTTTCAGACACGCCAAGTGAACCGAATTCAAGATGCAACGCAGCAGATGTCGACCATGGTGGATGCCCTACTCGGCTTAGTTCGTTACGAGCGTAATACAGATGATTCACCAGTACGCAGCATCACCGAAGAAGAACTCAACCAAATCATCTTCCAAAGCCAAGCTCAGGCGGATGAGAAAGCACTCAGCTTTGATGTACAGATCGACGGCAACCCAAGAACGCGCGCAACCAATGCCGTGTTGACCATTATTCTTGGCAACCTGATTCGCAACGGCATCGCCGCGACACCATCGGGATCAATTCATATCAATATGGATGAGAACACCATCTCGGTGCGTGATGAAGGCGAAGGCTTTTCGACCATTCCACATTCTGATGGGCACGGATTAGGTTTGATGATTGTGGATGATTTGTGCCAACGCTATGGCTGGCAATTTAAGATTGGTACACATCCAGAAGGTGGTTGTGAGGCGGTGATTGACCTCGCAACAGAACATCAGGAATAACCGAAATGGAAGTCCTGAAACCCAGACTTTTTATCTGGGTTTAATGGCGTTACACTACGCGCCCTTTATAAATGGCAAAGGTGACACGGTTTATTCCGTCAGCATCGACATGAAACTCTCAGAAAGTCCTATCACCCAACATAGCTTTAATGGGCGCAAATTTTTCCTTAAACGTGACGACATGCTCCACTCCCACTTTTCTGGGAACAAAGCACGTAAGTTTATGACGTTAATGGAAGAGCAAAATCCCGACATCACCACGTTAATAAGCTTTGGCTCCGCTCAATCTAATGCCATGTACTCGCTAGCGGCTCTCGCCCAGATTAAAGGTTGGGCATTTGAGTTTTATGTTCATCACATTCCATCTTGGCTAAAAAGCTCCCCCATCGGAAACTATCGCGGCGCTCTCGATTTAGGTATGAAAATCACCGCCATGCAAGACATCGGTAGCGAACTCCACCCTAGTGAATACGTCCACCAGGTACAAAGATTAGATGAGTCGACATTGCTTATTCCAGAGGGTGGACGTTCCCACCTCGCTGAAGCTGGCATCAAACAGTTAGCACGAGAAATTCTTGATTGGACGCGATTGAGAGGTAAAGAACAGTTTACCGTCGCCCTGCCATCAGGCACTGGCACGACCGCTTTATATCTTCATAAACATTTAAGCCCACACGGCATAGAAGTGCTAACTTGCCCTTGCGTAGGCGATGCAGATTACTTAACTGAGCAGTTCAACCAGCTCGGTGAAAACAGCCACCCAACCATTTTAACCGTGCGCAACAAACACCATTTTGGTCGCTTGTACGAAGAAGATTACATCACATGGAAAGCACTCTTTGAGCAAACCGACCTCGAATTTGACCTGTTATACGACCCGTATATGTGGCAATGCCTCACCCCTTGGTTGGAAGAGAACACAGATAAAACGGTGATTTATATTCACCAAGGCGGGTTACTTGGCAACGAGTCGATGTTGCCAAGATATCAACGAGAATTTGAATAGCGTGTTCAAATAAAGTTGTTGCTGATTACAGTGATTCCACTATTTGATGAGCGCCAGAATTTCTTTGAATTCAGGTGCTCGGCAATCTTCGACCATTTCATACAAGCACATTTCTAACCCAGTGAGCACCACACCGTTAGCGGTTAACTTCGCAAGAGCGAGCGCTTTATTGGCAGCGGTTCGGGAAGAGACACAATCCGTGACTAATTCAACGCGATAACCGGACTGGCGCAGAGAAACCGCGGTTTGATAGACGCAAATGTGGGATTCAATACCGCAAACCAACCAGGTATCAACTTTCGCGTTCTCCACCGCGACCTTAAACGTCGCCTCTTTGCAACCATCAAACGTGTACTTGGTAATAGGTAAATGCGTGCTTTCAAGCACTTCACGAATCGGCTCCGCGGTTGGGCCCAACCTTTCTGGATTCTGTTCTAGCCACAGAATAGGCAAATCTAGTGCTTTGGCGCCCTTTACCAGTTTCGTGATATTTTCAATCAGTGCGTCGCTTTCATGCATTAATGTAGCGAGTTTGCCCTGAACATCCACCACAATCAGGCCCGTGTTTCCTTTCGATAACATTTCCATCTCCTATCTTGTGCGACCACAAACCATACTCAACAAGTTGAGCAAAAGTTAATGTATCAGAACCCTTTCATGTTAGAGCAATAAAACCTAGAAAGATGACCTTCGCTCACACATTTGCCCTTAGGTAAGAGTGGTTTGAACTGACTATTTAAATTTCTCTCGAATTAGTTCAATCAAGGCTTTGACTTTATTGGGCAGAAATAAGGCCGAGGGATAAATCAGAGTAAGATGCTGCTTCGGATGCGCGAATTGAGGCAGCACCTCGACCAACAAACCGTCTCTCAGTGCAGGCTTGGAATGAATTTGAGGAATAAACGCGATGCCGTTTCCTGCTATCGCCATCGAGCGCAGCAAGTTGAGATCGTCCGATCGCAACGCGACATGCAAATCTGAATCGAGCAAATCGGCATTGTAACGATTAGTTAAAAGGCGATGCTGCTTAAGATCTTCCACCGTTTTTACTGGCGGATGCGATTCTAGATAGGCTTTTGACGCAACAAAGTGACTACGATAAGGCAAAAGACTGAACTGCACATAGCTGTCATCGGTGACTTTGACCACGCTCGGAAGAAGCTGTAAATCAAACGATTGACGCTTGAGATCGACACTCTCTTGATGGTTTTCAATCTCGACCGAAATCTCCGGATACCGCGTTGTGTACTCGGTGATGATCGCGTTAAACGCGGCAGAGCTCATCAATGCGGAAGGAATGGCTAAACGCACCTTGCCCGTCAGCTCTTGTTGATATTCGTGCATGGCATTTAAACCTTGCTGAATATGGTCAATAGGCTGCCCCACCAACTCAAACAAGCGTTTCCCGTGCTCCGTCAACTCAATGCTGCGTGTTGTGCGAATCAAAAGCTGTACCCCGAGCGATTTCTCTAATTCTTGCAGACGACGACTCACTTTTGAGCGTTGTAGTTGATTCGCCTCTGCCGCTGCACTTATACCGCCGTGAACCACCGTCTGAGTGAATAGGTAAATATCATCAAAATTAACGTTCATTGTCCTATTTTTAGGTCATTTATGTTCGTATTATCATTCTACTGAATTGTGAGTGACTTCTCTATAATCCGCTATCCAACATGTTTAACGGAACTTGTAATGACGGCTGACCAAAAATTCAAACACTGGATGCGAACTTTGATTGTCCTGTTCATCGTACTATTTTTGTACATTATCATTGCTGACCGCCACGCCCCCTTAACGACCGAAGGACGAGTGCAAGGATACGTTGTCCAAGTCGCACCCGAGGTATCTGGTAAAGTGACCGACGTTCTCATCGAGAATAACCAGTCCGTTCAAAAAGGCGATGTGTTGTTTACGATTGATGATCGTAAATACAAGATAGCGCTTGAACAGGCGGAGCTGTCTCTGCAATCCGCTTATGAAAAAGAAGCAACGCTGTATTCTCAACGCGAAGCCGCTCTTGCCAATATTGCCCGCGCACAAGCGACATTTGATAATGCACACCGCGAGTACAACCGCTTACTGACACTATCGAAGCAGAAAGTCATCTCTCAATCGACACTCGATAATGCCTTTGCCCAAAATCAGGTATCACGTGCAGCGCTTAAAGCGGAACGACAAAACTTAAAAGTCATTGAGGCGCAATTAGGCGATCAAAAAGGTCAAAGCACCGCCGTTCGAATTGCCAAAAACGGCATCGAAAAGGCGCAACTTGATTTGGCAAATACCGCGGTACTCGCTCCCAGTGATGGTGTCGTGACCAACCTGCAACTAGAAGTTGGCACGATGGCAAACACCAACATGCCATTGCTGACGTTTGTACCAACAGGATCACTCTGGGTAGCCGCTGATTTTCGTGAAAAGTCCGTCGCGAACGTAGACAAGACTTTCCACGCCTTGGTCACATTTGATGCCAACCCAGGTTCGGTGTACGACTTTGATTTAGCTAGCCGCGATTACGGTGTAGCAGCCGCACAACAAACGCCTAATGGCGCACTGACCAAAGTGGAAGTGAACAACCGCTGGGTACGTGATGCGCAGCGTACACGAGTGAACCTAACCAGCAGCGAAGAGTTACCACCAGCACTGTTTGTCGGCTCTCGCGCTACCATTGTTTTGTACCCAGACAACAGCATTTTCTGGCAGTTGATGGCGCAAGCACAGATTCACCTCGCAAGCTGGTTCCACTTCATTTACTAGGCGGCGACAATGAAAACCTTACGAATTTGGTTCGGCTGCTCTTTAGGGCTCGCGCTAAGCATGATCTTCGGTTGGTCTTACGGATTTTTTGCCATCATGATGCCGCTGTTTATATTGGGCAGAATGGACAACTTTAATATTTCGGCTTTATTGATCGTGTTTTTCTCTGCGGTGTGGACAACCATACAAGCCACATTTTTGCTGGAATACTTGCAGTTTCATCCAACATTAATGACCGTTGCCGTCGGAATCATGATGCTGTTCAAGTGCATTGCAATGATGAACCAGAAAACCTATTTGTTTGGTTACATGGGGCTGTTGGTGGGTTCAATTGTGTTGAATTTTGCCAGCTATAACTTCATGGATATTGAAGAGTTCAACGTCAACATGTGGGTGATGGCGTTCAGCAATATTTTTGTTTGCGCATTCGCGTATTGGTTGTTCCCGGAGCCAAAATCCCCCGCCGAGCACATTGAGATGTCGACCCCAGTAAAAAGCGATATTGACTACATCAGCCAAGTTGCTATGGGTTGGGTAGTGGCGATGGCGGCATTTATCGTATTCCAAGTAGCGGACTTATATGACTCGCTGTCCGCACAAGCTTCCATTTTGATCATCCTAACCCCAATGACTTTAGCGGGCTCGCTCGCCATGGCAAAAATTCGCATCATCGGCACCGCACTAGGCTGCATCGCAGGGATGGCTGTTCAGCTGATATTGGGCAGTTGGTATGGGCATGGGCTACTCTTTTGGCTCGCCTTTACCATTGCAATGGGGCCATTCTGCTTGTGGCTCACCAAAGGGCAAATTAAAGCGGCTATCGCGTTTTCTGCCATGTCTGCCCTATCGGTTCCGCTGACGACCTCATTGGTGCCAGAACAAAAAGACGCGTTCTTTTCGATCTTGTACCGTTTCAGCTCGATTTTCGTCGCGGTTCTGCTCACCGCGATGGTGATGTGGGTGGTGCATCACTGGATTCGTGTGATGTTGCTAAAGCATCCTGAGATTAAGAGCGTGGAGTTGAATTAAATCTGGCCGAGGCTGGAAACGGGAAATGTATGCCGATCACTTTACTGTGAGCGGCATTTTTATTTAAAACGGTCACCCTGAACATTGAGGAACGAGCGTGGTTCAGGATCGACTCACCGAGTGCTGTGAAGTTCTGAGGTTATCGCCATTTTCCAGTGAGTTGTTAGTAGATTCCTAGTCTCGTCTAGACTCGCTGGAATGACCCAAATTTGAATACAAGCCAAATAGTTGGGTAGGTGAGTAACGTATCTCTTAACATCCGTCATCCTGAACAGCGAAGGACGAACGTGATTCAGGATCTACCCACCGAGTGCTTTGAAGTGCGAAAGTTATCGCTATTTCCTAGCGTGCTGTAATCAGATTCCTAGTCTCGTCTAGACTCGCTGGAATGACCCTACCTTAGAGCTGCTCTAATACCTGAGGGATGGCGAGCAATGTATCTTCCAACATCCGTCATCCTGAACAGCGAGGGACGAGCGTGATTCAGGATCTACCCACCGAGAGCTTTGAAGTGCGAAAGTTATCGCTATTTCCTAGCGAGCTGTAATCCGATTCCTATTCTCGTCTAGACTCGCTGGAATGACCCTCTCTTGGAGCAGATCCAATACCTAGGGTTGTGGCGAGCAATGTATCTTCCAACATCCGTCATCCTGAACAACGAGGGACGAGCGTGATTCAGGATCTACCCACCGAGTGCTTTGAAGTGCGAAAGTTATCGCTATTTCCTAGCGAGCAGTAACCCGATTCCTAGTCTCGTTTTAACTCGCCGGAAAGACCCTATCTTGAAGCTGCTCCAATACCTAGGGTTGTGGCGAGCAATATATCTTCCAACATCCGTCATCCTGAACAGCGAGGGACGAGCGTGATTCAGGATCTACCCACCAAGAGCTTTGAAGTGCGAAAGTTATCGCTATTTCCTAGCGAGCTGTAATCCGATTCCTATTTTCATTTAAACTCGCTAGATTGACCCTAATTTTAGTTCATGGTGCGGAGCCTAAGTATTAATATCAACCCACCAACTCTTTACGAATGATCTCCGCACCCGCACTTAACGCATTGAGCTTAGCGGTCGATACTTCACGAGACAAAGGTGCCATACCGCAGTTGGTACATGGGTAAAGCTTGTCGGCATCAACGTACTTCAACGCCTCTCGCAATGTGTTCGCTACTTCTTCTGGCGTTTCAATTTCGTTAGTAGCGACGTCAATCGCACCAACCATCACCTTCTTACCGCGAATCAACTCAAGCAACTCAATAGGCACTCGCGAGTTATGACACTCAAGCGAGATAATATCGATATTTGACTGCTGCAATTTAGGGAATACTTCTTCGTATTGTCGCCATTCAGTGCCTAGCGTTTGCTTCCAATCTGTGTTCGCTTTGATGCCGTAGCCATAGCAGATATGCACCGCAGTTTCACATTTCAGCCCTTCAATCGCACGCTCTAAACATGCAATGCCCCACTCGTTCACATCATCGAAGAACACATTGAACGCAGGTTCATCGAATTGAATAATGTCGACACCCGCCGCTTCAAGCTCTTTCGCTTCTTGGTTGAGGATCTTCGCAAATTCCCAAGCCAGCTTTTCACGGCTACCGTAATGATCATCATAAAGCGTATCGATCATCGTCATAGGGCCTGGCAGTGCCCACTTGATAGGTTGCTTAGTTTGCTGACGCAAGAACTTTGCATCTTCAACAAACACGGGCTTTGTGCGGCTTACTGGGCCAACCACCGTCGGAACACTTGCTTCATAGCGGTTGCGAATGGTCACCGTTTTACGGTTTTCAAAATCTACGCCGCTTAAATGCTCAATAAAGGTCGTCACAAAATGTTGCCGAGTTTGCTCTCCATCACTGACGATATCAACGCCTGCCAGCTCTTGTTCTTGCAAAGCGACACGTAGCGCATCGCGTTTGCCATCAATCAGTTCTTCACCTTGCAGTTTCCACGGCGACCAAAGTTTTTCTGGTTCCGCTAGCCAAGAAGGTTTCGGTAAGCTCCCAGCCGTTGAAGTCGGTAATAGTGTTTTCATCGTCATTCCTTTCTAGATTCTCGTTATCGATTACGCGTAGCTTGCAGACCATTGTTCAAGCACAGATTGATAAGGTTTGATGAAATGCTCCTCGGCAAATTTCCCTTGTTCAACTGCCAGTTGGCTGCGCTCTTCTCGGTCGTAAACGATTTGAGTTAGCGAGTGGTCTAGGTTTTTTAGGTTTGGCTGGTAGCAATTACCGGCAACCGCGTTGGCATTGTAAATCTCAGGTCGGTAAATCTTCTGGAATGTCTCCATCGTGCTAATCGTACTGATAAGCTCTAGGTTTGAATAATCGTTCAACAAGTCACCGAAGAAGTAGAATGCCAATGGTGCAACACTGTTTGGCGGCATAAAGTAGCGCACCTGTAAGCCCATCTTTTTGAAGTACTGCTCCGTCAACGAAGATTCGTTCGGCTGATATTCAAAGCCCAAAACAGGATGTTGGTTTTCAGTACGTCGGTATACTTTGTTGTCCGATACGCTCAGACAAATCACTGGCAGCTTTTTGAAATGCTGTTTGTAAGACTCAGAATTAACGAAAGCTTTGAACAGTTTGCCATGCAAATCACCGAAGTTCGCTGGGATGCTGAACTGTGGCTGGTTTTTGTTGTGGTCCAACAGCAAAACGCTAAAGTCGTAATCACGCACGTATGAAGAGAAGTTGTTGCCCACAATGCCTTCGATACGCTCGTTAGTGTTGTGGTCAACAATGTTAGTTTTGAGCACTTCAATCGATGGGAAGGCTTCTCCACTACCTTGGATATCCATATCAACGGAGATGATTTCAAGTTCAACGGAGTAGCGGTCACCTTGCGCGTTATCCCAATATGCCAACGCATTAAAACGATTGTCGATCATTCGGAGTGCATTGCGCAGATTCTCTCGGCGGTAGTTTCCGCGAGCCAGATTAGCAAAGTTGGTAGTGATTCGCGTGTTGTCTGATGGTTGGTAATTCTCATCAAAGCGAATGCTTTTGATAGCAAATGTGAAATCGTTATTCATCGTGAGTTGGTATCCTATTTCCTTAGATAAAGCAGACTTTTCCTAACTCTGTGCATGGGGACATTTTTTGTTTTTTGGTTTTCCCAATCGTTAGGTTGCACAACACTTACGACGAACGGTTCGTACAAAAAACGACCGTCGCAGTGCCTAACACCAGAGCAGTCCTTTTTTTATACTTGCTTCACGAGTTGAGTAATATTGGTATTGTTTCACATTGAACATGAAGGAAATTCATAGTGGCAGTTCCAACCCTGAGAGAGCTATCGTAGATACTGTTTTTTATTGACACCAATACACGTAACTTGGCGAGCATATTGCCAATATGTGTAATTAAGAAACGGATAAGAGATTAGCAGTACGTAAACCAGTTTAAGCCGAGAAAACGCATTGTATGAACAAGGCACCAACTGGAATATAGGACAGCGTAACTTAAATAGCACTTTTCACACTCCATCGTTTATTCAAGCATTCGTTTAATTAGAAGTACGTTACATTTTACATTCTCGAAACATGATTATTTAATAATCTTATTTATTTCTTTTTCTATCTTTACCATCTTAAACGTAAAGTTTAATTTCCTACTATAAAAGCACATATAACTTTATACATGAACATGGCAACTTCATTGACGGACTTTATCACTAAACTATTATATTAAGCTCTAAAAAAAATAAGAACAAAAAAACATAAACCACTGTTTTAATTTGAATTAAACCCATAAAACCGAGATAACCACATAACGATACTTTACTTAATTTGGTATAACAAAAACCCTAAAAATAACATGGCTAACATTTATAAAATTCACTTTTATCAATAGAAAATCTCAACACAACATTAGAAAATTAAAATTAAGCAATAACTTAAAAAGACAAGACTTAATAACCAAATTCTTATTTATTATAGTTGAGTGGTGAATTTAAAAACTATGAGACATTAATCCCACGAATCTATCCTTTTTCTTTTTTTAATAAAAAACAAGATGCACTATTTCACCGCTCATTTATTGAGCTTGAATTTATAACCTGTCCATAATTATAAAGTGCCCATCAAGATGGTTTAAAACAAAAGTCTTTATGGGCTGACTAATAGGAAAAAATAATGGAAAAACAGCATCTTTCCGCGAGTATTATCGCACTCGCTTTACTTGGTTCTTTAGCACCAGCACATGCTGAAGATACATTGAAATCTTACACTTCGACATTGCTTCAGCTTGATGATGGTGATGCACGCTCGAAAAAAATCCGCTTAATTTATTCTTTAGAAAATGTCTGGAACCAATCTTTGCTACCAAATGGCGCTAAAGAAGCCAAGTTGATCCTAAATGGCGGTTCTGGCTTCGACATGACTAATGTTCCAAACAAAGAACAAATCTATGGTTTTGCTACTGGGGGAGATTACCGTTACACCGTTCCAACGGCTTTTAAGCTGGCACTGAGCTATTTAAATGGCGCCCCTTTACGCCACATGAGCCATGCTCCAGAAAACACCATTGCAACGGCATCTGTCAGTGAGTCGCTAGATTTTAACCTTGGATTCAGTGCTTCTACTTCTCCAAATATTAGTGGGGGAATCTCCTGGAGCAACCGTGTAACGTACGACCAGCCAGAGTTTCAAACGGTTGCCGATTTTAACCAAGCTAACGAAAGCATTAATTGGTTAATTGAAAACAAGACTATCCGCCATAATACGCCAGCTAAAGACTGGTTATTGTATCGTTGGACCAGTTGTGACATGGGTAATTTGATTGATTACAATGAGTTACCTGTCGTTATGCGTTCAGATTTTAAACCACAAGTCGGCGTCGTATATAGAAAAAATGACATTCAAGATGGCCTAGATACATCAGAGGTCAAGCTGGTTGCTGGTTGGCGAAAAACCAATTACTACTTTGGTCGCGACTGGTGTAGCTGGTATACCACTCCAGAAAATACCTGGAAGAAAAATCGTGATAGCAGTCAATGGACAGAGACTAGCCGAGCCGTAACTATCTCTTGGAATGACGATCTCTACCACTAACTTATTAGCCTGCGGCCACGGAATAAATAAGTGGCCGCTATATTTACTAATGAAATAAACGGTAAGACATGACACATGACAAGTAACAAAAAACTCTTGACTGGATCGGCGCTAGCACTTGGTGCAGTACTCGCCATATTTCTAATTAATTCAAATAACAAGAATGCCCAGACCGAACCTGTTGCAAGCCTTGATGAGCAAATCAAGACAGAAGACGCTGCGACAATAAGTGTAACGCCTCCTGAGAGCGATGCTGCTCAAGAGGTTGTTACCGCTCCAACACCACTAAGTCGCAATGATGATACTTCCGACGTCATTCCAGCTACACCTTGGATATCTGCCCCATTAAATGAACTGAGCAATGAACTGTACGATTTTATTGAAGCTGAACAGGTAAGTTACATCAGTACGACCGACTATCCATTCGACGAGAAAAAGCAAAAACAATTGCGAACATTAGCTAAGCAAGGGGGTCCTATCTTGTTTGACAATACGGAGTCATCCTATTTGGATAGCTACGGTGTCAGCGAAACCAAAGTCGTATCAGAGTATTTTGGTACGGCGTCTGAAGGTGATGTCATCATCGCTACCGGAGTACAGAATGCAGATGGCAGCATTCATTATCTAGTTTTGCCTTTGAAGAGCAAAGATCTCAACGATAACAGTAAATTGATTGAGGACACTAAGCTCGCAATCACTCTACTTAAAGAACAAAAGCATGACTTGATAAAAGAGAGACAAAGCGAACATCGCGAATAAAAGTAAAGGGAGATAGCCTCTGTATCGCTATTTCCCTTAAAACTCAGTTCTCAATTAAGAAAAGCTCATCTCTCCCTACTTACCGGCGCTCTATCCGAAATCACCTTGCCATCTTTGATCGTGATGATGCGTTTGGTGCGTTCTGCGAGGGCGTTATCGTGCGTCACGATGATCAATGTTCTGCCTTCGGCGTGGAGTTGGTTGAACAGAGCTTCGATCTCAGCACCAGATTTTGAATCGAGCGCGCCGGTTGGCTCGTCAGCTAGGATGATTTGAGGGTCGTTGACCAAGGCTCTTGCAATCGCAACTCTCTGCTTTTGACCACCAGAAAGCTGGTTTGGTTTATGGTCTAAACGATCCCCTAGCCCGACTTGCTCTAGCAATTTAGCTGCGCGCTGGCGACGTTCTTTGGCTTTGATGCCAGAGTAAACCAACGGCAGTGCCACGTTATCGAGCGCCGTCGCGTATTCCAATAAGTTAAAGCTTTGGAAGACAAATCCAATCTTTTGGTTACGAATGCCAGCCAGCTCATTCGCACTTAAACTTGCGACGTTTTGTCCGCCAAGTTGGTACTCGCCATCGGTGGGTTTATCCAAACAGCCGAGCATGTTCATTAGCGTTGATTTACCCGAACCGGACGGGCCAAGAATCGAAAGAAACTCGCCTTGATTAATGGTTAAGTCAACGCCGTCTAACGCGCGAACTTCCGCCTCCCCGCTTGAGTAGTATTTACAGATGTTGGTCAGCTCAACAAGCGGCTTCGACATGTTCTCTCCAGAGTTATTGTTGTTATTCACTTTGTAGCGCCTCCAACGGGCTGACTTTTGCGGCTCGGTTTGCAGGTAACCATGCCGAGGCCACACCAATGATCATTAAGGTGAGGATGACAATCGCGACAACGACCCACGACAACTCAGGGACAGGTTTACCCAGTTGTTCATAAAAGGCATTGCCCTCTAAAGGAATGGAACTGATGGCAGACACCAGCGCGTACGTCACGCCTAAGCCAAGCGCGCCCCCCATCATCATTGTCAATAAAGACTGCACTAAATAGTGCATGCGAATGGCCGTTGGGGTTGCACCGACTGCCATGCGCACGCCGATATCACGCGTAGATCGCTTTACGGTGGCATACATCACATTGGCAATGCCAACGCCAGCAACAGCTAACGTCACGAAGCCGATAATGCCAAGAAAACTCTGCAAACCTATCAGAAACTGCTGCATACTCTTTTGTTTAAGGAACATATCATCGACTTGGATGACCTGTTCATCACTGACACTTGCCCCGTGCTTACGGGCAATCACTTGCCTGATCGTCTTTGCTAAGGCTTCTCGGTCTACATCGGCTTGTGGTTGCACATTGATGCCACCAATTTCACCGTTGACATGAAATCGCTTCCACGTCGCTAACGGCACAAAGCTGGAATAGTTGATAAGATCCCCCTGTTCTATTTGGGCGCTGTTTTTCTCCAATACGCCCACAACGGTGAACTCCTCATTGCCGATTTTTACCTTTTGCCCCACAGGGTTGACTTGCAATGTGACTGTCGCAAACCAACTAAAGTCCTCATTCGGGTTGAATAAGTCGGCTGCCAGTTCATAACCCAGTACAACGACTTTGCGCGTCTCTTTTTGATCGAGTGGGTTTAACCATCGCCCCCCCGCCATCGGCACCAAATTGGTCATGGATTGAAACTCGCTCGTGACCGCTAACGGCTCTTGCCACGAGCTTCTGTCACCAACGGTGATGCGCTCTTTCCACTTCGCCGTTGGCGCAACGCTTTTTACATCGGGTAACGCTCGAACAACCTCTGAATCGTCCATTTTTAGTGTCAGAAACTTACCTTGGTGAAAAGCACCGTGGTCGACGGTGGCCATCCCTCCGGTCAAATAAATCAAGTTGCCATTACCATTTTGTGCGGTTTTCAATACGCCTTGACGAATACCCTCACCTACCGCCAACATAGCAGCGATACAAAGGGTCGCCCACGCTACTGCCAGAATGGTCAAACCCAATCTCAGCTTTTCTGCGGCCATTTCTTGGAAAATTTGTCTCATCGGTAACAACATGACTAAGCCCTCGCACTCAAAGCAATGACTGGCGTGAGACGCGATGCTCGCCTTGCTGGGAAATACGACGCCATCAATGCCAAGATAAGCGTCACAAGTAAAGACCAAGCAATGGAATCTGGCGTGATCACAGGTAAACCAATCCATTCCGGTAATGCCATGCTGCTTAGGACAGACACCACGGCATACGAAAACATCAGACCTAATGCCGTGCCCACAGCTACCAAAATAAGCCCTTCAAGAATAAACTGACTGAGTATGGATTTTTGAGTCGCCCCGATCGCCAAACGCACACCGATTTCACGCGTGCGCTCCGTAACAGATAAAAACATGATGTTGGCAACGCCAAGCGCACCGACCGCCATGGTCATCGCGCCGCTCGCTCCGAGAAAAATCTGAATGCCACGTAAAATTCCACTGATGACCGCCGCACCTTCACTAAAATCGGGTAATTCGACCGCATCTTTATCACTTGGGTCAAAATGAAGCTGCTTGGCGAAAAAGTTCACGATATTTGGTCGAAACGACGGTGCATCCATCCCATCTCTCGGCTTCATCAATACCATCCAAGGTTTCGCATCCCACAAATCGCGGTACGTTGTTTGAGGAATGAAAACCGTGCGGCTATCGCCGAATGAAATGCCAATGTCCTCACCAACGGTTATCCCTATCACCACAAACGGAATGCCGTTGACTTTGAGCCTATCCCCGATTTGGATTCCGCCCATTTGCGCAATTTGATCGCCTAACACTGCCACGCGAGTGTGGTTTTTCATATCACTTGGTGACAGGTTTCTCGAACCGGATTGCAGCTTGCGTTGCATTAAAGGAAAGTAAGACGTATCAATACCGCTGACCGTACTCGATAAGTTCTGTCCTTTGAGATTGGTGATATTCGCATCCCATTTGGCGTAAACGCTCGACGCCTGTTGCACGAAGCCCGACTGTTTGATCATGTCGACTTTTTCTTGTGGAATATCAATTTGTCGTCTTGAAGGTAACCCTTGCCACGGTTTACTGGTACTCGACGGAAACACCACTTGCACATTGTTGATCATAAAGGAAAACGACTGGGTCTGATGGCGATAAAAGCCTTCGCCAAGTGCGATTAACACCACCACAGAGATCACGCCCCAAGCAATCGCGATAATGGCCAGCACGCTCTTCATGCGGTGCGCCATCAACGTTTGCCAAGTTTGTTGCAATAGACTGCTCATGAATGAAAAGCTCGAGAGATCAACGCCATGGTATCGTCATCGAGTTTCCCTGCGGTTTGCAGTAAGCCGATTCTCTTACGCCAGTAGCTGTACAAGTTGGTTTGCAGACTGTTTTTCGCCTCAAACAAGCTGTTGTGTGCACTGATAACTTCCGACACTTCAAGCAGGCCAGCGTCGTAAAGTTTCTCTTTGCTTTGCAACACTCTGGCGCGCGACTCAACCAGCTCGTTCGCTATCAAAACTTGATTCCAGTTGATATCGACCTGAGTAAACTGCTGAATAACTCGTTTATGAATATCAATTTCCACTCTACGCATATCTTGTTTGGCGCTTAAAATGTTCAACGATGCTTCGTCCACTTTCGCTCGCACTGCACCATTGAGGTCAATCGGCAAACTCAAACTAATCCCAGCGTTAAACTCGCCGTTTGAACGATTGTCACCATCGCTGTAGCCCACACTGCCTTTGACGGTCGGGTAGTATCCACCTTTAGCTGAATCTTTCGCGAACTCGCTCGCTTTCACCATCTGCGCCGCCACCAACAGCTCTGGACTGCTGTCTTTCGCCAGTTTTAGCCATTGCTCCTGAGAGTCCACCAGCATCGGCGGCTGAATCAAAGAATCCGTTCGAATTTGGTCGACACTCTCCGGCATTTGATTGATTAACGCCGCAAGCTCTGCTTTTTTCACTTCGAGATCGGCTTTTGCATTGAGGATACTTGCTTGCTCAGAGACTTGATTCGCTCGCATCTCTTCAACATCAACCGACTTCACTTTGCCTGCTCGATAGCGTTTCTCAATGATGTTGAGAAGTTCCTTCCCCTCCTCCAGCTTGGACTGCGCCAATTTGAGGTCGCCCTGTGCGCTTGCCACATCTAGGTAAGCGGTGAGCAACTTCTGCGCAAGCTCGTTATGCGATTGAGATAGCTCTAACTGTGCTTTGAGATAATTGGCATTCGCTTGATCCAGTTCCGACCACAAACTGCTATCCCAAATAGTTTGAGATAAGGTCGCGCCGTAACTGTTGGAATGGCTTGAGGACTCATTCCAATCCGCTGACGCACTGGCACTTAAACCCGGCAATAACGCACTGCGGCTACTCTGTACGCCAACCTCGCCAAGCTGGACACCGATTTTCGCTTTTTCGTAATTTGGATCGTTCTGCTTTGCTTGTTGCCAAGCTTGTTCAATAGAAATTGCGTAGGTCGGCAAACTGAGCGTGGCAGCCAACAATGCAAAGGCGATTGTTGATCGTTGCAGCTTAACCATGCGCCGCTCCCATCATGCTGTTGTCGATAACCTCTTCATCAAGCTCCACGCCGTCAAGCACTTCGACATTGATGCCATCTGACAGACCGAGTTTCACAGGTTGTTTATGAAACCCTTGTTCTGAGCTGTCGGGGATCAGAACATTCGGTGCGTCACCATCAAATTGCAGAGCGCGCTCCGGTAGAGTGAGCACGTTTTCAGACTTCTTCAGAATGATTTGAGCCGTCGATGAAAAACCAGAACGAAGCAACACATCTTGTGGGATCTTGAGTTCTCCCACTTCAACCTCAAAACCGTTATCAAAACTTTTTGCCGAAGCATTGCCCTCTGGTGAGTTAAGGTTCTCAGATTGAATCGCCACTTTGGTTAGCACACCAGAAATCGCCACATCAGGATAAGGCGCAACCGTCAACATAACGGGCATTCCCGGAGACAACTGCGCAGCATCATGCTCACTGACGCTACCTTTAAAAATCAGACTGTTCATGTCGGCCAATGACATCATTTCAGTCGCGGCTTGGCTTGATTGAGTCGAGATGATCGGCTCTCCGACCTCAACTTTCTGGTTGAGTACCGTGCCATCAATTGGCGCGTAGATCGTCGACGTTAAACGTGCATCGCCGATAGACGCCTCACCACTGCGGATGAGTTCGAGATTCTGGCGCTTTTGCAATACGTCCGCTTGCGCAGATTTGACTGCCGAGCGCGCACTTACGTATTCGTCGTAGTTACTTGGAATAATGTCCTGCTTGACCAAGCTTTCTAAGTTGGACAGTTTTTGTTTGGCGGATTCCAGATCGGCTTCGCTACGCATGAGCTCTGCCGATGCATCCGTTAATGCTTGGGGTGTTGGGTTTGGACGCACTTTGATCAGCGGCTGGCCTTGCTTCACCTTTTCACCAACTTTCGCGTACACTTCACCGACGATACCGTCGATTTGTGACTTGATAGACACAGAGTGTGCAGGGACAATTTTACCAACAGCCACAGCTTGTTTTTCAATCGTGCCTTTTTCCACAATCAATGTAGGCAGCAATTCTGGTTGAGCAGCAGATTGGAGATAGAAATACGTACCACCGCCGAGCAGCGCAATGCTCACAGCGGAGACAAGCCAACGTTTCGTCATTATTTATTCCAACAATTATTGGGTAGTCTAATGACTACTCCTAAAACACAAAGTTGAAGGAATAATATCCTGCTTTAATAGCGGTTTGGTTGTCACAGTTGGTATGGTTTTGTCAGTCACCTCTGACAATCAAAGACTAAAAAAATCTCGAGGAATCATTCAGCAAAGACGCTGTCTACGATGGCGACTAACATGCTCTGTAACCGCTCGTTTCAACCGCTATCAATTTCATTCTGAACAATGTGCAAAATGGCGCTGTTCGATATCCTCCAATCGCATATCCATACAGTCTTGCGCCTCACGTCCTAGAGCAGGAAAAACTGCATGCGCTTTTAAAATGCTTTGGCTGATAAAGCCGCATTTCTCCAACACACGGATACTCGCGTGGTTGCCAATATGCGGGGCGGTGCGAATGCGCGTTATACCCAAGCTTTGCAGGTAGACAACGCCAAGTTTGCAGGCTTGGGTTGCATAGCCTTTTCCCCGATAGCGAGCAGAAATACCAAAATGGATTTCACTGCTGTCTTGCTCAGGTATCAGCACCAGACAACCAATAGGAGTTTGAGAAGTGAGTTCTTCAATAGCGAAGACTAATAGATTGGGAGACTTTTGATCATATTGAGCACGCCATCTTTCTCGCTAGCTTCAAGGGTTTGATTAACATTTTGGTGGACTTGGCGATTGAGGAAGCGGCATGCTTGCTCATCGCCTAAATAGTTTTCAAACAGGGGAGCAGCGTCTGTTGTTTTGAGGTATCTGATTGCCACTTGTTGAGATTCAACTCTCATCATGATTTAGCTCTGATAAACATTCGGTTTCCAGATTTGCATGAAGTTTTCTACTGGAGCAATAGGAGTGAACCCAAACTGTTCGTACAACCCATGAGCATCGCGGGTTGCAAGCATCATACGGCGTAAGCCTTGTAGTTCTGGATGAGCAACAATTTCTGATATCAACAACTTACTGATGCCTTTACCACGGTGTACCTCCACAACAAACACATCGGCAAGGTACGCAAACGTGGTACGATCGGTAATTAACCGAGCAAAAGCAACGAGTTGATTTTCATCATCCAAAACCGCGAAACAGAACGAATGGCGCAATGACTTCTCAAAGCGTTCTCTTGGAATACCCTTTCCCCAATAACTGTTTGAAATGAACTGGTAGATAACGTCTAAATCCATGTCATCTAACGACATAGTAATTCGAAATCCTTGCATTGTATCCCTCAACATTGATTTATATTTTCTCAGCCACACAGACAAGCGAGTTGGCATTCGCCTCAAATACTTGCGCTGACCAAGATTGGTACTTCTCTATGATTCTGAATCCCGCTTGTTCAAGGAAACCCTCTATGTCTTCTAGCGGACGATATTTTAAATCAATGCTGGAATGCTCAATCGTTCCACTTTCAAAATGGCGCTCTTTGTTCAAATACATGATGGACGTTTGCAAGTCATACTCGGCCTTCATACCGAAATAATTCACTTCACCATAAGTTGGAGAAACATAGGTTTGCCACAGCGCCATCTCATGATCCAATTCTAGATTTTCTGGCGTTGGTAACCGCGTATCGAAAACAAATCGCCCACCTTTTTCGAGGTGTCTTGATATTGAGCTCAGTGCACCTGCTAGCATCTCGTCACTTAAAAAGGCTTGGAATGCATTCCCTGTCATTATGGCTAGGTCAAACTTCTTACCTAACGAAAACTGGGTTGCGTCGAGATGAAGAAAACGCAAGTTACTCCTGCTTTTGGCTTTGTCCTTTGCGTGTTTGAGCATCCCTTCAGAAATATCAATGCCAATGGCTTCGTTGAGTTGCTCAGAGACTGGAATCGTGACAATACCGGAACCACAACAAACATCCAATACACTTCGAGCATTGGTTTCTTCGATTAACCTTGTGATGAAAGCAATGTCGTGATGGTAATGCTGGTCGTATTGAGCATCGTATTCAATTCCAGACCCGAACTCGGTTAAATCTTGTGTTTTCAAAAACAATCCTTGTTTGTTACTTATTTCAGCGGTGTGACTTTTTCTGCTCTAGCATCAAGTATCGACACACATAACCAACACCAGATACGTAACCAATCACATTTTCTAGGGAAACCACTTCCAACCCAGCTTGCTGACAGAGTTGCTCAACTTCACTTTCGGTATATGCCTTATGCACGACCGATCCACTATAAGTATTTCGAGGCAAATCTTGCCCATCCGGATCGTGGTATTGAAAGCTGATAAAACATCGTCCATTCGCAGTTAGCTTATGCGAAATGCACTCCAGAAGTTGTTGAGGCTTTGCTAGAAACTCAGTAAAACCAAGTGCGGTGATAAGGTCGAAGGTTTGCTCAAACAAAGGGGAAAATGGCTCATCGAGATTATGAACCGCGACACTTTGATAGAGGCTAGTTTGGCGCGCTTTATCAACCATTTTGGACGAGATGTCTAAGCCATGGATGGCGAGTTCTGGATAGTGACTTTTTACGACATGGCCGATACTGCCAGTCGCACAGGCTAGGTCGAGAACCGAGCCTTGCTCGATGGGAAAGGTTTTTAACTTCTCAGAAATCCAACGTGGACCGACGTAGTGACTGCCATCCACCAACTTTTGATAGCGATCCGACACATCATCATACATTTTTGCTACGTTCATCGTTTCCTCCTTGATAACCAGAACGATGCTCGAATGTAACACGCAATAAGCATCTAGACACTTATTGGTTAACTAGTCCTTTATGGAATGTGACCGACTGGTTGTTTAGGACAACAAAAAAATCCGATACTCTATATTTTGAATATCGGATTTTTATTGCGTTATCGAGCTAACCAAATTCTCGTTAATATTCCTATCGGAGTAGTAACGCCAGTTGTGACGGAGGAAATTTCACCATTTCTTAAAACATAAATGGTTGGGGTCACGCTAATTTTCCATTCGCGCATAATATCGCTTGAAGGATCGTTTATGTTTTCGAAACGATATTCTTTTGCCCTCATAAACTGCGCCACACGCTCATTCGGTCCCGACGATCCAGAAACGCCAACTACGGTGTAGTCATCACTCAGCCAACTCACGCTTGGGCTTACAAATTTACAAGCGGGACACCAAGTCGCCCAAAAATAAACAACGACAGGTTGTTCATAACTTTGCGCGATTGCATCGAAGTGTTCGCCATCGCTCAAGACTGAGCTCAATGGTGGTGACTCCTGTTTAGGAATATCTTTAGTGCGATACCAATCCATCGCGATGGAAATGACGGTGACAATGAGCACCATCTGTACGATTTGAACGAGCCAATATCGGAATGTTCTACGCCGCTTTGTCGAACTCATTGAATAGCTCCCCCACTCGCTTGCTTCACCGCACTTAAAACAACATCATCAGTCAGAATCACAGGTAACGGGATACCTTGCGGCGCTGCCGGGCCATAGACGATGTTAAACGGCACACCGTAACGCCCATGAGCTCGTAAAAAGTCAGTTACCGAGCCGTCCGGATGTGTCCAATCCCCTTTTAACGTCGCTACATTAGGGCTTTGCAGCAATGAGTAGACAGGATCTTGCCAGATCACACCGATCTTGTTCGCTTTACACGTGACACACCAATCCGCAGTGACATCCACAAACACCACTCGCCCATTATTGACGTGATCTTCAATCGCCGAGTTAGAAAGCTTCTGCCACGCTAAGTCCTCAGGAAGCGGTGTCGCCCATTGGTCGGCAGTGACACTACCAAGTAACAGGCCACCAGCTATCAACACTAATGACGCAGTTCCGGATACAGCAAGCGCTTTCTCACCATACACTTTCTTAACTCTTGCCATCATTACAACAAAAGCAACCACAGCGATGAGTGCAATCCATAACATAGGTACATGATTTGCCATTAATGAAAGTAGCCAAACGCTGGTTGCCAGCATCATTATGCCAAACGCTATTTTAACGACATTCATCCACGAGCCAGGCTTTGGTAGTTTCAGCGCGATATTTGGAAACACAGCGACTAAGAGCCAAGGCAGTGCCATACCCAATGCTAATGCTGTAAAGGTTGCAAATAACGTTAATACGTCGGCACCCAAGGCAAACGCCACGGCCGTTCCTAGAAAAGGCGCGGAGCAAGGCGTCGCAAGCAATGTGGCAAACATACCTTGAACATAGTGACCAACTAGGGAGTTATCACCTTTCGAGGCCAGCCATGTATTGGTACCCGATGATAGACGGACTTCAAACAGCCCCAGCATATTGGCCCCAAACAAAGTGGTGACCAACACCATCAAACCTAAGAACCAAGGGCTTTGAAATTGCACGCCCCAGCCAATGGCATTACCTGTTAGCTTAAGCACCAAAATAAAACCAGCGAGAATCCAGAACGACGTTAATATACCAAGTGACGAGGCAACAAACTGAGCGCGAATTTGACGACGCTCGATACCTTGAGCGGCAACAATACTACTTAGCTTCATCCCCAAAACCGGAAGAACGCAAGGCATAATGTTAAGAATTAAACCGCCGAGCAACGCGAATAGAAAAACACTCGTTAGAGACGTGCTCGGCAACGGTTCAACTATTGCCTCAGCAGTTGCTTGAGTGGTTTCTTCTGCTAGTAAATTGGTGTCTTTGATGGTCACAAACAGCGACTGACCATCTAACTCCACATCGCCCAGCCAAGTATCAACGATATAGCTCGCGGTGACGATGTTTCCTTCTTGATGCATTCCTTCAAGCTTGAAGCTATAGTCTCGCGTTGCTTCATCGACACCATCCACCAGCACTTGTGGTTGTTGCCAACCCTGACTGTTCTGTAGCTTGATTTGTAGTTTCGATTGGTTCGCATCCCAACTCGCCTGAGTAACATCAATAAACGGCGATGGCTGCGGCACGTTACTCACTGCTTGAGCGTAACTGAACATCACGCCTTCATCGACTGTTAGATCAGAAGGCAAGAACGTCAATTGAATTTGATAGTCGGTCAGCACACAAATCGTCGTACAAGAAGAAAGTGTCAGTACCGCATCAATCGTGACAGGTCTGGACATGTCTTCGACGTGCAGCGTCATGGGGAACAAAGTATCGCCTTTATACCCAAGAGTCTCGATACCTAATAGTTCGAATTTTTGTGGGTGCGGCCATTGCCAATCCACTTTGGATAAATTTTGTGAATTTTGCCAATCAATAGATGGTGCTACGCCGCCCTCACCAGGTGAACGCCAGTAAGTTTTCCAGTCTCCGGTTAACTTGACATCCAAATAACCTGTAAGTGTTTTGGCTTGCGGATCTTGTTGACCAGTGAGCACAAAGCGCGTTTGCACTGGAGGATGTTGTGGGTTGGTTAGCCAACCTGTATCAGTAGTTTGAGCTGAAATACTCAGAGAGAGCAAACTCAAAGCAAGCGTCATAAAAAACATGAACGCAAACTGAGTCAGTTTAGTAATTTGATTCATAGTGATTCCTAGTTAAAAGACAAAGGTGCTAAATAACTGACGCTAGTGGTCAGAAAGCACGCTTTTATTCTCGGAACACACAGAAAGTCAGATGGACTCGATACTTACGGCCTATCGGTTCCGTCCAATGTTGCGCACCAATATAGGCACTGCACAACCAAATTGCCGAAGCAAAAAGACCGACAAACAGAACAACAATAAATACATCGAGTTGATGTTGAGAAAACTGAATTAACTTTTCAGACAATTCGCACTTGCTAGTTTCTTTAGTATCAATCGACTTGACGCTCGAACGCTCATCAGCAAGTGAAACCGCGGGCGATTCCGTCTCATATTTCATAGAGCATGACGATGCAAAGCCTGAATTTTGCATCAGACACACAACGACCACCCAGCCAATAATCGCCAGTAGCCATTTTGCCCGCTTATGTGGCGTGTGATGTCGTTTAGTCAACAAACTCATAAGAATTCAGATAAAGTAAGAACGAAGAAGATAATACGCGAGTCGTCATAAAGCTCAAGTTGTATCCTCTAAATAACCTTAAGAGGCTTCACTCGGTAAGCTTTAATCTAGCTTGCCATAAATATATGCCAACTCTGCGACGGTTTTTGCCGAGAACTTCTTCAATAGATTAGCTCGGTGTACTTCAACCGTTCGCATTGCTATGCAAAGTTCGTCAGCAATACGAATGTTGCGCTTTCCTTCAATAATCAAACGTAAAATGTCTTTTTCTCTAGGTGTGAGCGATTCATAAGCCGATTTAGCTGCTGCCATATCGAGGTTTGTGGCAGACTGCGCCTGTCCCTGCAAAATGGCTCGTGCCAGTTCATCGCCTTTGACTGGTTTTTGGAAGAAATTGACCGCCCCAGCTTGCAATGCATCGACCGCCATCGGAACATCACCATGCCCTGTCAGATAAATAACGGCTAACGGGCTGTTGGCTTTATTTAAAATTTGGTGCACTTGCTGACCACGAAGGTTGGGCATTCGGCTATCAAGGATCACGCATCCGGCCTGATGAATGTCCACTTTATCGAGAAAAGATTGCCCATCAGCAAAAGTCGTCACGTTGAAGTCATGCTCTTCCAGCATAAAAGCGAGCGAGTCACGCACCGATTCATCATCATCGACTACAAAAACAGGTAGCTGCTTTTCACCGCTGCTCATTGAATGCTCCTATGCCTAGTTCAGATTAGTTTTGATATGGAAACACAAGCTCAACCAAACAACCATGTGGTGCTGTCGAGCTGATGACAAACTCGCCACCATGCATTTCCATCACATCGCGACAAATGGCTAACCCCAGCCCAAGCCCTTCTTCTTTGCTACTCACAAACGCTTGAGTCGGATTCTCTTGCTGCAACCCTGTACCATTGTCTAACACTCGAATGGAAAGTTGATTGACTTGGTAGTCACTATGCAGGGCAATTTTACCTTGATAACCTGACGAGTGATATTTCTCTTGGAACAAAGTACACGCATCAATCGCGTTACTGATCACATTAACTAAAACCTGTTGAACGCCCACAGCGTCGACAAGTACCGGACGGACGTTCCCTTCTATACTGGTCACAATCGAAATATTTTGCTTCTTCATTCGAAAATGGAGCAACTCAATCGTGTCATCAATGAGTACTTGAGGATCGCACGGCGCTTTGTCGACACTACGCTTGCGGATCAACGTTCTTAAGCGCTGAATAATTGCATCGGCTCGTTCAACTTGGCCCTGTATTTTCTCAAGCACTGGGACAATATCTTCATGAGGGCGCTTTTTGGCCAAGCGAAGTAAACCGCCTTCACTATAGTTGCGAATGGCTGCCAGTGGCTGATTGAGTTCATGGGCAAGACTAGTGCCGATTTCTCCGACAATCGCGACCCTTTGTGAATGTTCTAACTGTTCACTTTTCTCTTTTAATCGCAACGATGTCTGCTCCAACGCTTGCTTACTCTTGCTAAATCGATACTCAAGCCAAAAGTGGTACGCGTTCAACACAATCACAAACATGAACAGCGCCCATGCCCATTCTTGATGACTACGCAGCCAGCGTAGAGCCTCACTCCACCAAGGTTGTTGCAACGGATGGAGATCCAACGCCTGATAAAGTTTGTCGATGCTCAGCAAGCTGACGGGGGACGTCCAACCTGACGCGCCTGCCGCAATAACCGCAGGGTGTTCAGGTGGCATCGCTAACAATACTTGCGCAATCTGTTTGGCGATCTGAGCTGAGCCGCGCTCTGTTTTGGCAAATGACCAGTTAGGATAAAGCGGTGTGGAAACAGCGCATAACGAGCGCTCGTTCGGCTGTTGATTTAAAACTCGATAATTACTCGGTTGTAAAAGCCCTTCACTTAGCATCTGTTCCAATAAACAAGCAGGGACAACGGCCGCTTCCACATTGCCATCACGTAATTGATACAGGTTGGCATCAATAGGAAAACCAAGATAGCGGACATCAGAAAAGAAATCGTTTGGATTAAGCCCCATTTTGACTATTTGATAGCGCATCGTTAGATAACCACCAAACGCTTTTTCTGATACCGCCGCAACAGGACGTCCTGAGACATCTTGCACCGTTTGATAACTTGAATTGGCTCGAACCACAAGCGCCGAACCAATGCCGTAATTCGAGTTTTGTGGTGCTCTGCTGGTTAGCGTTGCCATCCACGACAGCGCGTATTGCCTGCCCAACCGCACTGCCTGACCTGGGTTGGTTAAGATGAAATCCATGGTCTGAAACTTCACCGCTTCGCCCATTTCATCCAAGTTAACGGGATGAAGGACAAAATGCACATCGGAAATTTGCTGATTGAGCCAATCAATGGTCGGTTGCCATCTCTGCTCAGCATAAAGATGGCCGCGTATCGCTAACACGCCCACTTCGACTTTTTGCTTGGCCTGTGGCTGCTCTGCTTTTTGCTCTTGCAGATCTGCTTGTTCAGAAACTGCGCCGTGAGCCAAAGATGCAAAGGCAACTAAGCAAAGAACCCAAAACTGAAGCAACCGTGGCGTTTTGTTCATGATGAGTAGAATCGTTCCTTCGAAAGTAATGGAGCAAGAATAACAGCTACCCTTGGTAAACCACATTTGTTTTAGATCAAGTTTGATCTGGGTATGTGGAAATCCACAATATAAGCCTCGCAGTGCATTTCTCACAATGGAATCAGTCAATTCAAATACAACAAAAAAAGCAGGTGAGTTATGGATTCCACCAAACGTCGCTTTCTCAGCGCGGTCACAGCCGGAGCCGCGTTAATTCCAGTCGCTGGCATTGGCACGGCAACTGCGGGAAACATTATTCGAAATAACCAGTCCGCTGACCGAAAAGGACAAGTCGGGAAGCGTTATGCCATGGTGATAGATTTGCGTAAATGTGTCGGATGCCAGGCTTGCACTGTGGGTTGCAGCATCGAGAACCAAGCGCCTATCGGTCAATTCCGAACCACCGTAAAGCAATACGAAGTTACGTTAGATGATGGCTCTACAGCCACGCGAGAAGCAAAAGCCTTTATGCTACCGCGCCTGTGTAACCACTGCGACAACCCACCTTGCGTGGCAGTGTGTCCGGTTCAAGCAACCTTTCAGCGCAAAGATGGCATTGTCATGGTGGATAACAGCCGCTGCGTCGCCTGCGCGTACTGCGTACAAGCTTGCCCTTACGATGCTCGCTTTATCAATGAAGACACCCTCACCGCAGATAAATGTACCTTCTGTGCTCACCGTCTAGAACAAGGTCTATTGCCTGCCTGCGTGGAAACCTGTGTTGGCGGTGCACGTGTAATTGGTGATTTGAATGATCCATCAAGCGAAGTCCGCCGCTTAATTGCGAAGCACCAAGACGATATCAAAGTGCTAAAACCCAATGAAGGCACCAAGCCACACGTGTTTTACATCGGCATGGATGAACGCTTCACCAGCCACATCGACGGACAACCTGCTATTTACGACCCACAGGGAGAGCGCGCATGAACATCACCGAAGTGTTAGTCCAACCTCAAGCAATGGCTTGGCTCCCGTGGGCAGTGCAGTATTTCTTCTACATCGGCTCAGCTTATGCGGCTGCTGTTTTATTCCTAATCGCCCTATTATTTGAAAAACACACCAGTCACAGACTGCGCGCTGCGCTTGTTCTGACGCTGGCCATCGGCGCCATCGTGGGGCCATTAGCGTTAACTGGCGACCTTCACCAACCGGGACGCGCATGGCATTTCTACGCACACATCACTCCGTGGTCATGGATGTCTTTAGGGTCGCTTTTCTTGCCTGTTTTCTCAGGTTTAGCGGTAGTGACTGCATGGCTGTATCTCCGCGAGGATCTGATCAACTTACGTAATCAGCCAGGGAAAGTACTGCCTCTAATTTCAAAGCTGTCACTGGGTGACTGGGCGCTCTCTCGTAGAGTCATGCTTATGGTGTCTGCCATCACGGTGCTATCAGGCATCACCATTGCAGTCTACACAGGCGCTGAAATTGCGGTCGTTAAATCGCGCTCTTTATGGCACCAACCCGCGTCACCAATTCTTTGGTTTGTCACTGCATTTATGGGCGCTGTCGGATTTTCTCTGCTGATTTGGTTACTGCTGCCTAGTCAGTCAAAGACGCTGACATCTGGCGATACTAATTTACTGAAAAAATCAGTGGTTACCAGCGGTGTATTAACGCTGATACTGCTACCGATTTGGGCATCCAACAATTCCGCATTTTCGCTCTATTCTAGCGAACAATGGATACACAACATTGCCCTGCTCACTTTTGTCGTTTTAGGTTGTGTTTTGCTCGCTTTCATCTTCTTGCGCGATACCAAAAAGTCCGCATCAGCCAGATTTCGTCACGTCATAGGGCTCAGTTTTGTGTCTGCTGCCGCACTGGAAAGTGCATGGCTGATTCGCTGGTTTACCATCATGGAAGTGCAAACCATCGCCAAGTTCGATGCAGGGCTGTATCCATACCAACTCACTATGGATGGAAATGGCTGGATAGGCATTATCGGCATGCTCGGATTATGGCTTGCACTGGCACTGCTCGGTTCGGAGCTGGTTCAGCCAAAACAAAAGATCGAAGTAAAAGCCTCATCACCCACCTTAACTGAACGCTAATCAAAGGGGATTTCATCATGGATAACAAACGCCGTCAGTTTTTGAAATCAGGCATTGCAGTGGGTGGGCTTGGCGCATTCGCTGCGGGTTACGCCACCACCACCAAACACATGGTCGAGGGTGCGCTCGAAGGCACTGCGGGAGAAAAAACGCGTGATATTCACCACGGTAACTCGCTTGAACCAGAGTACACGGTCAACAGCAAAGGCAACCTAATCCCTAATCCAAATCAGCGCGTTGCACCATCGATGTGCTTTGGTTGTTGGTCACTGTGCGGATTGCGTGTACGCATTGATAACCGCAACGACGAGATTTTGCGTATTACTGGCAACCCATATCACCCACTCTCTCATCAGCAACACATTCCGTTCGAAACGCCAGTCAAAGGTGCTTATTTAAGTTTGGCAGGAGAAGCGGGCCTTGACGGTCGTTCAACAGCATGCGCACGTGGCAATGGGATGCTAGAAATTCGCAACAGCCCGTACCGCATTACTCAGCCACTGAAACGAGTTGGAAAACGCGGCGAAGGAAAATGGATTCCGATCAGTTACGAACAACTGATAGAAGAAGTCGTCGAGGGCGGTGATTTATTTGGTGAAGGTCATGTGGATGGCTTACGCGACATTCGCGATTTAGCAACGCCCGTTGATCCTGAAAACCCAGAATATGGACCGAAAGCCAACCAACTGTTAATGACCAACGCCGGTAACGAAGGCCGAGACGACATATTCAAACGCTTCGCGTTCAACAGCTATGGTACGCGTAACTTTGGGCATCATGGCTCTTACTGCGGCTACGCATTTCGTGCTGGCAGCGGCGCATTCATGAACGATTTAGATAAGAACGCGCACTTGAAGCCAGACTTTGATAACGCGGAATACATCATCTTCATCGGTATGTCACCAGCTCAAGCGGGTAACCCTTTTAAGCGTCAGGCGCGCCAACTCGCCAATGCGCGAACAGAAGGTAGCTTGGAATACACCATCATCACACCAAGTTTGCCTGCTGGTTCATCGAGCTTGGCTGCCGGTGACAACAACCGCTGGGTACCAATCAAACCAGGCACCGACTCTGCCCTCGTGCTTGGCATGATCCAGTGGATCATCGAAAACCAACGCTACAACAAAACCTTCTTGGCGCAGCCGGGGGCAAACGCGATGAAGCGAGCCGGCACCGCGCACTGGTGTAATGCTACGCATCTCGTGATAAGCGATAATCAGCACCCGAGAAACGGCACGTTTTTACGCGCGTCGGACTTGAATCTGCCATTCGAGGGCGAAGCGTTGTCTGACTCCGACCCATACGTCATCGTGGATGAGCAAAGCGGCGAATTTGGTGTTCATACCCAAGAAGAGGAAGCGGCACTGTTTGTCGATAAAACGGTTTCGCTTGCATCGGGCGAAGTGCGCGTAAAATCGTCTCTACAAAGACTCAAAGAAGAGGCGTTCAAATACAGCCTTGCGTTCTACAGCCAACAATGTGAAATCCCTGTCGAACAAATTGTTGAACTAGCAAAGCGCTTCACCAGTCACGGAACAAAAGCGGTGGTCGATACCCACGGTGGCAACATGCACACCAATGGGTTCTATAACTCGTTTACCATCATGATGCTCAATGCGTTGATTGGTAACATAAATATGAAAGGCGGCGCGATGGCCAAAGCGGGTGGCTACCCAACTTCCGCTGCGGGTCCTCGTTACGACTTCACCAAATTTGCTGGCAAAGTCGGCCCGAAAGGCGTCTTTTTGTCGCGCAGTAAATTCCCCTACCACAAAACAAGCGAATACAAACGTCGCGTTGAAGCTGGTGAATCCCCTTATCCAACTCGCGCGCCTTGGTATCCGTTTGCCGCGCCACTGCTGACAGAGCACCTATCTGCGGCTATTGATGGTTATCCATACCGCGTTAAAGCGTGGATCAATCACATGGCGAACCCAATGTATGGTGTACCCGGTTTGAAAGCGCTGCTGGAAGACAAGCTTAAAGATCCAAAAAAACTCGGTTTGATTGTGTCTGTTGATGCGTTCATTAACGAAACCACCGCATTGTCGGACTATATTGTGCCGGACACGGTCACCTACGAAAGCTGGGGTATGGCAACGCCTTGGCACGACGTTCCGGTGAAAACCGTCACCGCTCGTTGGCCGATTGTGGGAGCGCGAACAGAGAAAACCGCCGATGGTCGTTCAATTTGCTTAGAAAACTTTTTGATTGATGTCGCCAAGAAAATGCAACTGGGCGGCTTTGGTGACAACGCGATTCAAGATGCGCAAGGGAATTGGCACGCTCTCCACAGCGCTGAAGATTTCTACTTACGTTCCGCGGCAAACTTGGCTTATGTGAAAGGCGGGGTGCCTGAAGTTTCGGCAGAAGACATTGCGTGGTCCGGCCTAGAGCGTTTAATGCCAGCCATGCAGAAGACGCTGACAGCGGATGAGATGAAACGTGTGGCGTTTATTTTTGCTCGCGGTGGACGTTTTGAAAATGCAACCGAAGCGTATCAAGGTGAGCAAATGAAGCACAAATGGACACGACCTGTCGCGATATGGAATGAACGTGTCGGCAGCGCAAGAAACACCATGACCGGTGATTTCTACACGGGTTGCCCAACATGGCATCCACAAAAACTGGCCGATGGCACATCAATGGAAGACCAGTTCCCAAGCTCAGAATGGCCTTTCAGCCTGACGAACTTTAAATCCAACATTCACAGTGCGGTATCCAATCTATCGCCAAGGTTGAACTCGATTAAAGGCGTAAACCCAGTGTACATCCATCCAATCGATGCCGAGCGCGCAGGCATTAAAACGGGTGATGAGTTTGTTATCGAGACACCATCTGCAAGCACCAAAGCACTTGCGATGATAGTCAACGGGATTCGCCCTGGCACACTCGGATTTGAACATGGGTTTGGTCATACCGAGCTAGGACAACGCTCGCACTGGATCGGCGATAAACAACAACCCGTAAAAACGCGCAGCCAAGATGGCGTCAACATTAACGACATTGGCTTAATTGATCCTACCCGAGAAGGTAAAGGTGTATTGTTGGATTGGGTAGTGGGCGCGGCGGCACGTCAGTCCTTGCCGGCCAAAATCCGCAAAGCGTAACGCCGCACGTTAAGACGTCTCTACCACTTAGAGCTGCCGATTTGTGCAGCTCTTCACCACTTTGTTTTTATCGCTTATAGAACAACCAATAAAAACAAATACGGCCATTTACACTTATTAAATATGTGGAAATCCACAATACCTTTCATTATTGACAAGGCCGACAATATCGTCCGAGTGACTACCAAGTAGCACTTAGACATATTAATAAAAATTAAAGTGAGTCAGCATGTCAAAAATTCTTCCAGTGGTGGTGGCCTGTTTGTTAGCAACCACTATGGGCGCAAGCGCCTCGTCTATTCCGGAAAAAGCCAGCGTATGTAGCGGTTGTCACGGCCAAGATGGCATGGGACAGCCAAATATCGCGCCGATGATCGCTGGTTTAAACGCGAATTATCTCAACACTCAAATCGAACTATTCCTTAGTGGCGAACGCCAAAATGTGGTCATGCAAGGCATGGCGAAGGAACTCAGCGATCCCGCAGGCCGTAAGGAAGTTATGGAGTACTTTGCTAACCTCCCGAGCTATGAGTTCACGAATCCAGAACAACGCGGCGACCAAGCTGATATTCGTAACCCGTATCGTAAGTTAATTTTCCAAGGCGATTGGGATAGAAATATTCCAGCTTGCGCAACTTGTCATGGAGCCAGCGGTATGGGCGTCGACAAGTTCCCTCGCCTCGCAAGCCAACATGCTGATTACTTAAAAACGCAATTGATGGCATGGAAAAACGGCACTCGCAGTGGCGACCCGCTCAATATGATGGGGACCATCGCAAAAAATCTCACTGACAAAGAGATCGAAAATCTTGCTTACTACTTTGCCTCATTACGTTACTAGGAGCAGTCATGAAACGTTTCTATTCTTTGTTCGCACTGCCTTTCATTTCTACGCTCGTACTAGCTAACGCTCCATTACCGGACCGCCAGAAAGAGCTACCTGCGATAGAAAAAGAAAAGCACGGTGAATACTTAAAACCGCGTGATCTCAGCACAATCCCAAACACCGCATTTGGTGAGCAAGTAAAACGCGGTTACTCGCTCTTTGTTAACTCACAACAAATGCGCGGAAAATACGTTGGCAACGAACAAAACTGTGTGAACTGCCATATGGAGGCAGGACGAAAAGCAAACGCTGCGCCACTGTGGGCAGCTTACATGGCATACCCGGCATATCGTAAGAAAAACGATCGCGTAAACAGCTATGCTGACCGTATCCAGGGTTGTTTCGAGTATTCCATGAACGGTAAAGCGCCCGCTTACGATTCGCCAGAAATTGTTGCCCTTAGTGCTTACGCCTACTGGTTAGCGATGGGCGGTTTGCTTGACAAACATGGTATGGCGGATGAACCCATTCCAGAGCTAGACGCAAAAGCGTTGCAAATTGGTGGAAAAGCAAAAGACTTTCCGTTGCCCGAAGCCATCGCACAAGCATTACCAGTTGAAAAGCGAGGTAATCTCTCTGGGCGTGGCTACCCAAAAATCGCCGCCCCTGAGCAAGAACCATCAATAGAGCGAGGCGCATTGGTCTACGAAAAGAACTGTGAAACTTGCCATCGCGCCGACGGTTCAGGCATCAAAGACACCAACGACCATTCATACATTCCACCACTTTGGGGCGAATATGCGTATAACTGGGGCGCAGGTATGCACCGGATTAACACTGCAGCCTATTTTATTTACGAAAACATGCCGCTTGGGAAAAGTGTGCAGCTGACAGAGCAAGAAGCATGGGATGTCGCAGCATACGTCAACAGCCATGAGCGTCCACAAGATCCTCGATTCAAAGGCAATGTCACCGCAAACGCGGAGAAATATCACCAGCACCAAGGCTATTACGGCAAAACGCTCAACGGTACGCAAGTCGGCTCCAATGCCTTTAAGAGCGGAACGGTCAAGTAAAGTACAACTAAGCACCTTAAATAAAATGCTCTTTTTCCCTGCTCAGATTATCTGGGCAGGGTTACTTACCCTTAAAAACAAGTAATTACCCCTCCACAGACAAGCAATATCACATTATTTTCGGCTTCCAACATACTCATCTTCGCCGTAAAATCTTGTACCAAACGCGACTTCGTTTATGTCTTAGATCTCCCATATCCTCTAATGCCAAAAGTAAGAAACTCGTAAACTCCTGAATCAAAACAAGCGTGCCTAGTGAAAAAAGAGTATTCTTAAAGCAAATGAATCTAAAACCTACCCGATGAGTATTCAACCTAATTCCCGTCAGTTAATTTCATGCGAAGAGTGCGGCCTTGTTGTTCGCATTCCCGATATCGAACAGGGGCAAAAAGCACAATGTCCTCGATGTTCGCATTCGCTGACTAAAGTGAATGCCAAGCCTTACCAAAGCGTGATCGCCATATCATCGGCATGTTTGATCATGTTAGTGCTAAGCATTTCTTTCCCTTTTATGTCGTTCAGCGTGCAAGGGTTGTCGCAAGAAATCACCTTGTTGCACGCTGCCAAAATGCTGGCTGAGTTTCAAAATGTGCTTTTGGGTGTGCTGCTACTCGCAACAGTTATCGTTTTGCCTGCAATCTATGTTGGTCTCATTCTCTTTCTTCACCTTGAAGCATTAAAAGCACGTAAACATACCCCCTCTAGAAAGCAGCAACGAATGGCAAAAGTTTTATGCCGTCTTCTGTTTCGAGTCGAACCCTGGTTAATGGTGGATGTCTTTTTGATTGGCGTGTTGGTCAGCTTAATTAAAATCGCTTCCCTCGCAGACATAGGAATGGGCACTTCATTCTGGGCGTTTTGTGTATATACCGTTCTGGTAGTCAAATGCATATCAATGGTCGACAAAAGCTGGCTCTGGGGGCACTTTATTCCAGCTATCGAGCTATCTGATGTAAAAGAGGGTGATACGCACCATAACCACAACCATATTGGTTGTCATACGTGTCACCAGCTCAACCCTATTGAAGCTAAAAAACACCAACACTGCATTCGTTGTAAAAGCCCTATTCACAAATACAACCCCGCAGACAATTTACAAAAAGCTTGGGCGCTTTTGTTTGCTTCAGTCATTTTCTATATCCCTGCGAACCTCTACCCTATGATGTACACCGTAAGCCTTGGACATGCAGAAGGTTCAACTATCATGGAGGGGGTAATATTGCTTTGGCATTTAGGTTCTTACCCTATTGCGATGGTAATTTTCTTTGCTAGCGTATTTATTCCAATGGCGAAAATGCTGGCACTCGCGTGGCTGTATTACAATGCGCAAAAAGCGCGATATCTTCCGCACGAAGAGAGTATTTCACGCTTAAAGATCTACCGCATAACTGAGTTTATTGGTCGTTGGTCCATGATCGATATCTTCGTCGTCGCGATCTTAGTTGCACTGGTTCAGCTGCAAAACTTAATGGCGATTTATCCAGGTCCTGCTGCGCTCTCTTTCGCGGCAGTGGTCATTTTTACTATGCTTTCTGCAATGATATTTGACTCACGTTTGTTGTGGCAATTGCCACAAAACGAAGTGCAGGAGCCGATTTCTGACAACTTAAACGAGAAAGCCAAATATGAGTGATGAGAACAACGTAACCGCTCAAATAAAACCGCAAAAGCAGATTTCTGCGATATGGATTGTCCCGATCCTTGCGCTAGCCATGGGAGCGTGGATGCTGTTCCAATATATCAACAGTACAGGCCCACAAATTACTCTCCAACTGCCAACCGCAGATGGGATTGAGGTTGGCAAAACCGAAATCCGAGCATTGAATGTAAAAGTCGGACTGATTACTGAAGTCACTCTCAGTGAAAATTACGATCACATCATCGCTAAGGCACAAATGAACAAGGATGCAGAACGCATGCTGCGAGATGACACCATGTTTTGGGTGGTGAAGCCTCGTATTGGCCGTGATGGCGTTTCAGGTTTAGAGACCTTGCTCTCTGGCGCTTATATCCAACTTCAGCCGGGTAAATCTAAAATAGAGAAAGAGCGCTTTACGGTCTTAGATGTTCCCCCAGTGGCCTCTCCTGATGCAGAGGGGTTACGCCTTGTGTTAACACACCGCGAGGCTGGTAAGCTAGGCGTTGGTGACCCCGTCATTTATAAAGGCTTTACGGTTGGTCGTGTAGAGAAAACTAGCTTTGATGTTGACACTCGCAAAGCGTTATACCAACTCTTTATTTTCAAGCCTTATGACAGCTTAGTGCGCACTCGTACCAAGTTCTGGCTGAATTCTGGCGTAGATTTACAGCTCAATGCTGAAGGGTTCGAAGTCAAGTTTGGCTCATTAGAGAGCATGCTAACGGGTGGTGTTACCTTCGATACCGTTCCAGGTCTTGAATCCGGTGAACAGCTCACTGAAAATATGGTCAACTTCCGCTTGTACGATGATATTAAACAACTTCGAGAAGGCATGTACGATGATTATATTGAATTCGTTATGCTTTTTGATGAATCGGTACGAGGACTTAAACGTAAGGCACCTGTCGAATATCGAGGCTTGAGAATTGGTACTGTGATGCGTGTACCAATGCGACTTCCAACCCCAGAAGAGAACTTTTCTGCGAAAAAAATCCCTGTATTGGTACGTATCGAGCTCGGCCGTGTTTATGGCGATTTCCAATCCCAATCTTTACCAATGTTAAAAGATAAATTGAAGAGTGAGTTTGCTAAAGGCCTACGTGGTACTTTAAAAACAGGTAACTTATTAACAGGCGCACTGTATGTTGACGCCGACTTCTATCCAAACGACGAGCCTTACGTACCGAGTAAGTTTGCTGATTTAGATGTTTTCCCAACCATGCGTGGTGGTTTTGCGCAGGTTCAGCGCCAAGTGAACGACTTCCTAAATAAGATTAATAACTTACCAATGGAAGAAACACTAGACTCTCTCAATTCAACGTTAAAAACGTCTGAAAAAACGTTAGCTTCAGCAGAACGCGTGGCGGACAGTATTGATAAACTTTTGAATCAAAAAGAGACGCAAGAGATCCCAACAGATATTCGCCAAAGCTTACAGCAATTACAAAAAACACTCGATGGTTATGGGCCCAACTCAACCATGTACAGCGAAATGGAAGCCACGCTAAAAGAATTAGAAAGCGTGATGACAGAGTTTAAACCCGTACTTAAACAGCTAAACGAAAAGCCAAACTCTCTCGTGTTTGGAGAAGATGAAATCAGTGACCCAATACCAGTTAAAGGCAAAAACTAATGAAACGAGTATTCTTTCTGTCTATCGCGCTATTTGTCGGTCTAACGGGTTGCAGTAGCGCTCCGCAAACTAAAGGAGCTATGTACCTTCTACCTAAGGCGGAACCAGTGACGCTGAGCTCTTCTGATATCGCTCAGCGCCCAACTTTAGTTGTTCGTCCAGTGACATTGGCGAGTTATTTGAATGATAATGGCATTGTTTATCGAACCTCTGAGACCCAAGTTATTCAGGCGAAGCACAATCAATGGGCGCACAGTATTTCTGAGCAAATCACTCAGAGAGTCGTCGCGGAACTACGTCACAAGCAAAGTCATTACTGGCCGACTGAAATGAATAATCTGTTGGATCAAAGCGGTGAAGCCAAACTCCAGCTTACGTTAAATAAATTTAATGGCAGCTACAAAGGTAATATCGAAATTGAGGGGGAATGGTTACTCATTAATGCCGAAGGTAAGGTAGAAAACAGCGCGCCAATACAAATCTCACAGCCGCTTCAAGATGAGGGCTATGAAGCGCTCGTCAACGCTTTATCCATAGGCTTAGAAAGCCTAACCTCAGACATTGCCAAACAACTCTAAGTCAATGTTAATTACAGGGAAGCAAGTTGCTTCCCTTTTTTATGCAGAGTGTAGCGACTTCTACTAAGCTGAAAGCTGACGAAAAGCCGAAAAGGAAATTGGATGAAACCATGTAACCTGCTATCACTCTCCTCACTCATTCTTGTATTACCTACATCAGTAGCGCTCTCAGCCGAGACACAAGAATCTCGTTGGCGAAATAGCATAGAAGTGTACATGCTAGGACTGAATATCCACGGGGATACCAGTATTGGTCGCTTTTCATCAGAGGTGGATGTCGATCCTAAGTTCATCGTAGACCACCTCGATATTGGGGCGATGTTGCGATTCGAGAGTATTTACCAAAGTAAGTGGGGCTACTACATAGATTATAGTTTCATGAACTTAAGTGGTGATGTTAATAATATCAAGGGCGCTCTGCCTAACGCTCGTTATCGTGCGGACATCGAAATACGGCAAGGTGTTCTAGAAGCAAAGGCATTCCAACGCGAACAATATTCATTTGGTAAACTGGATTATATGTTTGGATTACGTTGGTGGGACAATGACATCACCGGCAAGCTGTATCGTAATGACAACCGGGTACTAGAAGATAGACTGTCATTACAAGAAGATTGGGTCGATTTTTTAGTTGGCTTGCGACTCATTGATGAATTGAGCGAAAACTGGCGATTTCATGCCAGCATCGACGCCGGACTTGGCAACGATACTCACTTCACTTATGCCATTCAAACTGGTGTTCGTTATAGCTTTAACGAATGGTCTGATCTCAACTTAGCTTACAAGTCGACCTGGGTCGATTACAAAAATGAAGAGGTATTTGAATATGATACGGCTTCTCAAGGGCTTTTAGTCGGACTTGGCTTTTACTTTTGATTAGGTTGAACCCTAGCCTATATTCAAGCGTTGTAACTTGTACCAACTCTAGGTACACGTCTAGTGCCACGTTACAGATGCTTAAATAAGGCAAATTGATCTTCATCAGACTATAAATTGCTCTTCGGTGCTACTCTCTGTCACAAAATATAAAACCCCACTCTATGACCTCATATAGGTCTTGTTGATAAGGTTCCCGAATAGCAATGTCGATTAACATTTCCGATTTAACCACCGCCCTAAATAAGGTGGAGCATATTCATAAAGTGCAGCTTGAAAACGTACATCAGTTCTTCAAAGCAAACGAAGCTTTCTCGTTGCAAACATTCAGCCAGCTGATATCAAGCGACTCGCTTGATGATCGATTTAAAACCATCGATAAAGCGTTCTCTTTGCTTGGTGATGCAAAAACCTACCTTTTAGAAGCGTCTTACCTTATTAAGTAAAAAAGAAAGCCCCGATAAAATTCATTACCGGGGCTATCATTTTCTATCTAAACTACTGATTTACAATTTGTAACGATCATCAATTACCGTTAATTCTGGGAAGGTTTTACCCTCGTCCATCGCTTCTTCTGTCTCTTCTTTTACTTGGTTATCAATCCAGAAATTACCGATATCCATTGGATGAAGCACCCATTCTGTCGCTTTTGTCATGCCGTTTTTAGGAATTTTAACCCAGCGCCAATGAGCAACTCGAGAATAAGGCACCATGTAGCCAGGAACGATGATGTTCGCTTTGCTGACATAGTTTTGGATTTGATGCGACAAGTCGTAACGCTTCTCCTGATCAAACTCAGAATCATACGCTTCAATTAACTTGTCTAGCTCAGGGCTGCTGTAGTTGGTGTGAGCATTCGTTTGTGGTCGATTTGCATTATCCGAGTGTAGGTATTCCCAATACGCAGGGATCTCACCAGAGCCCATATTCAAAAACGCTAGCTGATGCTTTTTCTCAAGAATGTATTTAAACGCAGATGAGCCATCCACCAAATTTAACGTGAACTCAAGACCAGCAAGTTTCGCTTGCTCTTTCAGGTATGCAATACGCGGTGTCCAAGAGTTGTATCCATAGGTGATAGCAAAGCTCAAGCGTTGGCCCTTGTCGTTAATACGAATACCATCTGCGCCCACTTTGTCAAAGCCCGCTTTTTCGAAGTGTTTAACCGCCGCATCAGCATCAAACTTTGGCGGTGTATTGTTAGGATCATCGTATTCGCCATGACCAAAGCCGAGTCCATGCGGTTTACGTGAATAATCTCCACGCATGATGTTTTCAATCATGCCGTCATAGTCAGTGGCTGCCATAACACCTTTACGCACTTCTAGGTTATCCAACATCGGCATCGCTGTGTTCATCCAAAGACCACCTGCTCCTTGCGGTGCTTCGTTAAAGCCCCAGTACTTTTGGATATAGCCTTTTTTGTACACATCACTATTGGTTTTGTCATGCCAAAAGCTTGGTAGCACCATCTCAAAGTAGTCTAAGTTGCCTTTCTCAAAGTGCTTCATGGCAATATCAGGATCGCGAATCACCTTAATGCGAACCTTTTCAACGTTATAACGGTTTTTATAGTAGCGGTTGTTGTATCCCCACCAATCTTCACCGACATGTTTGAATGTCACGCTCTTACCTTTCTTCACTTGATCAATGTAGTAAGGCGCTGCGGTTGGCTCAGATTTAAAGTTAAACTTTCTGACGAAGTTATCAGGCATGCCATCGTTATTTGCGTCCTTTTCTCCTTCAAAGAAGTGTTCAGGACGAGGCTGAAAACCATTACTTGGCATGTTAATCATAACCATAAGTGAGTCATGACTTTGAGCTACAGCAAGATTGACTTTGATCGTGTAGTCATCAATTTTTTCAACACTCACAATACTGTTTGTGAAGAAGTCGTTATACCACGGGTCGATAATGTCTTTTGACGTGTAGTACTTCATCATAAAGACGTAATCATCTGCTGTAATTTTTTCACCATCTGACCACTCGGCCGTTTCGTCGAGTTTAAAGAATACGGTTTTGTTGTCCTCTCCAAATGCCCATGACTTAGCAAGTTGAGGGATCCATTTGCCAGTATTTGGATGACGCTGAGCCAGTTTTGGTGAACCATCCATTAAGTATTGGCGCAAACCTGAGTTCGCATCTGGACCAACACTTCGTAATGTTTGCGGAAAGCTCTGAATGTAAGTGCGATAGGTGCCACCTCGTACCGCTTCTTCAGAGGCAAATAGAGGTTCGTTGTTGTTTGAAATCCATTCGATATCAGCTGGCAATTCTGCCGCACTCAGTTGAAAACTGGCAGCGGTCAGTGTTGCTAGTACTGAAAATGGCAGTTTTTTAGTCATGTTTCTTCCTTGTTGTGTTTGCGCACTAAGGTCGTAACAAGGAAGACAGCGTGTGAAAGCTCACAGAAAGCTGCGATTTAAAATACGCAGATAGGAAATAATAGGAACGTAATATGAAGTGACGTCCTGCCAGCTTCTATATTAATTTCAAAGAGTTTCACTAGGTCATCCTAGACCTTACAACGCAGTGAATGCATCTTCGCCATAGTATTCTTTAGATATTTGTAACGCAAGCCATCAATAACACATGATTGCATTTTCGAGGCATCACAGTGAGTTATGTTACAAAAGTGTGATCAGCATAGTACCAAGCCCTACTTTACTCAGAATAAACCGCAGAACCTTTATCTCAATTGGCCCCGATATACCAGTTACAGCGAGTAAATGATCAGACATAGCTGGTTAAAAGGAATGGTTGTTTACCGCGATCAGTATTTTCATTCGATATAAAAAGTGAGGCATCTTAGCCTCACTTTTCTCCATACAATCGAGACAGTGCTTACATTTTAGATAAGCTCTCATTGATCGACTTCAGCACTTCTGCAGGATTTGACGCTTGAGTGATAGGGCGACCAATCACAAGATAATCTGAACCTGATTGGATAGCGTCTACTGGCGTCATGATACGGCGTTGGTCACCTTGTTCTGAACCAGCAGGTCGAATACCAGGGGTCACTAATTTAAATTCTTGGCCTAGTTCGCTCTTCAGTAGTGAGGACTCTTGCGCTGAACATACGACACCATCTAAGCCCGCGTTTTTGGTCAAGGTTGCTAGACGAATCACTTGCTCCTGAGGCGCAACATTCAAACCAATACCAGCTAAATCACTTTGTTCCATACTGGTTAGTACCGTTACACCGATAAGAAGTGGACGATCTTTACCATATGGCTCAAGAATTTCACGTGATGCCGTCATCATACGCTCACCACCGCTCGCGTGTACGTTCACCATCCATACACCCATTTCAGCCGCAGCGCGAACTGCTTTCGAACAGGTGTTTGGAATATCGTGAAATTTTAAATCTAGGAATACCGAGAAACCACGTTTATGGAGTTCACGTACAAAATCAGGACCAAATAGCGTAAACATCTCCTTGCCAACTTTTAGTCGGCATGACGCAGGATCAATTCTATCTACAAACGCAAGTGCATCTGCTTGGTTATCATAATCCAGTGCGACAATAACTTTTTGGTCGATCATTTCATCTCCTAACTGTTTTGGTTCTTATTAAATAAAAAGTTAAAAAAATGCAGCGGACAGAAACTCTGCCAGCTGCATTAAGAATTATTCACCATCCAATCCGCGGATTGGCTTGATCGTCCCCCATCCTTTACAGGACGGACAATGCCAATAAAGGGAATGGGTAGAAAATCCACACTTCCGGCATCGGTAATGTGGTTTCACTTTTAACTGTTCACCCACCATCGCTTGTAGTGTTGATAGGCTGTCTTTCGCTCGACCATCTTCTGCTTCTGCAATGTGGTAGTCAATTAAACGGTAGAAGCCCTTCATGGTTGGGTTTTTCAGCAATTGTTTCGTCAGTAACTCTTGAGCAGCCCCAACGTTCTCGTGATGAGCAACTAATTGAGCCAACATCAACTCGGCTGATACGCCAGCTTTCTTATCAATACAAGCTCGCAGAAACTCGACAAGTTCATCTTCCTGACCCAGATGATGATAGCATTCTGCAATAGTTGGCAAGACATCACTGATAAAGTCTTTATCTTGCTCAAGTACCCCTGTCAGATATTTGATGGTGTGCTTATAGTCTTCAGACTCTAGATAAATTCGTCCCAAAGCAATACTTGCTCGAACACACTTCGGGTCTTCCGCTAACGCTTTTTTAAAATGCTGTATTGCCTTATTAGTATTCCCATCAGCTTGGTCGAGCATGGCTATTTCACACCAAAAATGGGCAATATTTGCACGCATCCTTGAGCGTTTATTACCTAACTTAGCCAATTGGTTCGCGTAATAAATCGCCTTTTCCCATTCTCGTGTTTGCTGATAAATGGTCACTAATTGTTGAAGAGCCGCCTCTTTGTAATCTGGCTCTTCGACTAACTGTTCGAAGATTTTCTCTGCACGATCAAGAAAACCTGAGACCATGTAGTCTTTCGCTAACTGTTGAAGGGCGAGGTTCTTTTGGTCCAGTGTTAAGCCTGAACGAGAAATAAGATTTTGGTGAATTCTGATTGCGCGGTCGACTTCACCACGAGACCGGAACAGGTTACCCAACGCAAGGTGAGTATCGATGGTCTCGTTATCAACTTGGAGCAATTCAATAAAGTGATCGACAGCCTTATCTGATTGGTCAGAGAGCAACAGATTAAGACCCGTCATATACTGACGAGAGATTTGATGAGATTGCTTCTGCTTGTCTTGCTGAGCGCTGCGATGCCCCATATACCAGCCATACGCAGCAGCTATAGGCAACAACAAGAAGAGTAGTTCAAGCATTAAAGTTAAGCCTTATCCTTATGCCTGTTTTTCAATGGCTGGCTTATCAGCAGCGTTGTTTGATTCAGTTGGTTCGTACTTTTTCAGTTTTTTCTTTAAACGACGGACCTGTAGCTGAGTTTTCAGTTGGATGCTACCAAAGGTAACCCACGCTAAAGCAAAGCCAACCACAAATACTACACCTAATAGCGTAGATAAGTGGAACTCTCCTTTTGCTAGAAGATAGTTAAAAGTCACGAGCTCTTGGTTTTGGGAACCTAACGCCAATGCAATTAAAAAGAGAGCTAAAACAGCAACGATTTTTATAATTTTCATGTTACATCACCCTTCTAGGAGTAAGTCGGTAAGATTATGCAGGAAAATGCTTCTTCAGACTACGTATATTAGCAATAATCTATACCCAAGTAACCTCAAGATGCTTAGTTTGTAGACATGCTTAGAAGTTAAAGTTATTTGGGTATAGAAAACAGCTGAATCCACAATTAGATTAGTAAACGATCTTGGATGTATGACTAACTTGGATACATTACAAAAAAGCGGCATACACAAACGTATGCCGCTTTTTTCAAACTAATAAGAGTGCATTAACCAATATTTACACGCTCACGAAGTTCTTTACCAGGTTTGAAATGTGGAACGTATTTACCTTCCAATTCCACTTTATCGCCCGTTTTAGGGTTACGACCTACGCGAGGCTCGCGGTAATGAAGAGAAAAACTACCAAAGCCACGGATCTCGATACGGTCACCGCTCTCTAGTGTAGAGGCCATGTGCTCTAAAATATCTTTTACAGCATCCTCTACCTCTTTCGCTGATAAGTGTGTTTGCTCAGCGCAGAGTCTTTCAATCAGTTCAGACTTAGTCATAGTTGCCCTCTTTGAGTATCTTTATCACTTATTATAGTAAGTAATACTAATTCCAACAAACACTTGCTGACAATTCTAGACAAATTTTATGCAAAATGCGCAATGAAGAAATGCCTTTTATTAAGATAGTTTACTGTCATTAGTATTACTACTTAAATATGACCAAATATAAAAAAGGAGCCTTGCGGCTCCTTTTTTGCTTAAGCGAGTATATTATTCGCCTTTAGCAGCTTTGAAAGCGTCAGCCATTGCGTTACCGAATGCATTGTCATCTTGCTTGTTGATAGATGCCATTGCTTCTTGCTCGTCAGCTTCGTCTTTAGCTTTGATAGATAGGTTGATTACGCGGTTCTTACGGTCTACACCTGTGAACTTCGCTTCAACAACATCACCAGCGCTTAGGATTAGAGAAGCATCTTCTACGCGATCGCGTGATACTTCAGAAGCACGGATGTAACCTTCAACGCCTTCTGCGATTTCAACAGTAGCGCCTTTAGCGTCAACAGCAGTTACAGTAGCGTTAACTAGAACACCTTTCTTGTTGTCAGCAACGTAAGCATTGAATGGGTCATTTTCCATTTGCTTGATGCCTAGAGAGATGCGCTCACGCTCAGCGTCTACTGCTAGAACAACTGCAGAGATCTCGTCGCCTTTCTTGTACTCACGTACAGCTTCTTCGCCAGCAACATTCCAAGAAATGTCAGATAGGTGAACTAGACCGTCGATGCCGCCTTCTAGACCGATGAAGATACCGAAGTCAGTGATAGACTTGATCTTACCAGTAACTTTGTCGCCTTTAGCTTGTGCTTCAGCGAATGACTGCCATGGGTTAGCTTTACACTGTTTCAGACCTAGAGAGATACGACGACGTTCTTCGTCGATTTCAAGAACCATAACCTCAACTTCGTCGCCAACATTAACAACTTTAGAAGGGTGGATGTTCTTGTTAGTCCAATCCATTTCTGAAACGTGAACTAGACCTTCAACGCCTTCTTCGATTTCAACGAAGCAGCCGTAGTCAGTTAGGTTAGTTACGCGACCAGTTAGTTTGTGACCTTCTGGGTAACGCTTAGCGATTGCTACCCATGGATCTTCGCCTAGTTGCTTAAGACCTAGTGATACGCGAGTACGCTCACGGTCGAACTTAAGAACTTTAACTTGGATCTCGTCACCAACGTTAACGATTTCAGATGGGTGCTTAACGCGCTTCCAAGCCATATCAGTGATATGTAGAAGACCGTCAACGCCACCTAGGTCAACGAACGCACCGTAGTCAGTAAGGTTCTTAACGATACCTTTAACTTCAGAACCTTCTTGTAGAGTTTCTAGAAGCTCGTCACGCTCAACGCTGTTCTCTGATTCGATAACTGCACGACGTGAAACAACTACGTTGTTACGTTTTTGGTCAAGTTTGATAACTTTGAACTCTAGCTCTTTGTTTTCTAGGTGAGCAGTGTCGCGGATTGGACGTACGTCTACTAGAGAGCCAGGAAGGAAAGCACGGATACCGTTTAGTTCAACAGTGAAACCGCCTTTAACTTTACCGTTGATGATACCAACAACAGTTTCAGCTTCTTCGTAAGCTTTCTCAAGTACGATCCAAGCTTCGTGACGCTTAGCTTTCTCACGAGAAAGTTGAGTTTCACCGAAACCATCTTCAACAGCGTCTAGAGCTACGTCTACTTCAGCGCCAACTTCAACTTCAAGTTCGCCAGCAGCGTTCTTGAACTGTTCAGCAGGGATAGCAGATTCAGACTTAAGACCAGCGTCAACAAGAACGAAACCGTTCTCGATAGCTACTACAGTACCTTTAACGATGCTGCCTTGTTGGAATTCTGTTTCGTTTAGAAACTCTTCAAAGAGTTGAGCAAAAGATTCAGTCATTTAATTAATCTTCAATAAATTAAACTTCCACGGGTATCCTACCGCATGGGGTTATTAAATTCGCCAGTCATCATCCTTGCGACCAACGCTCTTAGCCTAGTCGAGTATTATTACTCAGCTAGCTTCGATTCGATATATTGTAGTGCCTTTTCTACTACTTCGTCGATAGTCATCGACGTAGAATCTAGCACAAGCGCATCCTCAGCAGGGCGTAATGGCGCCACTGGGCGGTTACGATCTCGGTCGTCACGCTCTTGGATCTCGCTTAAAAGGTCAGCAAATCTAACATCTAACCCTTTCTCTTGCAACTGTTTAAGGCGTCGATTTGCACGCTCTTCAGCACTCGCATCAAGGAAGATTTTTGCTTGCGCACTCGGGAATACAATTGTGCCCATATCACGACCATCAGCAACCAGACCCGGAGCGGTCTCAAATGCACGCTGACGACGTAGTAATGCTTCACGAACACGTGGCAAAGCCGCAACTTTAGATGCTGCCATACCCGTTTCTTCTTTACGAAGCTCCCCTGACACATCTTCGCCTTCTAGAATGACCTTAACTAAGTCACCTTCCGCGATAAATTGAACGTCTAGGTGTGTTGCTAGTGGGACAAGAGCATCTTCTGACTCGGTGTCGACACCGTGGTGAATCGCAGCGAGTGCAAGTACACGATAAATTGCGCCAGAATCTAAGAGTTGGAAACCCAACTTTTTCGCCAGCAACATACATAAAGTGCCTTTACCTGCACCACTAGGTCCATCTACGGTTACAACCGGAGTTTGAGAGGACATGTTCTTCTCCACCAATAGTTTCTTTTCAGCAATTTGCTCGGTTTTCGAGGCGCACATTATACGGGTAATCAGTCTTTGGAGCGAGGAAAAATGTCGTGTAAAGCATTACACCTAATGCGTAATTGGATTCATCAATAAACATAAAGTTCAACAAAAACGGCGAGAGCTTCCGCCCTCGCCGTTTTAAATGTCATGAACTTAAGCTCGATTAAACAATCGGCTTTTGACCACGCTCAGCTAACTTTAAAATCACACTATCAGCGACTTTACCCGCCACACCTGCTAGCTTGTCGGCCAGTTTTTTCTTTTGTACATAATGCACAGAAAGTACAGTTTTATCTTTGCATGCCGCAACAACGATATCATCAGATGTACTAATGTCATCCACCAAACCAAGCTCTTTCGCTTGTGTGCCGAACCAGTGCTCACCAGTGGCTACTTTGTCTAGGTCCAAACTAGGACGACGCTCACGGATGAAGTCTTTAAACAAGACATGTGTTTCTTCAAGTTCTTGCTTAAACTTATCGCGCGCTTTATCGGTATTCTCACCGAACATCGTTAGCGTGCGTTTATATTCACCCGCTGTTAGTTGTTCGTACTCAATGTCATGTTTCTTCAACAGTTTGTTGAAGTTAGGAATCTGTGCGATAACGCCAATAGAACCCACAATTGCAAATGGTGCAGAAACAATTTTATCTGCTACACATGCCATCATGTAACCGCCACTTGCCGCAACTTTGTCAACAGAGATGGTCAGAGGAAGACCCGCAGCTTTGATTCGGTCCAGTTGAGAAGAGGCAAGGCCGTAACCATGAACCATACCACCGCCAGACTCTAAGCGAAGTAACACTTCATCACCTTCACGTGCGACAGCCAAAATAGCGGTGATTTCTTCACGTAGAGACGCGACTTCTTTTGCGTCTATGCTACCGTTGAAATCAAGAACAAATAGGTGTGGTTCACGCTTGCTATCTAATGAACCGTCTTTGCTCGCTTGTTTGATTTCTTTCTCGCGAGATTTGTTCTTCTCTTTTTCTTCTTTCTTGACGGCTTTATCTCGAGCCTTGATGAAAGCATCGTCATGCAAATGATGCTCTAACTGCTCAACAGATTGTTTGTGTTGCTCTGAAAGGTTGGTAATCTCTAACTCCCCTTTCGCCGCACCCGATTTGCCACCAGCCGATTTTGCAATAATGAGCAGAACAATTATCGCAGCAACCACCGTGATAATTTTGGCCAGAAACAGACCATAATCTAATAAAAATTCCAACGAGAGCTCCTTTATCTCATTTCAGATGACGTTAGTATGTTACGCAGAAACATCAGCGAGAAGGCAGCGCGGTTTGTAACCACTTGTTCTGATTGATAGCATACCTAACGAAAGTTCTGGAATTGGTATAACACATGAATTGGTGTATTGTAACCATCTTGTCACGATTACCAAGATTTTCCATTGAGAAACAGGCGTTTTTTAGCGTCAATTAACTATCATGGACCCTCTTACAATAATAAGGATTTATCGCCGTGAACTACTCCGTTTCAGCTGATGCTCTAAAAGGTAAAGTCATTCTTGTTACTGGCGCTGGTAATGGCATCGGCCGTCAAGCCGCGCTTTCTTATGCCGAGCACGGTGCAACTGTTATTCTCTTGGGTAGAAATGTGCAAAACCTTGAATCTATCTATGATGAGATTGAAGCTGCTGGCTATCCACAAGCTGCTATCATTCCATTGGATCTCAAGGGTGCAACTCAGCAGAATTACATTGATATGGCAGAGACAATCGAAGGACAGTTTGGTCGCTTGGATGGTCTATTACACAACGCAGGTGTCTTGAGTTCGCTGTGTCCATTTGATCAAATCAAAGAGGAAGACTTCGACGATATCATGCAGATCAACGTGAAAGCCGAAGTGCTAATGACTCAAGCATTACTGCCTGTGATGCGTAAATCAGAAGCTGGGCGTATTATCTTTACCTCTTCAACCGTCGGCCACTCTGGCCGCGCATTCTGGGGGCCATACGCTATCTCTAAATTTGCCGTAGAAGGCATGATGCAAGTTTTAGCTGACGAGCTGAGTGATACACCGATCCGCGTTAACGCAATTAACCCTGGTGCCACTCGTACTCGCATGCGTGAAAAAGCATATCCGGGTGAAGATGCGAATACTCTCAAAACGCCACTGGATATCATGCCGCTATATTTGCACTTAATGGATCCTGCGGTTACCGATGTGAACGGTCAGTGCATCGACGCTCAACCGAAGCGTAAATAACTCATTCAGGTTACCTCACATAATCGATTGAAAAGGCAGCAAACGCTGCCTTTTTTCATTTCTCTCTTCATAAAAATCTTGCGACTTTCTCCCACAGAAATATACTGTACATATATACAGGTATTTATTATGCAAGATATTATTCAGAACTTAAAAAGCCAACACCTTGTTTGGCAAGCAAATTTAACGAAAGCAGATCCTCAGCAGTTGCAGACTAGTTCCGGTTTTTCTGAATTAGATGATTTGCTCGGCGGAGGCTTTCCACCTCATGGCGTAGTGGAGATGGAATCTATTGGTAGTATTGGTGAATTGCGTTTGCTCGCTCCCTATTTAAAAGCCACTCAGACCAATGGTATGACCGCATTTATTCAACCACCTGCGCTAGTGAATTCTCTGTTTTTACACTACATCGGGTTGGATATAAACCAAGTGTGGGTTGTTACTCCAACTCACCCCAAAGATGCTCTTTGGGCTGCAGAGCAATGTCTGAAAAGTGGGGTATGCAGTAATGTTTTGTTATGGCAAGAAGAGCTTGAAATACATCAAGTGAAACGCTTACAGGTAGCAAGTGAACAAGGGAGTTGCCCTCTCTTTATGCTTAAAACAGATACTATCAACCGCTTGTCTTTGCCTGTGTCACTCAGTTTAAAACTGAAAGGCGACGAGCAAGGGATTAATGTTGAAGTGCTGAAAAGGAAAGGAGGCTGGAATAGAGGTAGCGTTAGTATCGGCTTCCAACACCATTACCCGCAACTGGTGAAACCATCATCTGAAACTGTGCACTCGACTGTGGTCAATTTCCCACTGGCGAACCAAGGTTAGTGATATGGCTCTGTGGATTTACTTGCACTTCCCTCGCCTGCAGCTAGACGCACTCTTTGGTGATAACCAAGAACAACCCGTGGTGATTGTCGAAAGCCAACGTTGCCAGATTCTTCAATACAACGAGATTGCCGAACAACAAGGCATTAAGCCTGGTATGGGCCTAGGCAGTGCTGCGTCCTTGTGTCGAGATTTACAAGTGCATCCTTATCATCCGCACACCGAATTGAGCAAGTTACAAGAAATTGCTCAATGGCTGTATTTGATCACATCTGACGTTGTGTTGATGCCAAACCAAGGTATTTTGCTGCGTGCTACTCCAATGCTCGCTCTGTATGAAGGGCTTGAAAACTATTGGAATAAAGTCAGAGCTCACTTATCGGAGCTGAAACTGAGTTTTCAATTCGGATGTGGTTTTTCGCCTTTTGCTGCCAAATTGATGGCAATATCAGGAGCGAACGTCATCAGTGAAGACAAATCTGCCATACAAAAAGCTTTATCACCACTACCGTTAAAACTGACAGATTTATCAAACGCTACCGTAGAGAAGTTACAACGTGTAGGCGTCACCACATTGCAAAACCTGCTTGAACTGCCATTGCAAGACATCGCACGACGCTTTGATATCGATTTGGTGAACTACGTTGGTCGACTGACTGGGCAGTTTAAACACCCTGTCGACTTTTATCACCCTACCGAATCCTTCCAAGTTTATTTAGAGCTCTTGTTTGAGATCGAAAACGTTCAGTGGATTAAAAAGCCGTTGACCAAATTACTTCGTCAACTCGAAACCTTTCTAAAATTAAGAGATAAGGTCGCTTTTGAACTGTGTTTAACACTCCACCAGCGTGAGAAACAAGAGCAACACCTTCAACTCACTTCTGCGCAAGGTGATTACCTATGTCAACGTTGGCAACAGTTAGCGAGTTTAAGCTTAGAATCACTCTCGCTTAATGGCCCAGTCACAGGGCTAACGTTAAAAGTCATCCGTCAAGGTGAGCCTCTTAGTGCATCACGCGATCTCTTTGCTGGGCAGAAAGGAAACATGAATGCTTTAGAGCTGCTCTCTTTACTGCAAGCTAAATTGGGAAAAAGTGCCGTTTTAAAACCCAATATTGCTTGCGATCCTAGACCAGAAAAGGCCAGTCAGTATCGCCCTGCTGATGCTCCGGATGAAAAGGGGCACGCCATACCATCCATACTACGCCCAGCAATGCAATTACCGACTCCCATTGTATTGCAAGAGCAAGTTTCTTTGGTCCACGGACCTGAGCGAATAGTTTCTGGGTGGTGGGATGGTGATGAGATCATGCGTGATTACTACATTGCACACACCAAGCAAGGCCGCTGGTTATGGATATTTCGCGATCAGCACAAGCACTGGTTTCTTCATGGCTATTTTTGTTAAATCGACAGTTATTTTTGTTGGGTCATTATGAGTTACGCGGAACTATTTTGTCAGTCTAACTTCTCTTTTTTGACTGGGGCTTCTCATGCAGAAGAGCTGGTACTCCAAGCTGCTTTCTATCGCTATCAAGCTCTAGCTATAACGGATGAATGTTCAGTCGCGGGCGTTGTCAAAGCCCATACGACCATCGAACAACATAAACTCGATATCAAACAAATCGTTGGAAGTATGTTTTGGTTAAATGATGAATGCCAAATCGTACTGCTTTGCCCTTGTCGCAAGGCTTATGCCGAGTTGTGTCGTATCATCACAAACGCAAGGAGACGCAGTGAAAAAGGCAACTATCAACTGTTCGAATGGGATTTGATGTCGGTTCGACATTGTTTGGTATTGTGGCTGCCCACACATCAAGAGAGTGATCACTATTGGGGGCGCTGGCTCAATCAACACCACGCTAATCGTTTGTGGGTAGCGATTCAGCGCCATTTGAGTAACAACGATACTGAGTACATTGCGCACTGCGAGCAGTTAGCACATGAATTTCAATTACCTATAACTGCCTGCGGAGGCGTTCTCATGCATGACGTTGAACGCTTGCCATTACAGCATGTACTTACTGCTATAAAACATGGGTGTAGCGTCGATAAACTCGGTTTTGACCGTATTTCGAATACTGAGCGAGCGCTTCGTCCTTTTAAAAAGTTGATTCGGATTTACAAACCAGAATGGCTGGAAGAAAGTACTTACATCGCCGATTTATGCGAGTTTAAGCTCTCCGATTTAAAATACGAATATCCTACCGAGCTGATCCCAGATGGTTATACACCCGACTCTTACTTACGTATGTTGGTCGAACGTGGTAAAAAGCTGCGTTTTCCTGAAGGCGTGCCAGCAGAAGTCAATCAAACCATCGAGAATGAACTGGCGCTTATTCAAGAGCTTAAATACCACTACTACTTCCTTACTATTCACGACATCGTAATGTTTGCGAAACAGCAAGGTATTCTTTACCAAGGGCGAGGTTCCGCTGCAAACTCTGTAGTGTGTTATTGCCTGGAAATTACCGCCGTCGATCCTCGACAAATCGCTGTCTTATTCGAACGATTTATCAGTAAAGAACGTAAGGAACCGCCGGATATTGATGTGGACTTTGAACACGAGCGCCGTGAAGAAGTTATCCAGTATATTTACAAAAAATATGGTCGTGAGCGTGCAGCACTTGCTGCAACAGTGATCAGCTATCGCTTTAAAAGTGCCGTGCGTGAAGTCGGTAAAGCACTAGGGATTGAAGAGACCCAATTAGATTTTTTCATTAAGAACGTTAATCGCCGAGATCGCAGCCAAGGCTGGCAAGCTCAAATTATTGAACTTGGCTTACAACCAGAATCTCTCAAAGGGCAGCAGTTTATCCAATTGGTCAACGAGATCATTGGCTTCCCACGCCATTTATCTCAGCACGTAGGTGGCTTTGTAATTTCATCTGGCCCTTTATATGAGTTGGTACCTGTTGAAAATGCCTCGATGGAAGATCGCACTATCATTCAATGGGATAAAGACGATTTAGAAAGCTTGAAGCTACTAAAAGTCGATGTACTCGCACTCGGCATGTTAAACGCCATCAAAAAGTGCTTTCAACTGGTCGAGAAACATCACCAGCGATCCCTCTCGATTTCCGAGATCACTCGCCGACAAGATGATCCACACGTGTACCGCATGATCCAAAAAGCCGACACGATAGGCGTATTCCAAATTGAATCTCGTGCACAAATGAGCATGCTTCCTCGCCTAAAGCCTGCTTGTTATTACGACTTAGTGATTCAAATTGCAATTGTTCGTCCAGGCCCTATTCAGGGTGATATGGTGCATCCTTTTTTAAAACGACGAGATCACAAAGAGCCTGTCAGTTATCCATCGGAAGAAGTAAAAAGCGTTCTGGAGCGGACTATGGGCGTCCCTATTTTCCAAGAGCAAGTCATCAAGCTAGCCATGGTAGCCGCAGGGTTTAGCGGCGGCGAGGCCGATCAACTCCGTCGAGCGATGGCATCATGGAAAAAGAATGGCGATCTCGCTAAATTCAGACCAAAACTGATCAATGGTATGCAAGAGAGAGGTTATGACTTAGCGTTTGCTGAGCGCATTTTCGATCAGATTTGCGGCTTTGGTGAGTACGGCTTCCCTGAAAGTCATTCAGCGTCTTTCGCAGTGCTGGCATATTGTTCTGCATGGTTAAAATATTATTACCCAGCCGAATTTTACACTGCATTATTGAACAGCCAACCAATGGGATTTTATAGCCCATCGCAATTAGTACAAGATGCTCGCCGACATGGCGTCGAAGTATTGCCGGTGTGCGTCAATCATTCAAAATATCAACATCATCTCGTCTCACGTCCGAATGGCAGGCTCGGCGTGCAACTTGGTTTTCGCTTGGTGAAAGGCTTTAACGCAGAAAGCGCACAAAGGCTTATTGAGCGCAAACCACTTAATGGTTACCGATCGATTCAAGAAGTAAAGCAGATATTAAGAAGCCGAAGTGACATTGAATTATTGGCTTCAGCCAATGCATTTCAGGCCTTATCGGGAAATCGTTATAACGCTCGCTGGGCAGCAATGGATTCCTTATCTGACCTACCATTGTTTCACAAGGTCGAAGAACCCAATGTTAGCTACCAGACTCAACCCTCTGAATATGAAAATTTAATTGAGGATTACGCAAGCACGGGACTATCTCTTAGCCGCCATCCAATTAAATTATTAGAAGAAACGGGCAAACTCCCTCACTTTACCCGCATGAGGCAACTGACAGAGAAACCGCATAAGTCACTGGTCACAGTGGTAGGTGTGGTAACAGGAAGACAATCTCCAGGCACCGCCGCTGGCGTGACATTTTTTACGTTAGAAGATGACACGGGCAACATTAATGTGGTCGTTTGGCAAGCTACAGCACGAGCCCAAAAGCAAGCGTATTTAGGCGCTAAAGTATTAATGGTGAAAGGCATTCTTGAAAGAGAGGGAGAAGTCACGCACGTCATTGCTGGTAAGTTGATTGATTGCACGCACTACTTGAACAATCTACAAAGTAAATCTCGGGATTTCCATTAGTACAGAGGAATTAAGGAGAGAAATGTTAAAAATCAGAGAGAGGTGCGCTCCCTCTGATTTCACTAGATCTAATCATGCACTTTTAGAAAGCATCTGGCGTAACCGGTCTTGAGCAACTTCAACCAACAGATCTGGTTGGAATTTAGAGATAAAACGATCACAACCTACTTTTTGTACCATGGCTTCATTAAAACTACCGCTCAGAGAAGTGTTCAATGTGATAAACAACTTAGACATACGTGGATCTTGGCGCACTTCATGGGTCAGTTTATAACCGTCCATTTCAGGCATTTCAGCATCCGTAATCATCATCAATAGCTCTTTTTCTACATCTTTACCTTCATCACACCAACGTTTTAAAACCGTTAACGCTTCTAGCCCGTCACGGCACTCGATGATATTCATACCTAATTGAGAAAGCGTATCGCGAACTTGATTACGAGCTGTAGAGGAATCATCCACAATCAGAACATTACGCCCGACCATTGCTTGGGCCAATTCTTGATCGAGAATGTCCTCCGAGATAGTCACGTCGTAATGCACGATCTCTGCTAAAACTTTTTCAACGTCAATAATTTCGACAATTTGAGAGGCATCCCCCTCTTTGATTTGCGTGATAGCCGTGAGGTAATTCGAGCGACCAGACGTGGAAGGAGGCGGCTGAATTTCAGTCCATGCCGTATTAATAATGTTTTTAACCGGACCGACTAAGAAGCCCTGCACCGTGCGGTTGTACTCTGTCACGATCAAATTTTCTTCTTCCGCTTCACCACGTAAAGCAGGAAAACCAATTGCGCCTCGTAAATCAATCACTGGTACCGCTTCACCTCGTAGAGAAGCAACCCCACGAATATTGTAGTGCGATCCTGGGAGCTTGGTTAACGGCGGAAGCTTGATGACCTCTTTCACTTTGAACACATTAATCGCAAATAATTGGCGACTATTTAAAGTGAACAGCAGAAGCTCTAGTCGATTTTCACCAACCAAGTTTGTACGCTGGTCAACCGTATTTAACACTCCGGACATACTACTACCTAAATTATGGATAATTCTTATTTTACTCGAAATCAGTACAGACACAGCAAGGTTATATAACCAAATAACCTTAAAATATTTGGCTTTTCGAGCACAGCTTTAAAGTACAACAGTTTTAGCGTATTACTTCTCTTTGCATCAGACGCAAAGTCACGCAGCACATTGAAAGCCATTTTGTTTATTTACTTGAGCTTTTTAGGAAATTACATGAATGGCGCAGATATAGCAATGCAACATAACTCAAATTCCCTTTCTAGTAATAGGCGATCAAAAAGGGTGAGCCGTTAAGTCTCACCCTAAATCACCTACAAATGCAGTCTCAACAGCCAGGCACATCATCATGTTAAAAAGTACTTAACCTTCCACAACCTTCATCAATAGTTGACCATCGTACAACGCTTGCTTAATCAACGCGGCACCAGGCATTGTGGCTTGCTTATAGAAACGAGACTCCACCAGCTCAAGATCTTGGTGATAAACAGGTAAACTCTGCTCTTCGATACAGCGACGAACCGCAGGATAAAGCACATCTTTTGCTTGGTTAATCACACCACCGATCAAGATTTTCTCAGGGTTAAATAAGTTGATCACAATAGCAATTGCAGAGCCTAAGTAGCCTCCAAGTTTTTCAATCACATCGACGGCCAAAGGATCACCGTTTGCAGCGGCTTCACAAATGCTCTCAATACTCATTTCTTCTTGTTTAGCAAGAATAGAGTCTTCGCCATCAGCGATTCGTCTTACGACTTCTTCACGAATTGCCTGAGAACTGGCAACGGTTTCCAAACAGCCAATATTGCCGCAATGACAACGTTTTCCATTTGGGTCAATTTGAATATGCCCGAGTTCACCAATGTTACCGTGACGGCCTTGCAAAACGCGCCCATCCAGAATGATGCCCGCACCTAAACCGTGGTGGATAGAGATAAGAACGGAGTTGTCATTATCTTGAGAATGACCAAAAAGCTTTTCTGCTAATGCCCAAGCTCGCGTGTCATTGGCAATGAAAACTGGCAAGCCTGTTGCTTTGTATATCTCTGGTCCAAGAGCAAGATTTTCGACATTGTAATGAGGCATCTGCAAAACGACACCTTGCTCTGAGTTCACGAGACCAGGCAGTGTAAGGGCAATACTGGTAACCCGATCCAGTTGATCCGCGTAAGTCTGAAAAAATTCATCAATTTCGTAAAGCAGGCGCTCAAGCACATCGTCTTGGTCAAGCTCGTGTATCTCGATTTTAGTATCGATCAGTACATCACCGCCTAACTCATGCAAAGCAATGGTTAAATAACCCCGCCCCAAACGCATTGACAAAAATTGCCAGCCTTCATTATTGACCTGCAAACCGACAGCAGGTCGACCACGACTCGTCGCTTCTTGTACTGTCGTTTCATGAATCAAGTGCGCTTCAATTAATTCTCGAGTGATTTTGGTGATACTAGCAGGAGCAAGCTCACTCTGCTTGGACAAATCAATTCGAGAAATAGGACCTTTTAGGTCAATTAGTTTATATACACGACCAGCATTGACCTGTTTGATATGATCAATATGGCCCGGTTGAGCCATGTACATCTTGCACTCCGAAATTCTATAACGGGACAATTTTTTTACTTTGCGAACTAATTGTGAAGTGAATTAATAAATCCCCGTGACAAGCATCACGTATAAACCTGTTTGTTTGTGTATTCAATCAAATAACGAAGAATCTACTCCTGTTAAATTGTTTGAAAAATAACTTATTTTTATTCACTAAATTATGAAGTAGTGCCTTTAAAGCAGCGCATTTTTATCAATAAGGCCATTGCCTGTCGAATATCTGTCTGTTTTACCGGGGTTACTCTTAATGTAAACATTCTGTGCATATACTTATATTCAAGTAGCTTTAAGGTGTGGGCTCAGCAACGAGGCTAACCTTGAGAGCGATTGCGTAAAGTAAGGATAGAGTTCAAGTTACCTTTACACACACATTCATCGGAGAATCTATGACTTCCAAATTAAGACGAACAAAAATTGTCACTACGCTGGGTCCTTCAACGGATAAGGACAATATACTTGAGGAGATCATCAAAGCCGGTGCAAACGTTGTCCGTATGAATTTTTCACATGGAACCAGTGAAGACCACATTCAACGTGCGAACAAAGTCCGTACCATTGCAGCAAGACTTGGGCGTCAGGTTGCAATTCTTGGTGACTTACAAGGCCCTAAAATCCGTGTATCAACGTTTAAAGACGGCCAAGTCATTTTGAATGTGGGCGATAAATTCACATTAGATAGTGATTTACCAAAAGGTGAAGGCAATCAAGAATCTGTAGGGTTAGATTATAAAGAACTACCGCAAGATGTTTCACCAAATGACATTTTATTACTCGATGATGGACGCGTTCAGCTGCAAGTTACTACAGTAGAGGGTAATAAAGTTCATACCCGTGTGATTGTCGGTGGCCCACTGTCCAACAATAAAGGGATCAACAAAAAAGGCGGCGGATTGTCAGCGGATGCGCTCACAGAGAAAGATAAAGCCGACATTCTTACCGCCGCAGCAATTCAAGTAGACTACCTTGCTATTTCATTCCCGCGTAACGGCGAAGACATGCATTACGCTCGACGCTTAGCCAGAGATGCAGGCCTTGAAGCCATGTTAGTGGCTAAAGTCGAACGAGCAGAAACCGTCGCGACCAATGAGTCTATTGACGACATTATTCTCGCATCCGATGTAGTGATGGTTGCACGTGGTGACCTTGGTGTAGAAATCGGTGACCCTGAGCTCATTGGTGTCCAGAAAAAACTGATTCGCCGCGCACGCAGTTTAAACCGTATCGTGATTACTGCGACACAAATGATGGAATCCATGATTACTAGCCCAATGCCAACGCGTGCTGAAGTGATGGATGTAGCCAATGCGGTTCTAGACGGCACTGACGCGGTGATGCTGTCTGGAGAGACTGCTGCAGGTAAATATCCTGTAGAAACGGTCAAATCCATGGCCGAAGTATGTGTGGGGGCAGAAAAAATGTCGGAGGCAAGTCTATCAACCTATCGCTTAGATAGAACCTTCGAAACCGCTGAAGAAACCATCGCAATGGCAACCATGTACTCTGCGAATCACATGGAAGGAATTAAAGCGATGATCTCGTTAACTGAGTCCGGCAGGACTGCGTTGATGATGTCTCGCTTAAGCTCTGGCTTGCCAATATTTGCCTTATCACGGAATGAATCGACACTAAATCGAGCAGCATTATACCGAGGCGTGACACCTGTATATTTCGAGTCAAAAAGTGATGCGGGTTTACCAACGGCTCAAGCAGCTATTACTAGCCTTAAAGAGCAAGGGTTCTTGCACAAAGGTGATTTAGTCATTATTACTCAAGGCGATGTAATGGATGTTGTTGGCTCAACCAACTGCATGCGCATTCTACAAGCGTAGTAGTTATACCTAACCGGAGTTAACCACAAGAACCCGCAAATAAGGCTCCGAAAATGGAGCCTTATTTATATGCTTTGTATATTGCGCACATCGTGAACGTAAGAAGGTTTATGCACTCTCTCTACCATCAATTTCAACATCCAGCTGGTCATAGAGTTGAACTAGGTTAAACCCAGCTTGAAGCCCAAGTTGATAGTCATGCTCTAGTGACTCTTGGTCACTTAACAAAGAAGAAGAACGAAGTCCCTCTTTAGGCGCAACTTGTAAAATAAAAGTGTCGTCAGGTGGAGCAGATATAAAGGCCTGAGTGAGCTCAAATGTTTGATAATGAATCATCAGCATGTCGGCTAAACCTGAATCAAAATTCTCACCAATCAAATGACTTAAACGATACAAGTTATCGGCACCGAACAACCAACGGCCTCCATTTAACAGCATTTTCCCTGCAAGCTTCGATTGATGTGCTGCATTAATTTTTTGTTGGAAGAACGACGCCCAATCCAGCTTCCACTGATTCACTTTTTGCTGCCATGATTGCTGTACTGAGTTGATAGACTCTCGATACCATTCGACAGGCACATCCCCCACTTCACTTTGGGCTCTCGCTTCAATCTCTGAAAACGGCTCTGTGCGAATGACAATAATGTTGCGAGCATTCTGACGCCACGCTTCTTGTACAGGGATAGAGGCAGACACGCCGCCATCAACAAATTTATTGCCATTTACGTCGACAGGTCCGTGGTACAACTTGGGAATCGCACATGTCGCTAGCATAGTGTTAAACCACGAGTCATCCAAGATTGGTAGATATTGATCTGATAGCGTCTCTATATTCGTTACCGCAGCAAACGCTCCTCGTTTTCCCAATGCGCTGCGACCTAAATCAAGGTCAAGCTTGTATGGGAAATCTTGAATCCGTTCTAATGCCCACTCTAAACCTAAGTACTGCTGCTTTCGGATATAGCGAAACAGATTAAAAAATTCAGGAGACGTTGTCAGCTCGGTAATAAAAGCTTTGCCCATGCCATGTTGACGACACAAGTAAGAACATAAGTTAAGTGCTCCGGCAGAGGTGCCATAGAATTCATCGAAAGGATCGAAGTTGGAAAGTAAAAAGGCGTCTAAAACGCCAGCGGTAAAAATCCCTCTCTGCCCTCCACCTTGCGTGACTAAAGCAGTTTTACCATGCCTAAAGTGCTCATAAACTTTTACATCAAGCTCTGCATGGCTTTCTGTGATTATACCGCTGTTACGTATCATAGGCTCACGCCGTTTTGTTAAAACGTTTGGTAAAAGTGGTTATCTTAAGCTGTTGTAATAGCAATGATGCCAAATGACAAAAGCACTGCAAAAACAGTCACCACAATGATTAATGCGGATTTTAGATCGTGTTCCATAAACACCTCCTTAATATGTAACAAATTAATAACACCGGTGTGAAATATGTTCAAGATTTGCTTAATTTAGTCGCGCAATTTTGACTAACCCATCACAATTAGCTTAGTCATAATAAGGAGATAGGGCATGAACCAAAAACTCAGCTGGCTAGTAGGAATCATGATGATGAGTACTGCTATCAATGCACAAGCGAATATCATCGTTACGCCATACATAGGCTATACAGGAGGCGGCCAAGTAGAGGATGAAAGTGGTAATACATACGCTCTCGACCCCGCAGTGAATTACGCTCTTTCAGTCGAGACTCCCTTAGAAAAAGGAAGGATCGGATTGTTTTACTCCAATCAATCGACGGAACTTGAAAAGCTGTCCAACTCGGCAGATATACATTATCTGCACTTCCAAAGCAGCATGTACTATCCTGTCGCAGAAAATTGGCAAACCTATATCGGTGTAGGTTTGGGCGCTTCTTATGCCGATGTGGATTGGGTAGACAAAAAATACGGATTTTCGGCTAGCGCTTTTGCAGGGCTGGAATATGAATTTTCAAAGAACTTTGCATTAACGGCCCAACTGAGATGGTTAGGAACGGTCGTTGATAACGATACATCTGGCGCCTGTACTCTACCTAATGACGGCTCAAACTGTATCATTAAGTTCGATACTGATTGGATGAACCAATTCCAATCAAATGTCGGTTTTAGTTTCCGCTTCTAATTTTTATGCATGTTCCTTTGTAGGACTCGTCACAAAGAACGCTGAACGAGTCCTGCACAGAGCCGATAAAGGATATCGTCTAAACACCATTGTTTGGCAAAGTAACGAAGCATCATCTAGATAGGTGCACAAAAGATAGCCGTACGCCCTAATTCATCAAAATAGTCTTAAACACCAAAGCAATTATTAGATCCCAGTTATTTATTCCAGACAAACAACCAACCACCCACACAAAACCACAATCAAACTCAAATTTAACAAGATTAAAACCAGACAACGCATCTGAATTAACATTTAGATTCTATTGCGCTAAGTATTATTAGAAGTTAGTCTGATCAGTGAAAACAGATAAATATTTCAGTTTTATCAAACACACATCAAAATTTTAAGATTAATAATCTACTTTCTCTTACAGTAGCCAGAATATAGCTCTATAAAATTATAAAAAGTTAGAATTAAGGATAGAAAAGCTGATGGATAACAGCGGTCCTTTCTTCCAACTGTTTGCGCAATTATTACTGTGTTACGTAGAGAGCTTCATTCCTCAGGGAGTCTTATAGGAGTCAAATATGAAGCGAGAACAATGGGGATCCCGGGCGGGATTCATCTTAGCAGCAGTTGGGTCTGCTATCGGTTTGGGAAACATTTGGCGTTTCCCATACATGGCCTATGAAAACGGTGGCGGCGCATTTTTTATTCCTTACATTTTTGCCATGATCACTGCCGGTATTCCATTTATGATCCTTGAGTTCAGTATGGGACAAAAATACCGAGGCTCGGCACCAAAAACACTAGCGAAAATTCATTCTAAATTTGAATGGCTTGGCTGGTTCCAAGTTGGTGTGGCTGCAGTTATTGCCGTTTACTATGTGGCTGTTATCGGTTGGTCGATTTCTTACTTTGGGTTGTCGTTCACTCAAGGTTGGGGAACCGATACCAACGCATTTTTCTTTAGTGAATACCTAAAGCTAGGTGACAACTCACCAACAGACTTAGGCAGTATTCAATGGAAGATTGCTTTATCCATGGTAATTGCTTGGGCAATTACTTACACCGCTATTGCCAAAGGCGTGAAATCAGGAATTGAACGAGCATCTAAAATTATGATGCCAATCCTATTCTTGATGGTGATTTTCTTAATCGGACGTATGATTTTCTTGCCAGGAGCTCTAGATGGCGTGAACTACATGTTCGAACCCGATTTCAGCAAAATTTGGGATGTGAAAGTATGGGCAGCGGCATATGGTCAGATCTTCTTTACGTTAAGTATCGGCTTCGCCATCATGCTAGCTTACTCTAGCTACCTACCAGAAAAGTCGGACATAACGAATAACGCGTTTATGACCGTGTTGATCAACTGTGGCTTCTCGATCCTAGCCGGCATCATGATCTTCTCAGTATTGGGTTACATGGCTCAAGAGCAAGGTAAGCCGTTAACAGAGGTGGTATCTGCAGGCGTTGGCTTGGCTTTTGTTACTTTACCTGCGGCAATTAACCTACTACCTGCCCCATATATTCTTGGTCCACTGTTCTTCTTTGCACTGGTGGTTGCTGGTCTAAGTTCGCATATTTCAATTATGGAAGCCGTAACTTCAGCCATTATCGACAAGCTGAAGTGGAGCCGTAAAAAAGCTGCAAATGTTGTGATTGGTATTGGCTTCGTTGTCTCTATGGCGTTTGCTACCAATGGCGGTCTGCTGCTACTCGATCTAGTAGACCACTTTGCAAACAACGTTGGCATCATGGTTGGTGGTCTGGTTGAGATTGTCTTGATGGCGTGGCTATTGAAGCGCGTGCCAGAAGTACGTAATTACGTTAACGAGCGCTCTGATTTCTCTGTTGGTCAATGGTTCGAGATCTGCTTACGCTTCGTTACACCAATCATGCTCGCCATTATCTTAGCGACCAAGCTATACGCCCTAATTACTGAAGGCTACGGTGGCTATGATCTAACTTTAGGCTGGGCACTTATCGCCGCACTCTTTATCTTTGGTCTAGTGATCAACGCAGTGAACCGCAAGGAGACAGCAAAATGACAATCAGCGCAATTATTATGATGGTTATTGGTTTAGGTATCACTTGGGGCGGCGCTGCCGTTTGCATCAAGCGAGCCATGGATAAACAATAACAGTATTGCATTCCAAACAAAAAACGCCGGTATTTACCGGCGTTTTTTTATGTTTCTTTTATTCTAGAAACTGTACTTGATGCCAACGGCGCCGCCAAGTTGCAAGTCAGCACCTTTGTAAAGATCTAGCTCTGGGTGTATTTGACCATAAAGGTCCCAGCCGCGTGATAAATCCCAGTTCACGCCAAGTGGTACTCTCACACCAAACTCGTCATCCCATTCATACCAGCCACCAACGCCGACATACCAAGTCACAGGCATGTTTTGATCGAATGTTCCACGCTTAGCGATGTAATCAAACGCCATACCATCGTTTCCGATAATGCCACGATATTTGTTATCTAACTCTACAACAACACTTAATTGTTGATCGACAGCCATACCAACTGATAGATCCGTTGGTTCGCTTGCCGCCATTGCCGTACTAGAAACTAGTCCCAAAAATAAAATGAATTTGTTCTTCATACACGTTATCAATTATTCAAAAAAACATTATTCGCTATTCAAACATAATGGCGTATCAATATGTCAACGATGGGTAAGCTCGATGTATGAAAAAGCTGACAAAAGTAAAGATGAGTTTAGGATCACACTAAAAAAGGAACTGTCAGTTAATAAAATAGGAACTAAAAAAGGAGGCCGAAGCCTCCTTTTATGCATTACTATGAATGACTGCGATTAACCGTGGTTACGAATCCACTCATCCATTTCAGTTTTTAGGTTATCAGACTTAGTACCGAAGATAGCCTGTACACCACCAGCTACAACTACAACACCAGCAGCGCCTAGTTGTTTTAGCTTGTCTTGGTCAACAGCAGCTGTATCTGCAACTGCTACACGTAGACGTGTGATACATGCATCTAGACCAGTAATGTTAGCTTTACCGCCAAACGCTGCAACCAGTTCACCGCCCATATCAGAGCCAGAAGTTACAGCTGCACTTTCCGTTTCATCTTCACGGCCAGGTGTTTTTAGGTCAAGCGCTGTGATTACACCACGGAACACTACGTAGTAAATTACTGCGTAAACTAGACCAACGGCAATCATTAGCACCATCTTCTGAGCGTTACCAGATAGAACTAGGAAGTCGATCAGACCGTGAGAGAAAGAAGTACCGTGTACAAAGCCTAGAGTGTTCGAAACGATGTATGCAGAACCAGCTAGTAGAGCGTGGATACCGTATAGTAGTGGAGCAACGAATAGGAATGAGAATTCGATTGGCTCAGTAATACCAGTTAGGAATGAAGTCAGTGCAGCTGACGCCATGATACCCATTACTTTTGCACGGTTTTCTGGTTTAGCACAATGAGCAATTGCGATTGCTGCAGCTGGTAGACCGAACATCTTGAACATGTAACCACCCGCTAGCTGACCGAAGCCATTACCAGCAGCACGAGATGCTTCATCAGCAACTAGGTAACAAGTTAGTACACCATTTTGAGCTTCACCGGCAGCGTTAACACAAGAACCTGCTTCGAAGAAGAACGGTACGTTCCATACGTGGTGTAGACCGAATGGGATTAGAGAACGCTCAACAACACCGTAGATACCGAATGCTAGCTGTGGGTTTTGGTGTGCAGCCCAATCAGAGAATGCAGAAATTGCACCGCCAATTGGTGGCCAGATAACAGATAGGATAACACCTAGGATGATCGCAGCAAAACCAGTGATGATTGGCACTGCGCGCTTACCAGCGAAGAAGCCAAGGTACTCTGGAAGTTGGATTTTGAAGAAACGGTTGAATGCCCAAGCAGCCACACCACCGACAAGGATACCACCTAGTACACCTGTATCGATTTTCTCAACACCCATAACGCCCGCCATTACACCTAGCGTTGCCGTCATGATGCCGTAACCAACGATAGCTGCAAGACCTGCAACACCGTCGTTGTTAGTGAAGCCTAGCGCTACACCTACTGCAAATAGAAGTGCCATTTGGCCGAATACTGAACCACCAGCTTGTTCCATAAGATTAGAAACGATCTCTGGAATAAAGCTTAGATGGGCAGCACCCACACCTAATAAAATACCTGCAACTGGTAAAACTGATACTGGAAGCATCAGAGCCTTACCAACTTTTTGCAGGTTAGCAAAAAGGTTCTTAAACATGTTTATGCTCCTGATAAATTTATAAGTATTATTTGGGCACTAACGGCACACCCCCGTAGCCTAAAGGTTAGCACCCAATGAAAATGTAACCACAACTGCATTATATTTTCCGGCTCTAAATATATATTGATGACCCTCAAACTTTCCACACAGTTACGAAATTTAGTTTCAAAACAAGTCTTGGATCACACCCAAAAACAGCCGATGAAAAGGTTTGCATTGCACTTATATTACTGTTTTATAAAGAATTAATTATTTATATAATTAATTTTAAGGCGTAAATAAAATACGCCCCAATGTTATTTTTAGTAACAAAATTACATTTGTGATTTTTGAATGTTATTAAATCAACATTTTTAGTAAACATTAAACTCGTGAGCGTATCTGTTGTTTTTATCAACAAAAAAGGAGCCTAAGCTCCTTTTTTATGCTCTTATTATTTTTTCATCGCAAAAAAAGATTTCGGAAGTTTTCGGTGGTTTTTTGTGCCACTTCAGAAAGAGAGCACGATTTGAGTTGCGCAATATAAGAAGCGACTTCGACAACGTAAGCGGGTTGATTCTCTTTGCCACGATGGGGAACAGGAGCCAAGTAAGGAGAATCTGTCTCAATAAGAAGCTTCTCTAAAGGTAGAGTCTTCACCACTTCTTTTAACTCTGTAGCTTGACGGAAAGTAACAATCCCCGAGATAGAAATATAAAACCCCAGCTCCAGTGCAGCTTCAGCAAATGGAAGATCTTCTGTAAAACAGTGGATAACACCACCACATTTCTCTGCCCCACCCTTACGCAAAATATCTAGAGTATCCGCACGTGCGTTTCTGGTATGGATAATTAAAGGTTTGTTGAGCTCCACTGCAAGATCAACGTGTTGCTCAAAGCGCTCTTTCTGTAACGCGGCCGTTTCGGGCTTGTAATGATAATCTAAACCCGTTTCGCCAATAGCGACGACTTTTGCATTCGACGCATGGTGGCGCAATACGTCCATCGAGAAGTCGCTTTCAACATCAAGTGGGTGCACACCGCACGAAGCATAAACATTGTCATAAGGCTCGATCATTTCCATCATTTTCGGGAAAGAATCCAGCGTTACTCCAACAGAAAGTAGCTCAGTTACGTTTGCTTGTTTAGCTTTGTTAATAACGTCTTCCACATTGATGTGGAGATCGTCGTAATTCAATTTGTCTAAATGACAATGAGAATCTACGAACATAATGCCTCTCGTGATTCAATTAACCAATTCATTGATAGTAGCTCAAGGTTCAGGCCAGGAAAGGCTTGCACCTGAGCTTTCAGGTTCATCAGCGCCTTCGCTGATGAGTACAAACCGTTATAGTTGTCCGGTTGAAACTTTGTCGCGCCCGGAAGCATTTGAGCTTCTGATACACCAAACTGCGCTTTCTGAGCATCTGTCAGTAAATACCATGCCCAGTCTAGTGATTGCTCTGAGTGTTTAGCGATTAAAGAAGCACACTCAGAAACGTCTGAAACAGGCGAAGACATTGCCTTAATAAAACTGCGTTCAAAAGCCAAGTAAGCTTCGAGATCACCATTATTTAACGCATCCAATGTTTTTATTGGAGAGCCCATATTCAGTTTTAAGGCATAAGCAGGAACTTGCTTCGCCCCTTGTTCGTGCATCCATTGCATTGCTTGTTCCGCTGACGGAGGCGCAACAACCCAGTGTTGGCAACGGCTACGAATCGTTGGGAGCAGACGCTCCTGATTGTGGGTAACGAGCAAAAACAAGCACTTTGCCCCAGGCTCTTCTAGCGTCTTTAACAGCGCATTCGATGCCGACTCGTTCATAGAGTCCGCCGGTTCTATTACAAATAGGCGGTAACCATTAAGCTGAGATGATTCCTGAGCAAGACGGTTACAAGCGCGAATTTGGTCCACCGTTATCGCCTTTCCTTCTTTCTCTGGCTTGATCCAGTGTAAATCAGGGTGGTTTTGAGATTGATTTAGCTGGCAGCTATGACAAAAACCGCATGCTTCACTCGCGTAATTTTGGCAAAGAAGTGCTTGGCTAAAAAACTCGATAAGTTTTTCGATGCCCAAGCCCTGCTCGCTTTGTAATAAAAGCGCACCTGGTATTCTGTCCGACTCTAACCCTACTTTGAGGTTATCCCATATTGGCTGTAGCCATGGATAATCATTTAACATGAGTCACCTAAATTTACGTTTCACTTATTGACGAGCTAGCCACTCGTTTAGAGCGTCCCGAATATCACGCGACACGCCTTCAATCGTCTGTTCTGCGTTAATGATAACGATGGAAGGATCGGCATGAGCAATCTCCAAATAACGCTCACGTGTACGCTCGAAGAAACTAATATCCATCTTCTCTATACGATCTAACTCACCACGCCCACGTGCACGCTCAAGCCCAACACGAGGGTCAATATCCATATAGAGAGTGAGAGCAGGTTTAAAATCACCAAGCGTTGTATCCCGGAGATTTTTCATTAACGATGCGTCAATCTGACGGCCACCACCTTGATAAGCTTGCGACGACATATCGTGTCGGTCACCAACCACCCACTGACCGTTTTCCAAAGCTGGTTTGATCACGTTCTCAACCAACTGAACACGTGCAGCGTACAGAAGAAGCAACTCCGTCATGTCCTTAAGTTCTTCGCCTTCGTGCTCTTCTTTCACCAGAGCGCGCATTTTTTCTGCTAGCGGTGTGCCTCCTGGCTCACGGGTATTTACGATATCCTCAATACCGGCCGCTTTTAGCGTATCTAAAACGGTTTTAATCGCAGTGCTTTTACCCGCGCCTTCTAGGCCTTCAACGACAATAAAGTTTGCTTTCATCATTTGTTCTTTCTTAGTTCTCTTAAATAGGCACGAACAGCACGGTTGTGCTCAGCAAGGGATTTCGAGAATACATGTCCGCCCTTTCCACTTGCTACAAAATATAAATAGTTGCTGCTTTCTGGATTCAAAGCCGCTTCAATGGAAGCTTCACCAGCCATCGCAATCGGTGTTGGTGGCAAACCATTGATGGTATAGGTGTTATATGGTGTCGGCGTACGCAAATCTTTCTTACGAATGTTGCCATCGTAGGCGTCACCCATACCATAAATAACTGTCGGATCAGTTTGTAACCGCATACGTTTGTTCAATCGGTTGATAAACACAGAAGCGACGCGCTCACGCTCAGAATCAATAGCCGTCTCTTTCTCGATGATAGACGCGAGAATCAAGGCTTCATATTTATCCTGTAATGGCAGCTTTTCTTGACGAGCTTCCCAGCTAGCGTCCAGTATTTTATTGAGTTTTCGATGCGCTCGTTTTAATAACTGGCTTTCACTCGCACCCGCTGTGTAATGGTAGGTTTCTGCTAAAAACAACCCTTCTAGCTTTTCTCTCTCAATTCCGAGCTTCGCAGCCATTTCTTTTTCTGAAAGATCGGTTAAATCATGCTTTAAATAAGGAGCACTTTTTAGTTGATCTACCCATTCAGAAAAGCGGCTGCCTTCAACAAAAGTGATCGCAAACTGGTATTCTTTTCCAGTATTCAGATGCTCCAATGTTTGCGAAAGTGACATACCAGGCTCAAGTTGGTAAGTACCCGCTCGCACTTGCAACAATTCTGGATATAAGTGAGGAATTAAACGGATGTACTCCGATGTTTCAATCACCTCATCTTCAACTAAGGCGCGCATGACATGATGAAAGCTTGTACCACTTTCTACAGTAAACAGCTGAGGTTGTTCCAATAGAATAGGCTTTTCAACGTATTGTTTAGCCTGTGAAATTATATAAAAAACAGCTGCTGCGCCTATCACTGCGATCAGCACAACAAAAGCCAACAGTTTTTTAATCACGTAGTTAAATTCCCTTGCAGTCGTTGAGTCAATTTTCCTATCGGAAATATAGTCTTAGAGTTCGATGTCACTATGCTGCGAATAGGTGCGACACCTAATATTGAGTTACACATGAAAGCCTCGTCAGCACTCAGCAAATCTGGAAGTATAAAACGCCCCTCGATGACTTCAATATGACTTACTTTAAGTAACTCAAGCACCTTACGACGCATTACGCCCGTAACACCTGATAAGGTTAGCTCCGGCGTAAATACTTTATTACCTTTAACCCAAAAAAGGTTGGCCATTGTAGTTTCAATGACATGGTTTTGCACATTTAACGTTATTGCATCTGCAAACTCTGTATTGTCGATTTCAGCCTTGGCGAGAATCTGCTCTAAACGGTTGTTGTGCTTATGTCCCGCAAGTAAAGGTTGAATCCCTAGACGAGTATTACAAACGCCCAAGTCCACACCTTGTTCTTGCCAAGATGAATAATGAGAAGGAAATGCAAAATTGGAAATCGTCACGATAGGGCCTTTAATCCCATTAGGGCTATACCCTCGCCCGCCAATACCGCGGCTAACGTGAATCTTCACCCCCGCTCGTGCGTCAGATAAAACCGCTTTGCTTGCCCAATCATGCACAACTTTCCAGTCAGGTGAAGAGATCTTCAAAGCGTCAAGGCAAGCACTCATGCGCTCAGTATGTTCTTGCCAGTAAACCAACTCTCCATTTTGGGTCAGGATGGTGGTAAAGCCTCCATCACCGTATTGGAATGAGCGATCACCTAGCTCTACATGCGTTTGCGGAACTCCATTTACCCAAAACATTCACGTACCTTCAAATTAGCAGACAACAAATAAAACAAAACGGCTCAATGCTAAGCATCGAGCCGTTAGAATACAAGTTTCGCTTATCTAAATTAGGTTAGATAGTGTTACTCAGCGAACTTCTTGAAGATCAAAGAACCGTTTGTACCACCAAAGCCAAACGAGTTACAGATAGCGTACTCCATACCTTCAACTTTGCGCGCTGTATGCGGCACAAGGTCGATGTCTAGACCTTCTTCTGGATCATCAAGGTTAATGGTTGGCGGAACAATTTGGTCAACCAAAGACATAACCGTGATAATTGCTTCAACAGAGCCAGCAGCACCTAATAGGTGACCCGTCATCGACTTAGTTGAAGACACAAGAACTTGCTTCGCACCTTCTTCACCAAGAGCACGTTTCACGCCCTTGATTTCTGCAACATCACCAGCAGGAGTAGAAGTACCGTGAGCATTCACATAACCTACTTGAGTACCTGTGATGTTAGCGTCACGCATCGCCGCTTCCATCGCAAGTGCACCACCAGAGCCGTCTTCGCTTGGAGATGTCATGTGGTAAGCATCACCAGACATACCAAAACCAACCAGTTCTGCGTAAATCTTCGCGCCACGTGCTTTTGCGTGTTCGTACTCTTCAAGCACCATCATGCCAGCACCATCACCTAGAACAAAACCATCACGGCCTTTATCCCATGGGCGAGACGCTTTTTGAGGCTCTTCATTACGAGTAGATAGTGCTTTAGCTGCACCGAAGCCAGCCATGCCAAGAGGCGTAGAAGCTTTTTCTGCACCACCAGCAACCATCGCATCTGCATCGCCGTAGGCAATCATACGTGCTGCATGGCCGATATTATGCAGGCCAGTAGTACATGCGGTAGAAATCGCGATATTTGGACCACGAAGACCACGCATGATAGATAGGTTACCTGCAACCATGTTTACAATGGTCGAAGGAACAAAAAATGGGCTAACTTTGCGAGGGCCTTTGTCTACTAATGCAGTATGGCCAGTTTCGATAAGGTCAAGACCGCCAATGCCTGAGCCGATAGCAACACCAACTCGAGCCGCATTTTCTTCGGTAATTTGTAAGCCAGAGTTATCAAGAGCTTGAATACCCGCTGCAATGCCGTACTGGATGAAAAGGTCCATCTTACGAGCATCTTTTTTAGACATGTACTCTGTGCAATCGAAATCTTTAACAAGACCTGCAAAACGAGTTGAGAAGTTCGTAGTATCAAAGTGCTCGATATTTACGATACCACTTTGACCTTCTAGCAGGGCTTTCCAAGATGATTCTACTGTGTTGCCTACCGGTGACAACATACCCATGCCAGTGACAACTACACGACGCTTGGACACGATATAATTCTCCGGGAATTGAATATTTCTATGAGAGGATAGAAGAAGTTAGAAAGAACACAGGCGGTCTAGGAGACCGCCTGGGAGAGCTAATTACTGAGCGCTGTTTACGTAGTCGATTGCAGCTTGAACAGTAGTGATCTTCTCAGCTTCTTCGTCAGGAATCTCAGTGTCGAATTCCTCTTCTAGAGCCATAACTAGTTCTACAGTGTCTAGAGAATCAGCACCTAGATCGTCAACGAAAGAAGCTTCGTTTTTAACTTCTGCTTCGTCTACACCTAGCTGTTCAACAATGATTTTCTTTACGCGTTCTTCGATGTTGCTCATTTTTCTTTTCCTTTACAGATTTCGCCTAATGCGATGATTCCGTAGTTTATTCGAACTATTGAAAGTTGCAAGGGGGTCCTTGCTGGTCAAACCACAAAATTAGCGAATTTAACCGAATTTCAATACATTTTTGACTTAAATCATGCACAAATCTTGCGCATAAGCATGACAAGTTCATGACAGTTAACTGCAACTATAGGCTATTTTTCACAATGTAAAATAGCTTATTTTGCATAAACTGTCGCATTAAACCATGTACATGCCACCATTTACATGCAAAGTTTCACCAGTAATGTACGCTGCTTCAGGAGAAGCAAGGAAAACTACTGCTGATGCAATTTCACGTGGGTCACCTAAACGACCTGCTGGCACGTTCGACAAAGTTGCCGCACGTTGGTCATCATTTAGCGCCTTAGTCATGTCAGTTTCGATGAAACCAGGAGCAACAGTGTTCACTGTTACACCACGAGACGCAACTTCACGAGCCATTGATTTAGTAAAACCAATCACGCCCGCTTTCGCTGCTGCGTAGTTAGTTTGACCAGCATTACCCATGGTACCAACAACAGAGCCTACGTTGATGATACGACCCGCACGTTTTTTCATCATACCGCGTAAAACCGCTTTAGACATGCGGTAGATTGGCGTTAGGTTGGTATCGATGATGTCGTTCCACTCATCATCTTTCATGCGCATCAATAGGTTGTCACGAGTAATACCAGCGTTATTCACCAGAATATCGATCACACCAAATTCTTCGTTGATCGTTTTTAATGTCGCTTCGATAGACTCGACATCAGTCACGTTAAGCGCTAAGCCTTTACCGTTATCACCAAGATACTCGCTGATAGCAGCCGCACCACTTTCAGAAGTAGCAGTACCGATAACCGTAGCACCTCGCTCGACAAGAAGTTCCGCGATCGCGCGGCCAATACCACGGCTTGCGCCGGTAACTAGCGCGATCTTACCTTCTAGATTCATCATGTTGTGTTTCCTTTTCTTATCGCAAATTTATCGCTTGATGGATTACTTCGCAGCGTCTAGCGATGCGATATCATTCACTGCGGCTGCAGTTAGCGTTTTCACGATACGTTTTGTTAGACCTGTTAAAACTTTACCAGGACCAAGCTCAAGAAGATTTTCTACGCCTTGTTCGTGCATCAGTTCAACTGTCTCAGTCCAACGAACTGGGCTATGTAGCTGACGAACAAGCGCATCTTTGATTTTTGCAGGATCTGTCTCAGCAACCACATCAACGTTGTTGATAACTGGCAGCTGTGGTGAGTTAAATTCGATAGACTCGAGAGCTACAGCAAGTTTTTCCGCTGCTGGCTTCATAAGTGCACAGTGTGAAGGTACTGAAACAGGAAGAGGAAGCGCACGCTTCGCACCAGCTTCTTTACATAGCGCACCAGCTCGCTCTACTGCGTCTTTGCTACCAGCGATAACGACTTGACCAGGCGAGTTAAAGTTTACTGGAGAGACCACTTCGCCTTGCGCTGCGTCTTCACACGCTTTTGCAATCGCATCATCAGCCAAACCGATAATCGCGTACATTGCGCCAGTACCAGCTGGTACTGCTTCTTGCATAAGTTGACCACGTAATTCAACCAGCTTGATGGCTTCTTTAAAGTCAATAACACCCGCACATACAAGTGCTGAGTACTCACCTAGGCTGTGACCGGCTAGGTTTGCTGGTTGCTCTAAGCCAAGTTCCTGCCATACACGCCAGATTGCAACAGATGAAGCTAGCAAAGCTGGTTGAGTACGGAAAGTCTCGTTTAAATCTTCTGCAGGTCCATTTTGAACAAGCGCCCATAGATCGTAACCTAGTGCGTCAGATGCTTCTGCAAATGTTTGTTTTACTACGTCATATTGTTCGCCTAGTTCTGCAAGCATACCTACAGCTTGAGAACCTTGACCTGGAAATACGATAGCAAACTTGCTCATGTTGTTTTCCTTTAAGCAAAGTAAAAAGAAATAAGATGCACCAAGTGCACCTTAAATTTTGAATTCTTGTGAAACTTAGAACTTCACAAGGGCCGAGCCCCAAGTGAATCCGCCGCCAAACGCTTCAAGAAGCAGAGTTTGACCGCGTTTAATACGACCATCACGTACCGCTTCATCTAGTGCTGTTGGCACCGTCGCAGCTGATGTGTTGCCGTGTTTATCAAGTGTAATCACGACTTGGTCTAGTGACATCGAAAGTTTCTTCGCTGTCGCTGAAATAATGCGGTAGTTCGCTTGGTGCGGCACTAGCCAGTCTAGTTCAGACTTATGCATGTTGTTGGCTTCAAGCGTATCTTTTACTAGTTTCGATAACTGAGTGACAGCGACTTTGAATACTTCGTTCCCAGCCATATGAAGCCATTTATCCGCATCTTGCCCCCGCACAGGTACAGGTAGGCTTAGAAGCTCTCCGAATTGACCATCCGAGTATATGTGGGTAGAGATAATGCCAGGCTCTTGGCTAGCGCCTACGACAACGGCTCCGGCACCATCACCAAATAGGATAATGGTTGAACGGTCTGTCGGATCACACGTTTTAGACAAAGCATCTGAACCAATCACAAGTACGTTTTTGCACATACCAGATTTGATATGTTGGTCTGCAACAGATAATGCGTACACAAAACCAGAACAAGCAGCGGCTAAGTCAAAAGCTGGACAACCTTTAATGCCAAGCTTTGCCTGCACCTGACACGCAGATGAAGGGAAAGTATGGCTACTGCTCGTTGTGGCTACGATAATCAGGTCGATATCGTTTTTATCAATACCCGCCATATCGATAGCGTTTTCAGCTGCGTAGAATGCCATGTCTGCTACAGTTTCGTTTTCTGCAGCAATTCGACGCTCTTTAATACCCGTGCGAGCAACGATCCACTCATCACTTGTATCTACCATTTTCTCTAGATCTGCGTTTGTACGCACCTGAGATGGCAGGTAGCTGCCAGTACCTAAAATTTTGCTATACATGAAGACTAATAATGCCTCTCGAGTAAAACCGCTTCCAAACGATCGCTAATACGGCTTGGTACTTGTCGTTTGACCTCGTGTACTGCCTCGCCAAGTGCATTGACAATCGCAGATACATCCGCACTTCCATGGCTTTTTATGACAATGCCGCGCAATCCTAGCAAACTTGCGCCGTTATACTGGTCGGGGTTCAGTGTTTTTAGTTCATTAAACAGCCTAGAAAACAACTTTCTAGCTATCCAACCCTTTATCGTTGATGCCATTATGCTGGTTTTAATTTTTTCGATAAAAAGTTGAGCTGTTCCCTCACTGGCTTTTAAGCATACGTTGCCGACAAATCCATCACAAACAATGACGTCAGCAACATCATGCAAAATTTGATTACCTTCAATATAACCGACAAAGTTAATCGCATCGGTCTGAGAAAGCATTTCTGCGCAACGTTTGACTAAATCGTTACCTTTAATCTCTTCTGCGCCAATATTGAGTACAGCAACGCGAGGAGGACGACCCAAGTGTTCTTCAGCTAATGCACTGCCCATTACAGCAAATTGGAACAAGCTATCAGCATCGCACGATACATTCGCCCCCAGATCTAGCATCCAAGTGCGCTTTCCGGTAATCGTCGGTAAAGCGGAAACTAAAGCAGGACGTTCAATGCCAGGAAGTAACTTAAGAATGAAACGCGATAGTGCCATTAATGCACCGGTGTTGCCACCACTAACACAAGCATCCGCTTTCTGCTCAGAAACCAAATCGATAGCCATACGCATAGAACTATTTTGGCTATTACGTAACGCCAATGAAGGTTTTTCTGAGTTCGAGATAACTTTCTCGCTGTGAAGAATAGTCAAGCGGGAACTGGTCGAGGTACCGAGTTGAGATAATTGAGACGTGATCAGAGATTGATCACCAATAAGAATCACTTTTAGCTCTGGGAAATGAGACAGTGCCTGCACGGCGGCAGGCACTGTTACGCGTGGACCGAAATCCCCGCCCATTGCATCAAGTGCAACGGTAATACTTTGCAAAGGTTCAACCTTACTTGTTGATAACCTTTTGACCACGGTAGTAACCTTCAGCAGTTACATTGTGGCGTAGGTGAGTTTCACCAGAAGTCGCGTCTACAGATAGAGCAGCTGTAGTTAGCGCATCGTGTGAACGACGCATACCGCGCTTAGAACGAGTTTTACGGTTTTTCTGTACGGCCATTGACCCTACTCCTATACTATTGGGTTAAAAACCTGAAGAAGAATCGGCTACCACACCTATTACTTTTTCAGACTTTTCAAAACGTCGAATGGATTCGGTTTTTCTTCCTCAATTTCTTCAGGAATCTCACCAAAAACCATGTTATTTGAATCAACGCTACAATCCGCTTCATCGTGCATCGCAATTTGAGGTAATGCTAAGATGAACTCGTCTTCAACAAGTTGTATGAGGTCTAATTCACCATATTCATTTAGATCTACCAAATCATAAATTTCTGGTGCTTCCTGTTCTGTTTTCTCACCGTAGTAAGGAGTAGAAAGGAATTCAACTTCGCACTCATGTGCGAATACCTCATTACAACGCTGACACTCTAAATCGACTTCGATGTTAGCTTTACCAGAGATAACAACGAGTCGCTGTTCATCCATCCCAAATGACAATGAGACTTCTGCGTCGCGTTTTACGCCTTCAGTTGTTTCCACTAAGCGCTTGAAAAGACTAGCTTGGATGATGCCATCGTAATCCAATCGTTTCTGTGCAGCTTTAGCTGGGTCAACCGTTCGCGGTATTTTTACCTTTTGCATAGGGCGCGAATATTATCTTCCAAATCAAAATTAGTCAAAGAAAAAGGCAAAAAAGTTGTACTTTTTTACGCTTAACATACAGAGCATTAGCCAGAATCATTTTTGATCGATTATCCTATTGGAAATGCTCCCACGAATTGTAATTCAAAATGAAAAATTACCAACTGGTTTTAGCCTCAACTTCCCCTTTTCGTAAACAACTGCTTGAAAAGCTCTCACTACCATTCGTTTGTTTATCACCTGATTGCGATGAAACACCTTTTGACCAAGAAACGCCAACTGAACTTGTGCAGAGACTGGCCCAAGAGAAAGCAATATCTTGCCAGACGGATACAGCAAGTTTAGTTATCGGCAGTGACCAAGTTTGTGTCATTAATGGTGAAATCGTTGGCAAGCCTTTAAATAGAGATAACGCGATAAATCAACTTTTGGCTCAAAGTGGAAAAGTCATCACTTTCTATACTGGTCTTGCAGTACATAACACCGTCACAAACCATACAGAAGTCGGCTTTGATTCTTTCGAGGTGCACTTTAGAGATTTAACGCTTGAACAAATCGAACGCTACGTCGACAGGGAAGAACCTTTTTACTGCGCAGGCAGCTTTAAAGCCGAAGGCATGGGAATTTGTTTGTTTACGAAATTAGTTGGTAAAGACCCGAACACACTTGTCGGACTACCATTGATTGATTTGATTGATATGTTGCATGTTCAAGGACTCGATGTCCTTTAACCCAAATACGATAAAAGGGAGCCTGTGGCTCCCTTTTGCATCCTCGAGGAAAACATGGTTACGCGTTTCTTAAACCCGCCAACACTTTTTCTAGTTTCGGTTCCATCGGTGCGTTGATTTCCATCCACTCATCATTTGATGGGTGTTGGAACTTAATGTTTGCCGCGTGTAGGAACAAACGATCTAAACCAACTTGACCTGTATAAGCATCAAAGCGGCGATCACCGTAGCGATCATCCCAAGCGATTGGGTGACCAGTGTATTGCGTATGAACTCGGATTTGGTGAGTTCGACCAGTAATCGGACTCGCCTGAATCAATGTAGCTTGTTCGAACTTTTCCAAAATCTTAAAACGCGTTTCTGACGGCTTACCATTAGGGTTAACACGAACAATACTGTTCACTTCGTTTTTGAGCAGTGGCGCGTTCACAACCTTACAACTACTTTTCCATTGCCCCATGACAAGAGCTAAGTAAAACTTCTTTACTGTCTTTTCACGAAACTGGGCTTGCAAGTGACGAAGTGCAGAACGCTTCTTAGCAACCAGCAAAATCCCTGAAGTATCACGGTCAATACGATGCACAAGTTCAAGAAAGCGAGCTTGAGGTCGCAGAGCCCTAAGCGCTTCAATCGCACCAAACTTTAAACCACTGCCACCATGCACAGCGGTGCCAGATGGTTTGTTTAGAATCAACATATGATCATCTTCGAAGATAATCATATTTTCCAACTCAGCGACTTTGTTAAGTTTCGTACTTGGTGCGACATCGTCATCTTTTTTCTCGACGGTCACCGGTGGAATACGAACGAGATCGCCTGCTTTTAACTTGTACTCTGCTTTTATACGCTTTTTATTTACGCGCACTTCGCCCTTACGCACAATTCGATAAATCATGCTTTTAGGAATGTCTTTTAATTGGTTGCGCAAAAAATTATCAATGCGCTGACCCGCCATATCTTCGTCGATGTCGACGAACTGGACTTTTGTTCTTATTTCGTTCATGGGCGGTATTGTAAACTCAATTTCGTGCGACTTCACATTATTCTTGTCGTAAAAGAAACTCTCGGTGGCACATACTGGTCTAAATTTCGCCAAGCTTTTGTTTAAATTATTAAAACTCTCAATCAAGTTCTCAATTTGTTTTCTGTCTTGAACAGTTTGCACATCTCAATTGCTTATGAAACAGCCAGTTATAAAATAGAAATTTTGAGTTTAGCGGCAAATTTTCTATCGTTTGCGTGAAAGCAGATTGCTGATAGCCACGCGCACTGCTATAGTTCACAGCTGCTAAGGAAGGTTTGGTTACATTTTATTCATTACCAATCATTTATCCTCAAGCAATGTGAGTAGATCGTTGAAGGTCGAGTGCAGCATTGGCGTGAGACACATCGAATTCAACACTCTTGCCACCCTACTCCTCGCATATTCACGTTGAGTACCTACCGCCCAAATAGCGGGTCACAAGTCTACGTTTCCAACAGAAACCACAAGAGGCTTGTGATGACTGAAGTGCCCGAGAGCATCCCCTTCCAGCCGGGAGGCTGCAAAATACAAGCCATGGGATCAGGCACCGTGAAAGAGCGAAAAAACAGTGGCAAGTCGACAAGAAAGATATAAAAGAAAAGACAACGAGAATTTTCAATGAAAAGAATGTTAATTAACGCAACTCAAAAAGAAGAGTTGCGTGTCGCTCTGGTTGATGGCCAGCGACTTTTCGATCTTGATATCGAGAGTCCAGGTCATGAATCTAAAAAAGCGAATATCTACAAAGGACGTATCACACGTATCGAACCAAGCTTAGAAGCCGCATTTGTTGATTACGGCGCCGAGCGTCACGGTTTCCTCCCTCTCAAAGAAATTGCCCGCGAATATTTCCCTGAAGGTTACACCTACCAAGGTCGTCCAAGCATCAAAGAAGTGCTAACGGAAGGCCAAGAAGTTATCGTTCAAGTGGAAAAAGAAGAACGTGGAAGCAAGGGCGCAGCTCTTACTACTTTCATTTCTCTTGCTGGTAGTTACCTTGTTCTGATGCCTAACAACCCTCGTGCTGGCGGTATTTCTCGTCGAATCGAAGGTGACGAGCGTACTCAACTAAAAGCCGCATTAAGTACTTTGGAACTGCCTCAGGGCATGGGCCTAATCGTACGTACTGCTGGCGTTGGCAAGAGTGCTGAAGAGCTTGAGTGGGATTTGAATGTACTACTTAACCACTGGGGTGCAATCAAAGGTGCAGCGGACTCTAACCCTGCTCCATTCTTAATCCACCAAGAAAGTAACGTTATCGTTCGTGCAATCCGTGACTATTTGCGTCGTGATATTGGCGAAATCTTAATTGATAGCAACACCATCTACGAACGTGCAAAAGAGCACATTCAATTGGTGCGCCCTGATTTCCTTAACCGCGTTAAGAAATATGAAGGCGAAGTTCCACTATTCAGCCACTACCAAATCGAAAGCCAAATTGAATCGGCTTTCCAACGTGAAGTGCGTCTGCCATCTGGTGGTTCTATTGTTATTGACCCGACTGAAGCACTAACGTCTATCGATATCAACTCTGCTCGTGCAACCAAGGGCGGCGATATTGAAGAAACAGCTCTAAACACGAACCTAGAAGCAGCCGACGAAATTGCTCGCCAATTGCGTCTACGTGACTTAGGTGGCTTAGTGGTTATCGACTTTATTGATATGACCCCAGTTCGTCACCAACGAGAAGTAGAAAACCGTCTACGTGAAGCCGTTCGCCTTGACCGCGCTCGTGTACAAATCGGTCGTATTTCTCGCTTTGGTTTGTTGGAGATGTCACGCCAGCGCTTGAGCCCTTCTCTTGCAGAAGCAAGCCATCACATCTGTCCTCGCTGTAGCGGAACTGGTGTCGTTCGCGACAACGAATCTCTAGCACTTTCTGTACTTCGTTTAATTGAAGAGGAAGCGCTAAAAGACAACACAGCACAAGTACTTGCAGTCGTACCTGTGCCAATCGCCTCTTACTTATTGAACGAAAAACGTCGTTCAGTAAACCATATCGAACGCATTCAAGAAGTGAAAATTACGGTTGTTCCTAACTCTGATATGGAAACACCGCACTTTGAAGTTATCCGTGTTCGTGAAGGCGAAGAGTTCGATCTGATTTCTTACTTACTTCCTAAGAAACTGGAAGCAATGAAAGAAGCAGAAGGTAAAGAGCCAGCGGAAGTTGACGTAAAACCAAAACGAATTGAAGAGCCAGTTCTTAAAGGCTTTGCGGCTCCGTCTCAAACCGCACCTGCACCAGCAGCTAAACCAGCTCCTGAGGCGAAGAAGAAAGAACAAAACGTTGAACAAGAAGAGAAACCTGGATTGTTCAGCCGTCTGTTTAAAGCACTTGGTAGCTTCCTATTCGGTGGTTCTGAAGAAACAAAAGAAGAACAGAAACCTCAGGAAGAGAAAAAACCAAATCGCGATAATCGACGTAACAAACGTGATCGTAACGATCGTCGTCGCAATAGCAACCAGCGCGATAATCGTGATAACCGCGACAATCGCGATAACCGACGTCGTCGTAAGCCTCGTGATGAGCAGGCTAATGAGCAAAACGAAGCTCAACAACAAACAAATAAACCGCAAAACCGTAACCAAAAGCGTAAACCTAAAGCTCAACAGGCAGATAAAGCCCAAGAGCAGAAAGCAAACGCAAAAGTAGCGGAAAAAGGTCTGCAGCTAGCAGCGGAAGCTCGTACTGAAACAAAACCAGAAGAGAGCAAACCGAAGCAGCAAAATGCGAAAGCAGAAAAAGTGAAAGAGCGCCGCCAACGTCGCAAATTGAACAAGTCTGTACGCGTTAAGGACCAAGAAGCTATTGAGAAGAAAGCCGAAGAAACAGCGGTTAAGACTCAAGAAACGGTTGAAGCTAAAGTTGAAAAGCCAACAGAAGCAGCGGTAGAGGCACAGCAAGACAACAAGCAAGCAGAGTCTAAGCAACGTCGTAATCGTCGTTCGCCACGTCACCTGCGTGCAAGCGGCCAGCGTCGTCGCCGTGGCCGTGATCGCCGCCCTAACCCGTTCCGCCTACGTAAGGGAGGTGTCGCTTCTCCTGAAATGGCTATGGGTAAAGTAATGCCACGTTACATTCCGAAACCAGCACCTAAGAAGGAAGAGCGAGTTAAGGAAGAAGCTGTAGCAGCAGTACCTACAATCCAAGGTGGCTTTGCGTGTCCAGAAATGGCAATGGGTAAAGTGATTATTCGTCGCGAGCAACCTGTCGTAACAGATGCGCCAGTTGTTGAACACAAGGTTCAAGAAACCGTTGAAGCGAAAGTGGAAGCTCCAGTAGTAGAAGCACCTGTTGTTGAAACAGTAATCGCAGAAAAAGCTGAATCGGCAGTAGTAGAAACAGCATCGGTAGAGCCTATCGTTGAAACTCCTGTAACTGAACATGCTGAACCGGTTGATGCCATTGTAGAAACGGCACCTACTGAAGAGCCTATCGTTGAAGCAGCAAAAGAGATTGTAGCCGAAGCGCCAGTAGATAAACCAGAGCCTAAAGTCGAAGCCATTAAAGTTGCTGCTAAGCTAAACGCTAGCGCACCGATGACGAAAGCACCTGGCCCTCAAGAGCTACGCGAAATCACGGTTGCAGCAGCACCGTTCAAAACCGAACGTTACCAAGCTAAAGGTGCGGGTAGCCAAGTGGCTAAAAACCGCGCATCAGCAGAGATGACAAAGCCTAACTTTAACTAGGCTAAATCATTACGTTCAACGGCTTAACGGCATAAATAAATTAAAGGCTACCATCTGGTAGCCTTTTTTATCTTCATATTTGCCCAATAAATTGTTCATATAAATACCAATTCGTGATCACATTTGTACGCCATTATTCGTATCATTCTTGAACTTAATCACACTTTTCGGTAGCATGCGCCGACTCAAGTTTTCGACACCATTCTGATGCTGCTCTTTTAATACTACGGTTTACACTGCAATGTTTGATTAGAAATCAACCACTCAGTGGCTTGTGCAAATACGAATATGTGTCGGGTTTAACTCATTGCAAAGAGAACTTAAAAACAAACATGTTCGAATTTCCCCAATTTTCTAAGCACTCCGTAAAAAATGATGTGCTATCAGGCTTAACCGTTGCGCTAGCATTGGTTCCTGAAGCTGTCGCATTTGCGTTCGTCGCAGGCGTAGATCCGATGGTCGGTCTTTACGCTGCATTCATCGTTGGTCTTATTACTTCCATTTTCGGTGGTCGTCCCGGCATGATCTCTGGTGCAACAGGTGCCATGGCAGTCGTAATGGTTTCGCTTGTCGCGACTCACGGTGTCCAGTACCTATTCGCAGCCATCATGCTCGCTGGTATACTTCAAATTGCCGCTGGTATGTTTAAATTGGGTAAGTTCATCCGTATCGTGCCTCACCCTGTGATGATTGGTTTTGTGAACGGTCTGGCTATTGTTATCTTCCTAGCTCAGTTGGGTCAGTTTAAAGCGCCAGATATCAACGGCATGCTTACTTGGCTACCACAAGACCAAATGCTACTAATGCTTGGTTTGGTTGCGCTAACTATGGCAATCATTCACTTTCTACCAAAAATCACAACGGCTGTACCCTCTTCACTTGTTGCAATCGTAACGGTGACTGCTTTAGTGGTTGGTTTGGATCTGGAAACTCGTACTGTTGTTGACTTCCTGCGTACAATGTCTGGTGATGAAGCGGCAACACTCGCAGGTTCACTGCCGACCTTCTCTATTCCGGCGGTGCCATTTACGCTAGAAACTCTACAAATCATTCTTCCATACGCGATCATTCTAGCGGCCATTGGTCTAATTGAATCTCTACTAACACTGACAGTTTTAGATGAGATGACGAATACTCGTGGTCAATCTAACCGCGAATGTATCGGTCAAGGTATGGCAAACATGACGTGTTCTGTGTTTGGCGCAATGGGTGGTTGTGCGATGATTGGTCAGTCGATGATCAACGTAAACTCAGGTGGTCGCGGCCGTCTATCTGGTATCGTTGCGGCTATCGCTCTATTGATGTTTATCTTATTCGCTTCTTCGCTAATTGAAATGATCCCACTCGCTGCTCTGGTTGGTGTGATGTTCATGGTTGTCATTGGTACATTCGAATGGGCAACATTTAAGCTAGCACGCCGCGTACCGAAGCAAGACTTCTTCGTTATTGTTCTTGTGACCGTTGTTACTGTTCTTACTGACCTTGCTGTTGCCGTAGCGGTTGGTGTTATCGTTTCTGCATTAATGTTTGCATGGCAACACGCTAAGCACATCTATGCCGACACGTGCTTAAACGAGGAAGGTTCAAAAGAGTACAAGATTCACGGCCCTATTTTCTTTGGCTCTGCGGCTAACTTCCTGGAGTTGTTTAACGCGCCTGAAGATCCAAAAGATGTGATTGTCGATTTTGCAGACTCTCGCGTGACAGATCACTCTGCAATTGAAGCCATTGAAACACTGGCTGAGCGTTACAATGCTCAAGGTAAAACGCTACACCTTCGTCACCTAAGCCCAGATTGTCGTAAACTTTTGGACAAAGCTGGCAGCTTGGTTGAAATTAACGTGAAGGAAGACCCAAGCTACAAAGTCGCAACCGACATACTAGCGGGTTAACACGAATAAAAAGGGATGAGCTGAGCTCATCCCTTTTTCTATTGTCTTTGTGCCGTCCTAAATAAGGTTGACACTTTCCACCCCCAAAATTGGAGAGTGTTATGAAATCAACAACTAAAAGAACTCAGCGCGATTACTCCCTCGCTTTTAAACTCACTGTAG
>NZ_JAWOUY010000012.1:0-163231 GCF_033339635.1 Vibrio sp. 2092 | reverse complement strand
TGAGCCTAGTGCGGTGAAAGTTGCACGCTGGGTTCTTAGAGGGACGGCACTTGGTAACAAGTATCGTCTACTCGACAGTTTTGTACAAAACGAATAAGATGCTGAACACTCTCTGGTTGCTGATTAATGGATTCATCCGTATCTGACTCTTCGATTAATATCAGGCTAGTGCTAACCTCTTGCCAGAATTCAGCAGTAATTACATCATCAAATTCGAATGGTTCAGTCATGTGGTGTCGTAAAGCTGCTATCGTCTCTTTCGATAATGGTAGAGAGTCAAGCTCATTGAATTGTGTGATTATTTTCATTTTCAAAACTCCATATATAAGAAAGCCCGAACTCATTCGTTGAGTTCGGGCTTGATATGTTGATTTAATATCGAAGCGATTAGGCTTCGTCGATTAATTGGATTAGAACTTGCGAAGATTGACGAAGAGACTCATTCCCAGCTCTCGCATAACGCATTGTGCTACTAATGGACTTATGGCCGAGAAGTTGCTTTAGCACACCAACATCAACGCCTGCAGATATAAGTGATGATGCATAAGAGTGACGTGCTGTATGAAAAACGATCTGATCGGGTTCTTTAAGCATCAATTCTTTTTTGATCTTGTTGAACAAATGTCGAGGTTGGCTGATGTGTGACTTTTCTTTTTGCCCTGGAAATACATATGGGTTCCCCTTCTTCTTGAGCCTTAGCAAAAAACGAAACTCTTGAATCGCCTGGGGTGTAAGCTGGATCTGGTGTTGAAACCCATTCTTTGAGTCTTCCCTTGGTATACGCATCACACCATTTTCAAGGTCAATATTTGGCCAACGAGCAGCCCTGAGACTGCGTTCTCTGCATCCCAGCATGAAAAGCAGAATAATAAACCGGCTACGAATAGGACAATAATCCGGTTTTCTTAGCTCTTCGAAAATCCGTTTTATCTCCTGAGGCGATAGCCATCGCTCCCTAGCTCCTGTTTCTGGAAACAACTTAACACGAGCCGCAACGTTGGGAATGGAGTACTCTTCTTCTATCATGCGGCCCATTAGCTTGAGCAAACATAACACACGGTTAATTGTTGAACGACTTAGCTTCTTACCACGTAAATGAACCTTATCCATCAATCCTGCAACCATGGACTGTATGTGTGAAACTTTAAGCTGGTCATAACTGATATCCCAAATATCAACACAGTGGTTAAATCTTGCTATATCATGACGCCAGCTTTTCTTGCGTGACTTAGAAATTTTAATGAAGTGATTGTTGAAGTATTCAGATACAGTAGGTATGTCTGGTTTGACGGTTGAGTTTTTTGGATCTATTCCTTCAGCAACCATTAGCTTAATACGTTGCGCTTGCTTCCTTGCATCCGCCAAGGAAACTTCTGGAAACGTACCAAGAGATAAAGAGCCTTTTTTACCATTCAAAGTATATCGAACCAACCACTTCTTTCGCCCATTTTTACCAACCAGAACCTTGAAGCCCGATAATTCGGAACAGGAATACTCTGCTTCAGTGGACCGAGAATTAGGATCATTGGAAGGTAAGCTAGTGATCTTAGCCGTAGTGAATTTAAAACGTTTCTCCATATTAAGTGAACCTCTTTACTGGCTTACTCAATAAGAATATATGTCTAATTTTTGTACTAATCCGGAAGAAAGTCGGACACGAAGCCTAATGTAATACAGACAAGTCAGGCTTCACATCTATTCCAGGTTACTGACAAAGAAAGTTCAACTGTTTTACTCTCTCAACGTATCGTACCAAAAACTACCTTCAGGTGTTTTCCGGTCATTCCCTACTTTAATAACGGTAATTCCTGAATGGTCTTTCAACCTCAATCTTTCTTGATAATACTCTTTAAGCTTTAAATCAGATTCTGCACCAAAGTCATTTGTGTAGTGAAAAATAACTAGTTCCTTTCCATCATCTTCTATACAAGAACGGAATAGGCCATTAATATGCCCGTCATCCACATTAAAACCATAGCCTATAACTGCGACTACATCAGACTCCTTTAGGTTATTGTATAATTTCACATAACGTTCAGACATTTTAATTGATGTGAGAGGTTTAATCCCACTTTGAGTAAATAAAAATGGAACTGTAAAATGCTGACTATCGGCTGAGATTTCTTTAGATACAATAGTATTTAGGTAAGGATCATAGCAGTCATCAACTGAACCATTCAAATAATAAACATCTTCATCTGATATTGTTCCGATAAAGTTGTTATAGTTCGTTGTACCAATAGCCTTAATTTCATGCTCTTCTTTAATATTTAGAATATCATGATAGTAACCATCACCACTTATTATTTTCTCATGGAATTTATCAGCTATAGATGATATATATCGTTGAGCCGTATTCAAAAATATATTTATCTTGCAAAATTTGGCCCAATCTGTTTTTGGGCTATAAAGATAGCGCCAGTTAGAATCAATCAGTGATTGATAGTCTAGTGAAGCAGCAAAGATATCTTCAAGAATTTCTAGGGCAAATGCACATATAAGGTGTTCATCACTTGTATCAGCTGTTATTGCAATTGGCTCGCCATCTAAGATAACTTCGAGGCCTGTCAAACCTGCCCCTCTATAATCTAAAGAAAAAATAGCCCCGAGATCATCAAATATGTCAATCTCATCAGGTTTCTTTTCAAAAATGCCATCATTTAAATTATGCACTAATTCTTCGCCACAAGCCCCTATAAGCAGCTCAAGGACAGAACGACAAAAGTCACGGCACCTTTTTCTTATAAAGAAGTTTTCATCCGTGGATGGGAGCTCAAGTGCTTTCAAGTAACTCGAGAAAAAGTCGCTTGAGAACAGTTGATTATAATCTCCCAAAATACCAGAAATTCTAATTTCATGGCTAAATGTTTCTGAACCAAATGATATACCCAAAACCCTTTCAAAAGCTTCGCGTATGTTTCTATCAAATGTTTCATCAAACTTACGGGCTAATTCTGAGACTCTAGAGTCAAATTCTGATAGATATCTAATAATATCAAAACGTTTGTACTCTAAACTACTTTTAACCAAGCTTTCATATTGAGTTCTACCAAATGATGATATGGGCTTCTTCTCATAGTCTTGTGGTAGCCAATTCTTGGCATAATTTGAGCGTTTATTGACTTTTTCCCTTGCTTCTCTTAACCGTTTTTTGTCTTCAGCAACATCCATTCTAAATATGTCGAGGGCAAATTTCCCTCCTGACGGTAAACCATAGCCAATTTCGGCACCAGCACCAAAAAACAATGATACTTTACTCATTAACTCGCCCTTTTCCAAATATGAATCTTGAATGTCTTCAACAAACAGGTTTTCGATAGACATATTTCAAGCTGATCTTTAGCACACAATCATATCAACACGCTGCATAAGAAAGATATTCCAGCATGCGCATACTTGCCAAAAATTGTGAACTGATAACGTTTGGGCCGGGATGATTACTAGTTAATTTTCTATAAAGTGGACACTAACCCTTAAGTAAAAACTTTTATTAGGTTTCGCGTCCGCTTCATCACGCCCCACCAGACCGGACACAGACAAGAGACCCACAGCAATTCAGCCTTGGCTATATTGGCACGTAAATCACGCACAGTTCATCAGCACAGGAGATTCTTGACACTTTAATCGCACAGGAAATCTGCACAGAGAACAGGAGATAGACAGGAGGTAGGTTTGAGGAGAAGGCTTACCCTGAATTTCAGGTACAAAAAAACCAGCATTAAGCCGGCTTGATATGATTTTTACTGATTACGACACCGCAATTTTTCTAGGATTTTTAAATCCCTTGTGTCTACCAATTCCACCACCAGGGCAACGCAATCATGCGATGGGTTAGACACCATCTGTCTCATCGACCTTTGCCGTGAGAACGAGGCGTACTTTAACGGATTAATTTATCTGGTCAACAATAAATTTTATCTTTTTTATTTAAGTGCTTAAAAAGCGATCTGACTAGTACATTTGGCATTCAATTAGACCAATAAGCACCCGTTCCCTTTCATTAGCCCTGAAGTCATACGCATACTAGTGTCCGTAACTGCTTCGAGGTAAACACGCGACTATCACGTTATGAACGCTGATCTTTTCACCGCTGTAACATCTGTAACAATTTAATTCCCTACTCTTGGCACGATTGCGTACAGAACATCATATTTTGTTACTGATAACTTTATATCGAATGTGGTCGTACCTTTATAAAATCATTGACTTTTTTTATTTTCAAACAAAGCTCAATTCATTATCGAAAATATCAATAAATAATGGTACGTTACACGAGTTGCAGTAATTTAATGGACATATATCACATATAAGGATGTGGTTTACTTTGGCGACACAACATAAGAAAAACAAGGTATATCACTAATGTCTATCAAGAATCTTTCTATAGCGAAAAAGATATCGCTATCGTTTTTACTCATTGCCATCGTCAACATTGCATTTGGCGTGTTTTTATCTACAGAGCTCAAAAGCATCAAATCTGAGCTTTTAAACTATACCGATGATACGCTTCCTGCAATGGAAAGGGTCGATTCGATTCGAGACCACTTGTCTCGCTGGCGCCGAGCTCAATTTGCTGCGTACACTTATGAAGACGCAGACCAAGTCAAAACTAAAATTTCTAACAATATTAGAGAACGCGAAAAGATCACTAGAGAGCTCAACGCTTACGGTGAAACTATCTGGCCTGGCGAAGAGCAGCAAACTTACCAGCGTCTTATGCGTCAGTGGAAAAAGTACTTGGATACTATGGACCAGTACAATGAAGCGATGCTAGCTAACGACAAAAGCAAGGCCCACCCTATTTTGGCGAACTCTTTGTCTGCTTTCGAAGCGGTTGACTCAGAGTTAGGCGAACTAATCCGTCTCCTTAAAGAAGCTATGGACAGCAACAAAACTCATATCCTGTCCTCTGTAAATGGATTGAGTAATTCTTCAATTGCAAGTAACGTGATTATTCTACTGATCATGGTAGGCATGACATACGTGCTGACTCGGCTAATTTGTGGCCCACTTAAACTTGTTGTTGAGCAAGCAAATGCCATCGCGACAGGTGATCTATCAAGTGACATTGACCGTAAAGCAATCGGCAATGATGAGCTTGGTGAACTGGCAGACGCGACCACTAAGATGCAAGATGACTTACGCCAAGTTATCGATAATGTGATTGCTGCAGTTACTCAGTTAAGCAGCGCTGTCGAAGAGATGAACCAAATCTCCGATATTTCTGCGTCTGGTATGAAAGATCAACAGCTGCAAATTACGCACATCGCAACAGCAATGACAGAAATGAAAGCGGCCGTAGCCGATGTTGCTCGTAACACTGAAGACTCAGCGAACCAAGCTAACGAAGCAAACCGCCGCACACAACACGGTGTTCGTGAAACCCAAGGTATGGTTGACGCGATTCAAGAAGTTTCAAACGTAATTGGCGCTGCAGGCGATACCGTAGCAGAGCTTGAACAGCAATCGAATAAAATTAACGTGATCGTGGATGTTATCCGCGACATCGCCGATCAAACCAACCTACTTGCACTTAATGCAGCCATTGAAGCGGCGCGTGCTGGTGAGTCTGGTCGTGGCTTTGCCGTCGTTGCAGACGAAGTTCGAACTCTTGCTGGCCGTACGCAAGATTCAACGAGTGAAATCACTTCGATCATTGAGCAGCTACAATCACTTGCAAAAGACGCAAAATCAGCCACTGAACTTTCTAGAACCAGTATCTCAGAATGTGCAGAACAAGGCATTCAATCAAAACAGCTGATGAGCGACATTGAGCATTCGATTTCGGACATCTCAGACATGGGTACCCAAATCGCCACGGCTTGTAACCAGCAAGACTCTGTTGCGGAAGAGCTTAACCGCAGCATTGAAAACATACATTTAGCATCTCAAGAGGTCTCGCAAGGCTCGGAGCAAACCGCACAGGCGTGCCGCGAACTAAGCCAGCTATCCATTTCTCTTAAAGATGTAATGAGCCGCTTTAAACTGAGTTAAACTCAGTAGGTACCTTAGTAGATATCAAATCAATCCCGATTTGCTTAAATTGAATGTCATCACTGAGGTATATTTAGGTATATATTAAATCACTATCTTAATAAACGCTCCAAAGCACCACTTGGAGCGTTTTACTTCGTCAGGTACTTTCCCCAAGTACTCAATAACATAACCAATACAAAAAACGCGTACGGAGACTTTATGCGCTTAAATAAAACCTTACTATCACTGACTATCGCTGCTGCAATCGCGGTTCCTGTAATGCAAGCTACTGCTGCTCCTCTTCAAATTAGCAATACAGCAGCAAAAGCAGAGCAAGTTCAAGGTGCTAACGCTTGGCTAGAAATAAACTTAGGTCAGTTCCGCGATAATATTGAGCAGTTTAAATCGCACATGGATGGCAAAACGAAAATTTGTGCCGTGATGAAAGCCGACGCATACGGCAATGGTATCGCAGGCCTGATGCCGACTATTATCGAGCAACAAATTCCTTGCGTTGCCGTTGCAAGTAACGCCGAAGCACAAACTGTTCGCGACAGTGGCTTTAAAGGCCAACTTATGCGTGTACGCTCAGCGGATATTGGCGAGATTGAAGCCGCAATCAACCTAAATGTCGAAGAGTTGATAGGCACAGCAGAGCAAGCTAAAGCACTGTCTAAACTAGCCGAGAAAGCTGGTAAAGAAATCAAAGTTCACCTTGCTCTGAACGACGGTGGTATGGGACGTAATGGTGTTGATATGACGACAGAAGCAGGCAAGAAAGAAGCGCTAAAAATCGCTCAACAAGCTGGCGTAAATATTGTTGGTATCATGACTCATTTCCCTAACTACAATGCAGACGACGTGCGCCAAAAGTTAGCTTCATTCAAAGACAGTTCTGCATGGCTGATTAAAGAAGCGAATCTAAAACGCGACAACATTTTACTGCACGTAGCAAACTCTTACACCGCGCTTAATGTTCCTGAGGCGCAGCTTGATATGGTTCGTCCTGGTGGCGTTTTATACGGAGACTTACCAACTAACCCTGAGTACCCTTCTATCGTGTCTTTCAAAACACGCGTGGCATCCGTTCACCACCTGCCAAAAAATAGCACAGTCGGTTACGACAGCAGCTACACAACAAGCAAAGAAAGCTTAATGGCGAACATTCCTGTTGGTTACTCTGATGGTTATCCACGAAAAATGGGGAATACGGCAGAAGTTCTGATCAATGGCCAACGTGCAAAAGTTGCGGGCGTTGCTTCAATGAACACTACTATGGTAGATGTTACAGGTATCAAAGATGTTGAGCCTGGTTCTGAAGTTGTTTTGTTTGGCTCCCAACAAGGCAAAACGATTTCAGCTGCTGAGATGGAAAAACACGCAGAAGTCATCTTCCCTGAACTATACACGGTTTGGGGAAGCGCGAACCCTCGTGTCTACGTAAAATAAACCTATTCAGTTATTCGTAACAGAGCGAAAAAGCGAGCCTCGTGCTCGCTTTCTTTCTTATTTACTAATCTGTACTAGCTCGTGATGTTATCAATTAAACAGAGCTTACTATTTCTGTTGTTTTATTCTCCTTTAGCACTACCAAGCGCGACTCTCTACACTCTGTTTCTTAAAGCCGCTTGGATGGCTCAATTTTATATAGCACTTAGAGTTTGAAAGCCCCTCCAATTGATGTTAAACATGAAGTTTACAAAAGAATAACAAACACACTCGTATGGCACTGCCCCTTTGCCTGCTAGCTAGGTATCTCTATGACAGAAAATACTCAACATCTTCAACGCTCCTCCACTGAGTTGCACGAATTTAATCGGCTTGACGTCTGGAACGGCTTCACCCAACTTTTACCCCTCTCTATGTTCGTGGTCATATTTGGCCTCGCTTTCGGTGTTGCTGCGGTACAGACTGGACTAGATGTATTTCCCACTATGTTGATGAGCACACTGGTCTTCGCCGGTGCTTCACAATTTGCCACGTTAGAAATGTGGGGAGCAGAAGTCCCTCTCATTCCAGTTCTTATTACTGTATTTGCTATTAATGCTCGTCACCTCTTGATGGGAGCTACACTTTATCCATGGTTACGACAACTCCCACCAACAAAACGTTACGGTGTAATGCTGGTAGCATCAGACGCTAACTGGGCAATGGCACTCAATGCATTTGGTAGAAAAGAACCAGGCTTTGGCTTGCTTGTTGGTGGCGGCTTAGCGATGTGGTCTTTTTGGATTGTGGGCACCTGGATCGGCATTTATTTTGGTAGCGCAATCAAAGATCCGGTGGGCCTAGGGCTCGATATGGTTATGGGATGCTTCCTGCTGTCTATGGTGGTGGCCGGGCCGAAAGACTTAAGAATCTTTGCTATTTGGGCCATAGCAGCAGCCTCTTCTATGTTGGCGTATTGGTATTTGCCAGAGAATAGCCACGTAGTGGTTGGCGCCATTACTGGCGGAGTCTTGGGTGCTTGTTGGAAGGAGAAGAAAGCATGAACATCGAAACAACCTTAGGTGGCACACTGCTTATCATTATCGCTATGGCGTTAGTCACGCTCATAACCCGCTGGGGCGGAGTGTATGTTATGTCATTCATTCCAATTAGCGAACGGGTTCAACGTTTCATTACTGCGATGTCAGGCTCCGTATTGGTTGCCCTTTTAGCTCCGCTAGCAGTAGAGGGTGATAACGGTGCTAGAGCAGCACTGTTTTCTACTGCCGTTGTCATGTTCATCGTGAAAAAGCCTCTACCCGCAATCGCAGCAGGCATCATCGCCGCCGCTGCAGTACGTGCTCTTTAGTCGTTGTTTCAAAGCCGATACCAGTCATCAATAAAAGACCCAAAACACAAAGCCCTGATGTCACAAGTGTCATCAGGGCTTATCTTATGCTCATCATTTGAACGATGAACAACGATTATTAATCATAGTGAGACAGCACATTACGCACAGCAGTTACAATTGCGCTTATATTTGTCCATTTTACCAATACCAGGGTTAAAGGTATTGGTTGGGTCTAATTCGTGGTAAAACTTCTGCAACGAGTTTTCGGCTTCATACAAGTGACCCACATTATGTTCTGCTGGGTATTTGGCACCACGGCTATTGAGGTGCTCTAGCATCAGCTTTTTCATCAACTTCGTGTCAGTCCCTTTTTTGAAAATGTAATCTTGATGGAAGACGTAACACATAAAGTGACCATAATAGAGCGCTTGAACAAGGTGCTTACTCACCTCTTCAGGCAAAGTTTCTAGCCACTCTTCATCATTGCGTCGCAATGCGATATCAAGTGCAACGATGTCTTCTACGTCTTTTCGATGAATCGTCTCGTACCGAATTGCTGCACCAGCGGCTGCAAAGCGATGTAAATAAGCTTTTTTACCTTCTTCCGGCGTACACTCGAAGAAATCACAGTCGTCTTCAACAGCCCAAACTTCTTTGAGGTATTTTTGTGCTTCAGCAATACCACCATCACTCATTTTCAATACCAGGTGATGCTCATACTTGTCACGGAAATCCAGCATTCGCTCTGGTAAATGTTGTGGGAACAACTTGCTCGCGTAGTACAAAATGGTGTCTGGCAGATATTTACTGACAAACGGGATGCGCTCTAAGAAGTTTTCTACCTTAGCTTTAAGTGCGAACATTTTTGGCAGCTTATCTGTGCCTAACAAGTCGATGGATAAGAACACATCCTTGCCGTACTTCTCTGCCATGTTGAAGATATCTCGATGCAAGTATTCTCCCATCTCAGGCAAGTTATCAAACGTAGATAAGAAGTCTTTTCGCAACTTCGTTAGTTTCGCAGGGTCATTGGTGCCAAGGTAAAAAACCTGCTCTTTTTCGGGTACTGGGTAGCTGTCAACCCGAACGGCAAAAACCCCCAACTTACCAGCGCAGCCACTGGCTTCAAATAATCGGCGTTCATCGGCATTAAAGCGAGAAGGAATGTCAGAAGTCACGTCTCGAACACGTTCATCGTATTCTTTGTCTGATGCCATTCGCTCATCATGAATGATCTTCGCTGGGTCAAAGTTCCCTTCTTGCAGGTTTGTTAGAATTTCTTCTGGCGTTTCACCTAACCCTTCAATACCAAGGTGGTTCACCAAATGTAACTGGCCTTGCTTATCGACCTGCGCGTAGAGCGCCAGTTCCGTATAAGCAGGACCACGCTTAACTAGCGCACCGCCTGAGTTATTGGCGATACCACCGACCACAGTGGCACCTAGCGATGAAGAGCCGATGATAGAATGCGGTGCTCGGTTCACTGCCTTCAACTCTTTCTCCAAAGAGTGTAAGCTCGCACCAGGCAAGCAAACCGCCTGCTTACCACCATCTAATAAGTGAATCTTCTTGATTTTGGTAATATTGATCACAACCACATCGCGATCATAATCATTACCACTCGGAGCTGAGCCCTCTGTTAAACCTGTTTTAGCCGCCTGCATGATAATGATGCAGTTTGCTTCAACACACTGTTTAATAATCTTCCATTGTTCTAGAAGAGTGTTAGGAAACACGATAGCAAGCGCATTACCACTACCCGAACGAAACCCCGAGCGGTAATATTTCGTTTTAACCTCGTCGGTTAGAACATTTTCTTCCCCCACGATGGTTTTAAATTCTTCAATCAGCTGCTTTTGTTTCATATCCGTATCTCTAGTTATTGTACTTCGCTCACAACACCGCTTAGCGGCAGGCATGGCGTTTGAGCCACTATAAGCAGTCCATTTCTCTGCGTCTATGTCAGGCGGACGAACAATACGTAATCAATAAACAACAAACAAAATAATTCTTTATTTTTCTGTTACTTATCTTTCACATTTGAGAAATTTAACGTAAGAAACAGACCGTTTCTTAAAAGAAACAATAGCAAAACCATTTGTTAACAGTTGTGCGGGGTATCTTGTTATCAATATTAGTGAAGAAAACGAGGAGAAGCGTAAGCTCCTAAATTTAAGAGGACTCTTAGAAATGAAGATGGAAACATAAGCTCAACACCAACATAACGATCGGTGTTGAGTTATTGGCTTAAAATCGATGGTTTTGACTTTGAAAGCTTGTGTATAGATGATCGATAAAGATCTTAATTTTTTCTGGTTGCTGACGAGTGTAAGGGTACACCGCATAAATACCCAAACATTTGGCGGTTTCGTCTTTAAATAACTGAATCAGACTGCCTTGCTTTAAGTCTTCATAAACCAATACACGCGGCACATAGATGATTCCCTGCCCTAACAGCGCTACATTTCTCAATACAGAAGAATTGTTGGTACAGAGGTTACCGTCGACGGTGATTTGATATACCTCGTCTCCATCTTTAAACGCCCACTCATGCGCTCCGGTTTCTTGGTAGGAATAGACTAAACAATTGTGTTTAGCCAAGGCTTGAGGTTGTTTAGGTATGCCATGTTTAGCTAGGTATTGGGGTGACGCGCAAATGATCCAATTCGCATCCACCAGCTTTCTTGCAATCAGACTAGAATCTGGCAACACACCCGTTCTAATTGCCAAATCAAAACGTTCATTCATGATATCGACGAAACGATTATCTAGATCCATATCGATATTGATGTCTGGGTATTTCTGATTAAATTCATTAATCACTTGAGGAAGAATTAATTCACCAGAGATAGTAGGCACCGAAATTTTAATGTGTCCAGATAAGTTTTTACCTAAACCCACAATGGATTCTTCCGCCGTTGCCACCGCTTGATAAACCGCTTTTGCATGAGTAAAAAACGCTCGTCCTGCTTCAGTCAACGTTAGCGTTCGCGTTGTTCGGTAGAGAAGCTGTACACCAAGCTCTTGTTCAAGCTTGGCAATGCGTTTACTGACGACCGATTTAGTCAGTGACATATGTCTAGCGGCAGCACTGAATGAACCTTGCTCGATCAAGTGATAAAAAATGATGTAATCGTCGGTATTTCTCATGCGTCTTCGTCAAATCCTTTGGAAGCCCGTATTGTAAACTGAAATTGGCTGAGGTGCGAAACATCGGGTCACACTTAATATCAGAAACTCGTGACAGAGATGGGGTTGCTAAGCTCACAGGTAATGAAAAAGAGATGGTGTGAATTTATCAGTCTTCAGATACAAAAAAACCAGCTTTCGCTGGTTTTAAGTTGATGCACTTGGCATCGAGATACCGCCATGGCCATATCTGAATAATTTGGAGCGACACACGAGCTTCGAACTCGTGACCTCAACCTTGGCAAGGTTGCGCTCTACCAACTGAGCTAGTGTCGCATTTATTCTCGAAAGCCATTCACTCTCAAAAGAATAATGGAGGCGCCTCCCGGAGTCGAACCGAGGTCCACGGATTTGCAATCCGCTGCATAGCCACTCTGCCAAGGCGCCTTTTTATTACGCTTCAGGGCTCTACCCCGTTGCGTTGGTGGCTACTTTACGGATTGAGAGAAGATAGTCAAACAAAAACATTTCATTTTCTGTTCGTTTGATTTCTTTTAAGTCAATTCGACCAAAGTTCGATCTTATTGGCTTAAAACGAAGCAATATAAATCTCGCTTTCAGTTCGTTTTGTCCCATGAAACATTAAGGCGTTTAATAGTTGCTGACCCTTTTTAGCAATCTTCCCACAACATTAGGGTGATAAGACCAAGTGTGATCAAACATCGACATTAATGCAGGATTTCCGTATTTCGATAAGCTAATCGCGTGAAAACGGTTTTTCTTCGCTTTGAGCGCATCCACTTTGGCCAGTAACTCGTCTTGTTGTTTTGGCGCGATAAAGTCGGAAATGACTACCATGTCTGCGTTTTTATATTTATCACCGCTCATCAAGTCGATAGATTTAATCAAAGTTGGCTCTAAGTCTGTACCACCATGGAAGCTATAAGTTAGAAAGTCCGCCGCCTCGCGCAGACCATCTTGTTTGGTTAGTTCGTAGGTAATGTGTTCCGTAGAAAAAATAATGACATAGCAATCACGTTGCTCCGCTAGTGCGATTTGCATCAGAGCATAAGCCATGGCTTTGGCGCATTGCTCAGGAAAGCCACTCATGGAACCGGACGCGTCCACACAAACAATGAAGGGGCCTTTTTCGATATCTACCGCTTTATGGTCAGGTCGGTGAGCTTTAACTTTACGTAACGTGCGCGATTTGCCTTGTGTACGATAGTTCATGAGCCGTTTATCAACTAAGTGTTTATAGAACACAACTTCAAGTTCAGGATACGCCAAAAACATCGTTTCGTTGGGAAGTAGCTTATTTAGATCATCGCTTTCGTGAATACCGACAATATCATCCGTCGCCTCATCACTTTTCTCTTCGACCAATTGAAGTTCTTCAGTGGGCGCACGATTTAGTTCAGGATCATTTACTTGCCCCGCCATACGACCGAGTTGCTCCGCAATTTCTTGCAAGCCTTGGTGCTTCTTCAGAAACTCAGCATGGCGTTTCATCACCGTTAAGTCTGTTTTACTCAACTTGGCAGATGCCATATCCCACAGGCGCCCTACACTTTCAGCGTCACCCGACTCCGTGACTTTATCCATATTACGCATGGTTTCCATACGTTGATACAGGTCATTCAGCACCTTTTCTTTATTGGCTTCAAGCTCGCTTACTTGCGCTTGTTTTATAGCATCGGTGAGGCTTTTGTACCATTGATCACAAAAGTAATGAGGGAACATAGGGTTATTCATCCCTTTGTTCTTTTCCATCATTCGGCGAGCTTGCATGTAAAACGCAGAGTGCCATTCCAGCTTTTTAATCACATCTTCGATGTTTTCAAAAAACGCCTCTTCATCCCAATGAATAACCTCTTGATATAAAGACAGCTCTTGTTGGAAACGCTCTGTCTCACATACCTTGGTGATCCGTTTTTTGACGCTGCCTCGCCACTTTAACAAGTGACCTTTGACCGAAGATTTAACACCTCGGTTTTCTGCCATCATCATGACTTGTGAACGAGCCATCAAATCATTAACTGCGCTATCGATGATGCCGGAGTCGGCCACCATCAGCGCGAGGTTAAGTCCGTCTGCACCTAGCATGTCGTCTCCTTATGAGAAAAACTGATTTAAGTTTTTAAAGCGTTGGATAACTTTTTCACTTTCTGCTTGGATTGATTCAAGTCTCTGACTGACCTGTTGCAGACTCGACTCCATTAGGCGGGGTAGTTCAGGATCAACAAAGCTATGCGGAAGCGCATCATGAAAGTTCGCTTTCACCTTACGCATATGGTGTTCTGCCTCACTAAGCTGATTTACGGCTTTTTCGCTCTGCGTTAACCACTTTTGGTAAAGCTCTACATCCAAGCCCTCTTGAGTCACTAGACTAACCAGAATGCCTCGGTTCGCGATATCACGGATAACTAGGTTGTTCGCCGCGTCAACGTCAAATCGTAAACGGCACATGTTGGTGTTTTGATTGACGTAACCATACACATCACCGCTTCCCTCTTTAATGACTCGGTCTAACTCATCTTTGGGTACATAAACCCAGCGGCTATCACCTTTTTCTGATTCTGAAACCGACATGTTGCTTTGCAAGACAACCAATTTAACTAAGTTAACGGCTGCGCCAACTTTGTACATCTTGGCTTTAGAGGTATCAAAGCGCATGGTTTCTTTACGCAAAATACCCGTTGCCGCTTCAGACGTTAACGTCATGCGGTAGGCATCTTCAAGTTCATGTTGAACATCAACCAAAGACTCACGGCAGTACTCAATTTCCTGCTCCGCGTCTTGTTGATCAAATGCATGTTTTAAGGCGAACTCTTGAACCACTTCACGTACCACATCTCGCGATTCAGGACTGTTCCATAAACAATCTTGCAACAGTAGAAGGTCAAGCGGATTTATTCCATCGCGACCATTAAAAAACGCGCTCGCTTTTAACAACTTCACGGCTTTCTTCCAGCGGCGGTCAGAGACATACATGTCGGTATTGGCCACATCACCAAACTGAGCTTCAACTTTGCTTTCTAACATCGTTTTAAGCTGGAAAAGCTTTTCGAATGCATTGTCGGTTAGCGTCAATTTGTCGAGCTGTTGTTGCCATTGATGATATTCTTCATCAGTTATCGCTAGGCCTTCTGGTACTTGTGCCTCTTGCGATGTGCCCACAGTCAACATCGACTTAAAGTTTTGTTTATTCTGAATTCGATTCACAAACACACGTACCAACATGCGGTCGTAGAGCGCATCCAATCCACTATCTTCATCGGGTAATTCATTGGAAGCCGATACCAACAAGCGCATTGGCACACGCTCGATATCGCTGCCATTTTTGAATGTTTTCTCATTAACCACTGTCAGCAATGTATTAAGAATTGCAGGGCCCGCCTTCCAGATTTCATCCAAAAATACGACTTGTGCAGTTGGCAAATACCCTTTAGTTAAGCGAACATAACGGCCGTTGTCTTTTAGCTCTTGGATACTCAGTGGCCCAAACACCTCTTCAGGGGTTGAGAAGCGCGTCATCAGGTATTCGAAGTAACTGCTGTTATCGAACGCTTGGATGAGTCGTTTGGCAATTAAGCTTTTTGCAATACCAGGCGGACCTAAAAGAAAAACACTTTCACCAGCAAGTGCAGCAAGAAGGCAGAGCTTGATCGTATGTTCACGCTCATAAACGCCATCCGTTAACGCTTTCGCCAATTTATTGATGCGTTCTGAGAGAAGCGCTTTTTCGGCATTTGAGGCAAATAAGGTTTGTGTCATACGTTCTCCGGCTGCTGAAGTGGTATTGCGTTAACATTTTTATACACTTGTTATAACTTTGTTACAAATGTATTTTGTCGAATTCCCCTTATAGCAGATGCTTTTCCCCTTCTTGACGAAGCAATCAAAGTTTCCATTTATGAGACATTGCTCACTTAAAGTGCAAACGCTTTCGTCGTGTTGCAGTATTTTTTGCTTTTGTTTCCCACCATTTGTGGTTAATGTCGAAAAACGTCAAAAATGCGGTAACAGCTAGGGTTCATAACTGCATGAGCAAGATAATTCATAAATGGAAGCAAATTTCTCTGATTGAAGAAGACGTTATGCTTCCTACAGGACAGGCAATTACGCACACTACAATCCATCATCCGGGCGCTGCAGTGATTCTCCCTATAACAGCGGAGGGTGAGGTTGTCCTTGTCCACCAATTTCGGCCTTCACTTAATAAATGGCTATTGGAACTTCCTGCTGGTACCAGGGAAGGCAACGAAGAGCCGCTCTGCTGCGCCAAAAGAGAGTTAGAGGAAGAAACTGGGTTTAGTGCAGAGAAATTCACGTCTCTCGGCCAAGTCACCCCTCTTGCCGGATTTTGTGATGAGATACAGTATCTATTTGTTGCCGAAAAGCTCAACAAAACAAACCGTTACGAGTGCGATGAAGACGAAGTGATTGAGGTCGTCACCTTGTCAATCAAGCAACTCGAAGAAAAGATAGTCGATGGCACGATCACCGATGCCAAAACGATCGCTTGCTTAAGCAAAGCGCGCCTTTGCGGATATATTTAGGACTTTGACCAAGGAGACATTCATGGATTTTCGATCAGATACCGTTACACAGCCCACCCAAGCCATGCGAGAAGCCATGTTTAAGGCCCCCGTTGGGGATGATGTTTATGGTGATGACCCTACGGTCAATGAGCTTGAAAAATTTGCTGCGCAGCTTGCTGGTTTCGAAGCAGCTTTGTTTACCACTTCAGGCACTCAAGCCAATCTGCTCGGTTTAATGGCGCATTGCGAGCGGGGAGATGAATATCTATGTGGGCAACAAGCACATAACTACAAATACGAAGCTGGTGGCGCGGCGGTTTTGGGATCAATTCAACCTCAACCAGTCGAAAATAACCCAGATGGCACGCTACCATTTGATAAACTGGCTGCTGCGATTAAACCAGATGATTGTCACTTTGCTCGCACTAAGCTTCTCAGCTTAGAAAACACAATTAATGGTAAAGTACTACCTCTGTCTTACTTAGCAGAAGCACGTGACTTCGTGAATAAACATAACTTGCAGATGCATCTAGATGGCGCTCGCGTTTTTAACGCAGCCGTTGCACTTGATGTTCCGGTAAAAGAGATCGGTCAGTACTTTGATTCAATGACGATCTGTCTGTCGAAAGGTCTGGCTGCCCCTGTTGGCTCGCTACTACTTGGTAGCAAAGACTACATCGCAAAAGCACGTCGCTTAAGAAAGATGGTCGGCGGTGGTATGCGTCAAGCGGGTATTCTTGCCGCAGCAGGCAAACTTGCCCTTACCGAACAAGTGGAACAGCTAAAACAAGACCACATCAACGCAAAAACCTTAGCGGAAGGTTTAGCAGAACTGCCTGGTTTTTCAGTCAACCCTGAATTTGTTCAAACGAACATCGTGTTCGCGAAGCTTGATCCTCAAGTGGACATAGTAAGTATCGCTGCGAAACTAAAGGAACAAAACATCACGATAACCCCTGGAAATCCAATTCGTTTTGTAACTCATAAAGATATTTCAGCGAAAGACATCGACACTTTCTTATCAAGTATAAAATCTCTACTTTAATTTGATTTTGATCATTGAGCTTCCCCTAAGGGGAAGCTTTATTGTATCGCCATGATTTTTAGCGAATAGATAACCTCCATGCTCAGGTTTGTACTTCTAATCTCTTTTATTTTCTCTTCCGCTATCCATGCCGAGCCGTTTGGTGATGCTGATAAAGGTAAAATCAAATCACCTAGCTGTGTCTATTGTCACGGTGTTAAAGGCATCGCAACGAACAACACCTATCCAAGCCTTGCTGGTCAAAATTCTCAGTACCTTTACAATGCAATGAAATCTTATCAAGCCGGTGAGCGTAAAGGGCCGCTTGCAGAAATGATGGCAGCACAGTTAAAAATGTTAAATGATGAAGACCTTCGTGATGTCGCTGCTTTTTATGCAGAACAGACAGAAATCAAGTAATTAGATCACCTGTAGATGACTATGAAAGCTCGTGAATCATCCAAACTCAACGCATATTGAAACATTAACCCAACATTTGACCACAAAACAATCAAATTAACTTCACTTCAAATATTTGATGAATTTATAGTTCAACATAAGCATTAATATTGACTTTTTATTCTATTTTATCGATATTTCATGCTTTATTGAATTTGACGTGAAGTAAGTTATGTCTCACACACATGCGCAACCAGCAGACTCGGTTGCTACCCCTAAGTCGTGGCAGATGCCAGATACCCTCATTTTGATCTTCATTGTTGGTATTCTTGCTGCGATTCTTACCTACTTAATTCCTGCTGGTCATTTTGATAGCCAACAGGTGACCTACATGGTCGACGGTGCAGAAAAAACTCGCACAGTTATCGATCCTTCTTCTTTCTCTTATGCTACCGACGAAAACGGTGAATTGGTTTACAACAAGGTTGGCCTGTTTGCTTCTGGTGGTGGCATTGGTCTGATGAACTTCCCTTTCGAAGGGCTAGTTTCTGGCTCTAAATGGGGCAGCGCAATCGGCGTGATTATGTTCATGTTGGTTATCGGCGGTGCTTTCGGCGTTGTAATGCGCACAGGCACAATCGATAACGGTATCCTGCGCCTTATCGATAAGACCAAAGGTAACGAAGCGCTATTCATTCCAGTGCTATTTTTGCTGTTCTCGCTAGGCGGTGCGGTATTTGGTATGGGTGAAGAAGCCGTAGCATTTGCGATTATTATCGCGCCGCTTATGGTTCGCCTTGGTTATGATGGTATCACTACGGTAATGGTTACCTATGTTGCGACTCAAATTGGCTTTGCTACTTCTTGGATGAACCCTTTCTCCGTCGCTATTGCGCAAGGCATTGCGGGTGTACCTGTTTTATCTGGCATGACAGTGCGCATGGGGTTATGGGCTGGCTTTACGTTAATCGGTATCGCTTTCACAATGATCTACGCCGCTCGTGTGAAGTCAAATCCTAAACTTTCTTACAGCCACCGCACAGACCAGTATTTCCGTCAGCAAGAGCTTGGCAATCAAGATTCTCGTTGGAACCTAGGTGACACACTCGTTATCCTTACGGTTATTGCGACCACGGTGTGGGTCGTTTGGGGCGTAGTCGCTAACGCATGGTACATCCCAGAAATCGCTTCTCAATTTTTCACTATGGGCTTTGTTGTCGCGATCATCGGTACGATTTTCCGCCTGAACGGTATGACGCTAAACTGCGCAGCTGATGCATTTAAAGAAGGTGCAGCTATTATGCTTGCACCTGCCCTATTAGTGGGTTGTGCGAAAGGTGTATTGCTTATACTTGGTGGTGGTACAACTGATGAAGCGAGTGTACTGAATTCAATTCTAAACAGTGCTGGCGGCGTGATTAGCGGGCTTCCTGACGTGGCTGCGGCATGGTTAATGTATGTATTCCAATCTATCTTCAACTTCTTCGTCACTTCAGGATCCGGACAAGCGGCACTAACGATGCCTCTACTGGCCCCTCTGGCAGACATTGCAGGAGTTACGCGCCAAGTGGCAGTTTTGTCATTCCAACTTGGCGATGGCTTTACTAACGTTATCGTCCCTACTTCGGCATCTCTCATGGCAACGCTTGGTGTCTGCCGTATCGACTGGGGTGACTGGGCAAAATTCTGCTGGCGATTTATTCTATTACTCTTTACCCTATCAAGTATCGTCGTTATCGCAGCCCATATTATGGGTTTTGCGTAAAACGAAGCCAATTGGTAATTAAGGCGAGACATGTTCTCGCCTTATTAATATTCATGGTATGACGACGCTAAGGTTTTAGATTAGCTCATGGTTTTGGAGTGGTAACTTTAATGGCAACACAATTTCTCGATGACGTGATTCAAGGTCATCAAGTGATTCAATCTCTCAATGTAGCAGACCTAAATTCGGGCGAGCATAAGTTTTGGTTTCGCATCGCAACGAATGCTCTCTCTCAGTGGCAACACCTACCTGTGCTAGTGTTCAAAGGTGAAAAACCTGGCAAGAAAATCATGATTACCGCAGGGGTTCATGGTGATGAGTACAATGGTGTGTTAGCAGCGCAGCAAACTGCTCGAGAGCTCATCGGCACTGAAGTCGCTGGTACTGTCACTATTGTTCCAACCGTTAACATGCCAGGTATGCTAAACCACAGCCGTGATTTCTATTCCGCAGACCCTGATGCGTCTCCTGCAAACTTAAACCGCTTTTTTCCTGGTGACCAAAACGGCAATGAAGCCCAACGCTACTTATATGCATTGTGGAATGATTTGCTCAAACCAAATGCTGATTTAGCCATTGACCTTCACACTCAAACCAGTGGTGCGGCCTATCCGCTTTACGTGTTTGCAGATTTCCGAATCGAGCAATCATTAGAAATGGCTCGTCTCATTAATCCTGATGCGATTTTAAATGATCCTGGAGATGCTGGCGTCCTTGAAACGGTTTGGAATAACCACGGTGTCCCAAGCATTACAGTTGAAGTAGGTATGGGGCGATACACCGAGCAAGAGCTCATCAGTCGAACTGTAACAGGCATTTTTAATGTGCTGAAAGAGCATAACATTGCTGAAGGTGATGTGGACACTATTACGTCATGCTTGGAAGGAAACGAAATCATCAGTGTGAAAGCGACACACGGCGGCTTTGTACTGCCTCATGTTAGTTTGATGGATTTTGTCGAGCAAGGTCAACTTCTTGCGATTCAATACGACAGCTTTGGCGCTGAGATTAAACGCTACACCGCCCCAACAAGCGGCACAGTACTTAGCCACAATGTTGAATCTATTCGAGCACCAGGCTCCCTGATCGTTCGTTTGATTAAGTAAACCATAACCGTTTGTTGATAGATCAACCTTTCGACGCTCACTCAAATTTATATAAGCCCCATCACGAGTAATCACAAATGATGGGGCTATATCCATTTTGACCACATTAAGTTACGCAGTAACAAATTACTGTTAAGCGAAATGACAAACTGAGCTCTTAATTAGGAAGCTTCCCCTCTGTCCGCTTTTTCAGCCACGCTGATGAACTTAAAGCTGTCTTTGTTTCTCTTGTTCAACAAAAATGAGCTCGTCTATAGCGAAACCTTTCTCTTTAGCTACGTACTTAAAGCGCTCCACTACTTTCTCATCAACGTTAGGCGTTCTAGACAATAGCCACAAATAGTCGTGGTTGTAACCGGAAACAAACGCATAGTTATAGTTTTCACCTAGCTCAAAAACAATGTAAGAAGAGTATATTGGCCCAAAAAAGGAAACCTTTAAGTGTCCAACCGTTTTATCTTCAACAAAATAAGCTTTGCCTTCAGCTTCTGACCACTGTCGCTCTTCTTCGGAATATCCACGGTTTATCACCTTAACCCCACCATCCTCGCGAACCTGATACTCAGCGGTAACGTTGGATAAGCCTCGCTCAAATGAATGGTCTAGGCGTGCAATTTCGTACCACTTACCTAGATATGGCTCTAAATCGAAATTATTGACGGGTTCCACCCCATCCGGCTTCGAGGTACAACCAAATAAAGTTGCAAGTGACAAAAGTAAAAATATTTTTATCGATTTCATACAACACCTAAATTTTAATTAGTGATTGATTTTACTCTAGAAGATAACAAATCGATCACTAAGCCGCACCATCGCCCTAATAGGTACACATCACAATTCTTCATCATCAATAGCGCGCTGAACACCGAAACCTCGTCATCTCAGCAAATCGATAACAAGATTGCTCTATTTTTGACTTACAAGCTGACCATGCTTGTACATTTTGTCAGCATTTAACCCTATGCATATAGAAACTTTGCACAACATAGACATTCGTAGGCATATCACCCTCCTATAATACGTTGCGTTATAGACAGAGGTTATTGTTATGAAATTAAAAACAGTGTCAGTTTGTGCACTTTTGGTGTTACTTGCAGGTTGTCAGCAGGAAAAGCCGAGCGCAACGACACAATTAACGACCTCGGCAGATGTATGTAATGCACAAGGAAACATGCCAGGTGGGTGGAATGAGTTTAACGCGACCCCTGATGCACAAAAGGCAATGGCCTTTGTTTTAAAGAAAATGGACACAATAGCGTCGTTTAAACAAATACTGAATGTTCACGCGCAAATCGTTAGCGGCGTCAACTATGCTATTGAGTTTGAATTGGATGATGGCTCTGTTTGGAACACGATTGTTTATCGCAACCTCGATGGCGAATATGCGATTACCCAATCGCCAAAAGAAGGCCACTTTTGCGAACAGTAGCGACTTAGTCAGAAAGCCCCAACATTAGGGGCTTTTTGATCTAACAGTAGTCACTGAATTAGACAGCGAAGCGACATTGAGATTTAATCGACACCGTTGAACCAAGTCTTGATGGTTCTACATCAATCCTCTGCGCCATTTGTTCTTTCAACTCAGAAACGTGAGAAATAACACCGATCATGCGCCCAGTCTGTTGCAGGTCCACTAGCGTTTGAATAGCAAGATCTAAAGACTCTGGGTCTAAACTACCGAAGCCCTCATCAATAAATAAAGTGTCTAAACGAATACCGCCACTATAGGATTGCACAACATCCGACAAACCAAGTGCCAGAGCAAGCGCTGCCATAAATGATTCACCGCCGGAAAGTGTCGCAACATCACGCGTTTTTCCTGTGTAGCCATCTTCAACCATTAAATCTAAGCCGCGACCCGCAGCACCTTTGAAGCCCTCTGTTTTTCGAGCAAGAATATAGCGCCCTTTACTCATAAGGCTTAAACGTTGGGAGGCCTGAATCAGCACATCATCCAACAGTACACCAAGAACAAAGCGATGTAGGCTAACCCTGCTGCCTGTTTTACCACTAGCAACGTCGTACAACGTACCAAAGACTTTGTATTCTTCTTCTAACTTACTATTTTTCTCATGCAACACGGCAATATCTTTACGAACCTTTTCAAGACGTTCAAATATTGAGCGTGTGGTATCAAGTTGATTCCTTACTTCAATATATTGCGCCTGCAGAGTGGTTAACCTGTCATTAAACAACTCTAAATTAGGCCTTTCAAGATCTTTCAATGCATGATTTAAATCATGTAGTGTTTGCTCAAGCTTGGTTTGTGCCTGTTTGAAGCTGTCTATTTCTTGCTGCCAGGCTTGAAGTTCATCATCTCCCACTCGACTACTTAGATAATGGCTTTCATCCTCAAATTTACTCGCCTGTAGTGCCTCATTCCACGCTAATTCTGCTTGGCTAAGTTTTTGCTCTGACTCAGATAACCACTGCTTGTTCGTCGCTAAGTGACTTTCCGCATTTGATTTCTCCAATATCGCTTGCTGCAAAGCGGTTTGCGCCTTTTCTAAGCCTGTGTTCAAACTCAGAATTTGCTCTTTTGTCAGCAAAATTTCACGTTCAAGCAAGTCAGCGGAACTGTATTTTGGGTCAATAGAAGCTTGTAATTGAGCCAATTGTTCTTGGTTCGCTTTAACGGTTGATTCATTTGCCGCCATTTTATTCTGCAGCTCATGAATTTTATTTTCACCCACGACGCAGCGTTGATTAAGCTGTTCAACGTTCTTTTCTAGCTTTTCAATATCAATAGCTTGTAGACGTAGGAGTTGAGCATTGATCGCTTGCAAATCATTTTGAACCGTCGAGATCTCAGATGTAGCATACTCACCCAACTCCTCTTTCAACTGGTTACACTGATTCTGATACTGACTAATGACAACGTTATGTTGTTCTAGCTGATTGCTTAGTTGGTTCAACAAGGTTTGAGCTTCTCGCTCTTTAGCTCTAGCCGCCTGAACTTGCTCTTTTGTAACGGCTTCTTCAACAAACGTTGCGGGGTTAGGATGCGTTTCGCTACCACACACCGGGCATGCTTCACCTGCTTTTAGTCGCTGCGCTAATACTGCCGCTTGAGCGTTGTGCCACTTAAGCTCTATCGTATCAGCGGCTTGTTGACGCTGCATATAGCGCTGACTGGCTTCGTGTAGTGACTGCTGCTTGCCTACAGTTAGCGCATTGAGTTTAGAGAGCTCTAAAGTAAGATCATGCAGCTTTTGTAGATCCTGTAACAGCCGTTGTTTTTGTTTTATTTCCGCATCGATGCTGCCAATAAGCGCAACATCAACTCGTGCTTTCTCTAGCTCCTTCTGTCCCTGCTGGGCCTGTAACGTTAACTTATCTTTTAGTTCTATGTACTGTTTTAACGTTGCTTCAAATTGTTGTTTTTGTTGATAACCCGCCGTTATTTTACTTTCCAAATTGTCTTTCTCGACCAACTTGTTTTTCATACTTTCAAGTTGATACTGCAGTTGCGTTAACTGCGGGACCTTTGCCGCTGCCTCTTTTGCACTTTGCTGCAAGTTTTCTTGTTCTCTCGCAACGACATTAGCTTTTTCGAGACTCTCTTCCAAAGCTACGATTTTTTGCCTAAGCTCTTGCGTTTGAGCTTTTGCATTTTGTAATGAGATGTAGGGCAACTCTATCTTATTGGCATTTTTAGCGTTTTCTAATTGCTGTTGACGAGCTTTTATCGAATCTGAGTGTTCTAGATGCAGCTTGAGTGCGCTTTCTGCTTGCTCTCGTTTCGAAAACTCTCCATTCAAGGTTTCCGCTTTTTGCAATTCAGATTTAGCAGTATTGAGCTTATCTAACGCTGCTTGCTCATTCTTTTTATCAGACTCTAATTGCTTAGTTACTTGTTCCAGTTGTTGTAATAGTTCTTGTTCAGAACTCGCTTCTGCAACTTGTAAAGCACCTCGAATTTGATTATCAAATTCGCCTTTCGCTTTACTAATTGCACTCGCTTTATCTTTGAGCGCGTACTCAATTTTTTTATATATGTCAGTTTGAAAGAGCTGGCCAAAAATTTCTTCACGCTCTTTAGAGCTAGCAAGCAACAGTTCTCGGAATTTTCCTTGAGGCAACACCATAACTTGACGAAATTGAGTTTCATTCAAGCCAATAATATTGCTAACTTCAGTTTTAACCTGAGTCGTCTTGCTGGTGATAAGCGTTTCAGTCTCACCGAGTTCATAAAGAGCCGCAGTGTGCTTTTTAATCGTCATCCCTTCACCACGGGCCTTGGGCGCTTCCTGCTCAGGGGATCGAACAACTCGGTATTGTTTGCCGTGTAACGAAAATTCGAGAACTACTTCGGTTGGTAAGTCTTGCGCGGATAAGTCACACCGCATCTGAATACCTTGTCGCTCATTACCTGTGGTTTCACCATAAAGGGCGAAGCAAATGGCATCTAAGATCGACGTTTTACCGGAACCTGTAGGACCATTAATCAAAAATAGAGGGTTACTGCCAAGCTTCTCAAAATGAATGATTTCAGTTTTTGCAAACGGACCAAAGGCTTGCATGGTTAGTTTAATTGGTTTCATCTTTGGTCCCTATTGCTGTGATAATTGCTTAATAATGTCAGTAACAGCTTGCTCTTGCTCTTTAGACAACTGGCTATCTTGCGCCTCAATAAAAAAATCTCGGAACATATCAATTTCGCTTCGCGCCAACTTTGCTTGCGCCATTTCCTGCTCTACCCCAATTAACATGCCAGGTTTCTCAAGGTGTAAAACGTTTGGATACACTGAACGAAGTTTTTCCATTGGGTTTAAAATCGCATGTTTATCCATCAAACGAACTAACAAATAATCTTCATTCTTGGGGTCTGTTTTCCCTTGCTCAATAACTTTATCCAGCTCGCCCTCTACAATACGCATTTCATGAGGAGCCGTAAGATCAATATGCTTTGCAGAAACGAATCCTTTCTTGTCCAGTTCAACTAACGTGAAACCTTTTCTCTGGTTCTGTTCACCAAAGCTATACTTCATGAGAGAGCCAGAGTAACGGATATGCTCTGCGCCTTTCTTTTGAGGCTGATGCAAATGACCAAGTGCGACGTAGTCAAAATCTAAGAAGTGTTCATGACTCACGCGATCAGAACCACCAATAGATAATGGTCGTTCAGAGTCTGACTCGATAGCCCCATCAACAAAACAGTGACTCACGAGCACGCGCTTTTGCTTAGAGATAAAGCGCTCTTTAATTTGCTCAACAAGCAATTGATGAGCCTCATCATGAGTGGATACCGAGGCTTTGTAGGCAAACCTGACCTGTTCAGGGTCGTTATAAGGCATACCATAAAACGCGACCTCGTCCGCAGAGTCCGTTTTTATGATGATGGGAGTGAGCATCTCTTCAAAGTTGCTAACAATATGGAGACCTGCATTTTTCATTTGCTCTGAGCCGAAACCTAACCTTTCTGCACCATCATGGTTGCCAGATATCAATATCATTGGTGTTTCTAACTCGGTACAAATGCGTTTCACGACTCGATTTAACAGTTCTATTGCAACCGTTGGTGGCACCGAACGGTCATAGATATCTCCCGCCACTACAACTGCATCGACGGGGTTGCGTTCAATATAGTTAATCAGTTGTTCGAGTACTGCTTGTTGATCTTCGAGTAGTGATACGTTGTGGAATTGTCGACCAAGATGCCAATCTGAGGTGTGGATAAACTTCATTCGAATTCACTTTCCGCCAATTCTATGAGTAGGCTTGCTTCTGTCAGAGTCAATGTACCGTTTATAAAAAGGAATGCGTCACGGGTGGGATCTCGAACAAGCCAAAACTCAAGTTATTTTATTTCGGTAAGGATATCTTGAGTCGAACAGCTTTTCATGTGGTTTGTGTTCTATGGCTGGCTATTTAATCAGAAAGCGAGAAGAACACTGTAAAAACGCGGTGAGCAAAGCTATTTTGAAAAGCAAGCTGCGCCTAGTCATTGTCCAAACATCATTAAAGGGCCAGTTTCGAGTCAATCCCCCATAACATTTGCATCACTAAAACCTCAGCTACTACTAGAAGGAAAAGCAATAGCCAGACCTATTCACTACGCCAATTGTATATTACTCCTACTGCATAGCCATCTGACTCGATGTCCGCTTGCAACACGTGAAAGTCTGGGCAGGGGCTGCTTCTTTGAAGCTCATCAATCACTAACGCTTTTAAAACGCCGCCACATGCACCCAATCCGCCAAGTTTGATATCAACAAATTGATACTGAGTTTGATCGGTCACCCACGGAGACAAGAATTGCATTGAGTTTAACCATTGCGGTTCTTCCTTATTAACGGATAAATACAATTGACTGAGTGGATGTTCACAACTTACTCCTAATTGCTTAAACACCTTGTCCACGGCGATGCGTTGTTGTTTGGCATCTAAATCAATTCGAACAACATCAGGCACAAGACCTGAATGTCGAAAAAAACACTTGGTTAAAATGATAGAGCTTTGAGGTTTGACATGCCCTTCTACATCACTCGTAACCTCTATAGCCAGTATCCAAGTCGCTTGCGTTTCATTAACTTCACGATTTATCCGATTTAGTGCCATCAAAAATGCAGCTTGGCCATAAGGATAAAAGTAAATTTCAGTATTGACAGTTTGGTCAACGAAAATAGAAAGCTCGCTTATCAATGCTTTAAGCAAACTTTTGTCCACCGAAGATGGTAAAAGAACACAGAGATTCCCCTTGATATCAGCTTGCTCAAGACTCTCGCGCTCAGAGCGCACGAGGCTTAATATATGCTCATCTATTGATTGAGCAAAGTCAGGGGGTCGGATTTCCTCGGACAATCTAAAAGAATCATCAGCTATCTCGCGAACGGTGTGTGAACGGCCATTAAAGGATAGAAGATGCGTTTGAAATGCGAGTGGCATCTAGCCTCCGATTAAAACCGTAGGCATACCAGATAGAATTTTGCCACCATGAGACGTTGAATCGCCGACTCTCGCGGCTGGTTTACCGTTGATTGTTACGCTAGAAGAACCTGCTGAGATACTATCCGGAGGACCGATACAAATAAGCTTGTCGCCTTGTCTTGCCGCAGGTATCCCGCCAATCGTTACGTTTGGTGAACCAACAACGACGGGACCACCGACATGCGGTATCTTTCCTGTTTTTTTAGGGCAAAGATGAAAGCTGCCCAAAATTGCGGCTGGTTTACCCACTTTAAATCACCTTAGTTCAATGAAATTTGCCCAGCTTTAAGAGCAATAGCTGAGCCGTTAATGGATATTTTATTACCTTTGATATTGATTTCTCCAGAGCTAGACATCTGAATAGAAGCACCACCTACTTTGATCTCGACGCTCTTTCCTGCATTAAAAGACAGTACTTCACCCGTTTCATTCGAAAAGTTTTTACCTACTTTCAAGCTCGCGTTCTGACCAACCTCTTGATTAACATCATTGGTCACTTTTTCGGTTTTACTGTTTTCAACGGCGATATCAACACAGTCTTCAACTAGCATTTGGAACAGTTTTTCAGCATGAAGATAAATGTGCTCTTCACCAGGCTTATCATCGAAGCGCAACTCATTAAAATTGGATGTACCTTTTTGTACAGAGCGTGATTTATAACCACTCTGAGAACTTTGCTCTGGTAAAGCGTAAGGAGGGAGTTGACTACCGTTATATAGTGACCCCGTAACGATTGGTTGATCAGGGTCTCCGTTAACAAACTCGACGATGACCTCTTGTCCGACTCTAGGGTGAAACACCGACCCCCATCCGTTACCTGCAATATTTTGCGCAACACGAATCCAACATGAACTATTTACATCGTATTTACCAACACGGTCCCAGTGAAACTGAACTTTGATACGGCCATGTTTGTCTATGTAAATTTCACCATCTTTGTTCCCCGTAACTACTGCGGTTTGCAAACCTTTCATCTGAGGTTTCGGGTAGTTAACTGAAGGACGCAGGATTGTCTTTGAGTCAACACAACTAAACGAGACTTTGACACCTTGCGCACCGGTCCCACCTTGACCAGTCTGGTTATAAACAGCAGCAGACAAAAAAACAGAAGACAGTACATATTCTTTGCCGACTCGAGATTTATCTTCATGCTTTTTAAACTTGAAGCACTTGCCCACACTGAATGTTCTGCACGTAGCCTCGCCACGACACAAATATGCATTTTGCTGTAGTGCTTCTATTGCATGCGTGTTTCTCAGTGCGTATTGATCATTGCTCTCCATTTCACCCATGTATTCAAAATACTCGCTTCCAGGTACTGTAAAAAAATCACTTTCACCCTTTGCAGTATTTTTAGGATTCGAAGAAGGCTTGAGCATGTTATAGCCTGACTTTTGACTCGCTTTAGTAGTCAGAATTTGCGTTTCATGCCAAGAAGAAATGTGGCTAGATTTCGCCGTACCTGTATCAAAATCGACTAAAAACTCAGTACCCGGCTTATAAAAACTGATGTCATCAAAAATATTGAGCGTATGGGCAGACTTAGTATGTGTAAAAAAAAATGATAGCCCCTCTTCCGATAACAGACGTCGAACAAATTCAAGATCTGATTCTTCATATTGTACTTTGTACGTGTATTTAGGATAGGACTTGGTTAGCTCAAAACTAAAGGCAACACTATGCTCCGATAGTACTTCAGAGATAATTTCCTTTATATCTTTATGCTGAAATATTCTGCAATTTTTTCGATATTCAGCGAAACGTAATTTAGGCTCTATTAATAATTCTATGTTTTTATAATTTTCGCCTTTATGTGTATTAGAAACCCTTTTCCCTTCTAATCTTGCAGCAGAAACGTAACCATGCATATAACGAGGATTTGAAGAAACATCCTCATTATTTTCAAGGGTAATGGTAACTTCCTTACCAATAATTTCGTTTAACTCACTTCGTTGATCATTAAAGTAAGCTTTAGCACGCAATGAAAAAAGTTCTGAGATCTCTTCTTTATACTCAAACGAGTTTAGTATGATGGCATCTTTACCGAATGGGGAAGAAATTCGGATGAAATTGTTATCTTGAGTTGCTCTTTTCATTAAATACTTCTTTCAAAAAAATGCGGAGGAATACTCCCCCGCATGAAAATTACATTTGTTGACCTTTAACACCGCTGTAGCCGTATACCAATGGAGCAGAAGTGTTGTTCTTATCGTCAGTAGGAGTCACTGTCATCATCATTTCTGTGTAAGAAATTGTGATAGTTTCAACTGGACGATCGTCTTGGATAGAAACTGAGTAGTTAGAAATCATCGCATCAGTCAGTTCGATCTTCATGATCTCTTCAACCTTCTCACCCTGCTTAGTAATATGGAAAACCGCTGGTTTACCTTTACCAATCGTCGCTTCTTTAAATAAGTCAGGAGAAGAACGGTCTTGAAGTTTAGTGATAGTCAAATCATATAGACGAGTAGCGCTCGCTTCACGGTCCATCGCTGTACCAGTGTATGATGAGATCTCACGACCTACACTCCAATCTACAGATAGTAGTGTAATCAAATCTTTGTATTGCTCGGCTGTTGCCTCACCCTTAATATCTGCGTATTTAAGATACGTATTAGACTGCATGCTAATCTCCTATAGCATTATTAATTGACATATATCGTAGTAATTTAATTATCTGACGTTTGGTGATAATTAGTGATTAATGTATCAAAAACTTCATTTTAAATACGCCCTGTTATATCTTTAAATAAGATTTAATTTAAGCGTTTTTTATAAAAAATAATAGTTAATATGAACCAACTCCCAATTATTATTGAGAGTGTAAAGGATGTTAAACTATTGAGACATCAAGTCCACTAGTTGTACCTTTAACAATAATTTCATCAAACGTCTTATCATTAAGAATTGCATGCAATATTTCATGAGAAATCTTCGGAAGCAGTGTATTTTCTATGGTTGTTTGTACCACACGCGCACCACTGCCAGACTCATTGCTATTGTCTACAATATCATTAATTAGTTCCTCATCAAAAAACAGGTCAGCGTTATAGTGCTTACGAATACGAGTCGTAATTTTATCCAACTTTAATTTTGTTATTTCTATCAATACTTTTCTTGATAGAGGCAAATAAGGTAATACGTTCACACGCCCTAAAAATGCAGGTTTAAAGTCGACCAACAAATCATCGCGTAAAGCATCTTTTAGTGCTGACGGCTCAGGAGATAAATCAGGATCAGAATACAAAGACATCGTCGTTTCGGTCCCTGTGTTCGCGGTCATAATAATAATAGTGTTTTTAAAGTCTATATCTCGACCTTCACCGTCTTTAATTGAGCCTTTATCAAACACCTGATAAAAAATATCTTGAACACCAGGGTGCGCTTTTTCCATTTCATCGAGGAGAATTACACTATAAGGTTTACGTCTAACAGCTTCAGTCAGTACACCTCCTTCTCCATAACCGACATAACCAGGAGGAGAACCTAATAGCAATGAGACTTTATGCTCTTCCTTAAATTCCGACATATTGATAGTCGTGACATTTTCTTCACTACCATAGACTTTCTCTGCAATCGCCAAAGCCGATTCGGTTTTACCCACTCCGCTTGGTCCGGTTAGGAGAAATACACCATTTGGTCGTGTCTCATCCGTGAGCTGCGCACTCGCGGTTTTTATCACTTCAGACATGAGCTCTAAAGCGTGATCCTGCCCGACAACTCGCTTACACAAACTTTCTTTCAAACCCAATACTGCTTGGATTTCATCATCCTGAAGTTTACCTAGCGGTATACCGGTCCAATCCGAAATAACTTCTGCGATTAGCGCTTCATTTACATGCGAAAAAACTAAGGGCTGTGAGTTAGCGGAAAGGTTATTTTCAAGCTCTTGTAACTTGTCTCTAGCAGTTTCAGAACCCTCCTGGATTATTTGGGTTCTAAGTGACTTAGCTTCATTTACCCATTCTTTTTCTTTTTCCCAAAGTACTTCTAATTCAATAATGTCATTAGATAGCGCATCAATCTCTTTTCGGACACCTTGCAGCTGCACATCAAGAGATGCTCCTAGCCGACTCTCTTGGCTAAGATGCTCATACTCAGCTTGCTTTGCTTTAAGTTTGTTTCTTTTCGCATCTAGGCCTCCCGGTGTAGATGACTGACTTAACGCAACTCGAGAACAGGCCGTATCCAAAACAGAAACCGCTTTATCTGGCAGTTGACGACCATTAATGTATCGAGCTGACAGTTGGACCGCTGCATTGAGAGCTTGGTTAGTGATATGAACATCGTGGTGTTGTGCCATTACATCAAGTAAGCCTCGTAACATTTCGATCGCGAGTTCAGGGGCAGGCTCATCAACCTTTACGACTTGAAAACGCCTAGTTAAAGCTGCATCTTTTTCAAAATACTTTTTATACTCTGCCCACGTTGTTGCTGCGATCGTTCTGAGTTCACCTCTCGCTAATGCTGGCTTCAGAATATTCGCCGCATCACCTTGGCCCGCTTGCCCACCACCGCCAATTAGGCCATGAGCTTCATCAATGAACAATATAATAGGCTGTGGAGCGTCGTTTACTTCCTTAACAAGGTTCTTAAGCCTGTTTTCAAACTCACCTTTCATGCCTGCGCCGGCTTGCAGTAACGCCAAATCCAGAGACTTAATTGCCACATTTTGCAGAGCGGGAGGTACATCGCCATCAATGATCTTTTGCGCCAAACCTTCAACAACGGCTGTTTTTCCAACACCAGCTTCTCCCGTAAGAATCGGGTTGTTTTGTCGGCGTCTTAATAAAATATCGATCATTAGGCGAATTTCATTATCTCTACCAATCACCGGATCTATTTTACCTTCCCTAGCTTGCTCAGTAAGGTCTGTTGTAAATTGATTCAAGGCGGAATTCGCGTTTGACTGCGCTAAGTCATTCGATCTTGATTGAGGCGCATTACTTTCTTTAAAGTTCAATAAGCGAGATGGTTCTATCTTGTTTAGTTCAGGACTAATCGAACCAGCCATGTTGACTAACGTATCATCAGACAAGTAGGCAAATAAAAGATGGATGCACCCCAACTGTTCTTGATTGAATTCAATGGTTGCAGACAACAAGGCATTTTGCATAACAGTCACCGTATGAGCTGATAGCCCAGGCACCGACTGGCATCCTGTTTTGTATTTTTCTAATGCCTTTTGAATATCGGTTTCAACCTTGATTTTATCGACATCAAATTCGTCAAAAACTTCAGAGTAAATATCGTCAGGATGGCGGATAATCATCATTAACCAGTGAGACATTTCAATACTGTGATGAGTTCGGGAGCTTGCCATCGCAGCTGCCTGTTCAAGTGTTTCCTTAGCCTGAGGAGACAATCTTTCGACCAACGCTGAAAGTGAGAGTGAAGCCATTACATTTCCTTTAAATAGTAATTGTTATAGTTCGATCTTTTGTACGTTCGTGTTTTTTAAGCACAGAACCAATACCTAACTGCCCCTGCTGTTTCGATAAACAAGCTTGTGGTAGCAAACTATGTTTGGTGGTGAGCTGCCACTTCAGTTGTTTATGTTTTCCAATCAACTCATAAGCAGCGTTCTTAATGATTGCTATATTGGGTTGGTTAGGAAGCAATTTACTAACTAGCTGTTTATCTTTTGGCAGAAATTCTATTGTTGTCCCCGCGTTGATGTTCCATGCTTTCGAACCCAAAGACGCTCCTAAACCAAGTTGAGCAAACTGCCCTTCAGGCATAGTTCGGGATGCAAGGCGTGTTTGCTCTTCTTTCGTAAGGTGTAACCATTGTCCTTGAAATTCATGAACTTTTACTTGGCATCCAGATAAACATTCAAGAATACTTTTCAGTCCACCTTTACTTCTCACTGGTGAAGCAAACACACCACCATAGTGCCGGGACAGTGAACTCCCTTTCCCAGTTAATGCCGATTTACAGCTTTCTAACGGCGAACGCGCGCCCTGCGCATGCGCACGAGACTGAACAGTCAGCTGACTCAGTTGCCAACATCGATAATAAAGAGATAATAAGCGATGATTGAAAATATCGTAGAAGTCCACCATAGCCGTATCGCCTTCTTTTTGGCGATGTAAAGCTAATTCACTATAGTGCTGGGGAAGCACACCTTGCTCACCCGTTAGGCCTATTAAATTGGTCTCAATCTCTAACTTGCTGTCATCTATATTTTTCAGTTCACAAAGCTGAGCATTTTCAAAACCTAATGATGGATTAACCTTTAAGTTTAGCTTTTCATGCTTCGGTAACGCATCTGTTCCTATTTGCGCCTCTGCTTGCAGAACTTCGTGTTCAATAAGATGAATCGCTTCAAACAATGGATGTTGCTTTAATTCTCGATAAAATTGTTCCGCGCTCATAGCAACACCTTATCGCCAGTTAATGCGGGCCATAGGTGGAAAGACTTTCCCGTGGACTTAATTCTTATTTCTAACTGCGTAAAAATGTTAATTTCAGCATATTGCGAGAAGTAAACAGATAAAACACTACCTAAGAGAAAGATCTGCTCTTTAGGTAAAATTTGATCAGAAACCGTCAAAATAATTTTTATACCGTGCGCAAATCCAACTTTGCCTTTCTGACTAATTCTTCCTGTAGTAGGCTCAAACTCTAACTTAGTTAAAGCATCGATTACCGCTTTCGTTTCTGCTGTCCCAGAAAATGCATAGAGATTAAGGGTCTGCTTCAAAGTTGCTAAACCATCTTCCTCGGTAAAATGGTTTAAAGTTAAAAGCTTAGTTAACTGCCATCGTGTGCTTTCATCCATTTCTGGCCGAATAGTTTCTGATAAAGAAACTAAACAACGAACAGATTCGAAATTGTCATTTACCTCCGGTAAAGATACTTGCGGCAGCCCACCTCCAAATGGAAGTTTCTGCGCTAAGTTGCGGTTACAGCACTCAGCTTCCACGTACATTAACCAGTTTTCCCGGCTATCCGGGCTGAACAATTGATGTTTTTTATCAACAAAAGAAATGTAAGTTTCTCTACCTGGCTCATCATACCCACCAGCCCAGTTCTTATCCTCACGTCTCATCAACCAATAAATCTCACTAGTGTTTGTATAATGCGTGTGCTCACCAGCGTGATAACATGGCAAATTGTGGTACGTTTTGTTCCAGTTTCTCAACGTTACGTCAGAAATTGAGACAACCTCATTACTTTCAGATTCTTGGTATTGTGGAGACAAGTGGTAATCGTATTCAGTTGGTAGAATACGCTTAGGCTCCATAATACTTTTAAATAAGTTGATTACAGGCACACAACCTACCATTAAGCTTTCTTCGTCCACTTGCTTTGGAAGCCAGTCATCGTTGGTATCAAAGTAAAAATACAGTTCGACTTGCTCTCCAAGATCTAGCTCAGATAATCCAAGTTCGGTGATATCAAAGAACATAAACTTCTCAGGAAAGTGCAAATACTCAACAAGTAATCTTGCTCCTGAAAAGCTTCTTTTACTGTATGGCACAACTTTCTCATCTTCTGAAAATCCTACTTCAGAAAGATGTCTTTTGGTTAAAGGACGAACTTCTTTGCCATCCACAACAACAGATAAACCAATTAGGTTTTGAAACAGCATTTGGTAGAGCTTAAAAGTCAATTGAGATTGACCGTTTAAATAGAAGCGCAGCCGTTCTATCCCCATTTCACCAAGAGGAGTCTCTTCATCTTGAGCCGTGAGCTGTACTTTCAAAACTGAATGAGCATTGCTTTCCCATCGTGAGCCAACTGGCTTGAAAGGCGCATTTTTAAAAACGCCAGAGGTCACATCAACAGGATACATTCTGACCGGATAACAAGTTCTAAACTCGCATTCATGATATCCAGTAGCACCGATAACAACTCGCTCGCCTTCTTCTACATCAAAATAAGAGGAAGTGGAGTTAGAACAGCTCATTTTAATGACTGACATTGACGGGATTGGGGCGTGAAAATCCGGATATAACTGTCCCATCAAAGACTCTGTAAACTGAGGGTAACTATTGTCTAAGCTTTGTCTAATCCTTGCTGTTAGAAATGCGCAGCCTTCTAACAATCTTTCTACGTGTGGATCGTCAACCTGTTCCTCACTAATACGAAGTCTCGCGGCAATCTTGGGATACTGCTCACCAAACTCTTGCCCTTTGTGACGCAAATAAGCTAACTCGCGATTATAGTACTTGAGAAACTCTTCACTCATTTTGCTCTACTCAGTTTCATACCTAAATTTACCGGCTCTACTTCAGAATTGAATCGCACTTCATGAATACTGTTATCAATTAAGCAAGTGGCATTTATCTGTAACCTCAATACCCTATCAATAGCGTTTTTCTCGTCCGAAATCTGGACATGAGGGTTCCTTAACCTCGGCTCAAACTCTTTAATTGCATCATGAACGATGTCGCAAAGCTGATTCTGCCCTTCTTGGCTGCTATAGGGCATTGAGGAAAAATCTGGCAGCCCATAGTTCAATATTGAATAACGAACCTCTAGAAGATCATCAGGAATATTTTTCCATCCAATACGACTATTCAGCATCGACTCTAGATCTCTAAGTAAGCTGCTCAACATCTGTTGCTGGCTTGCAGGGAAGTCTTTCTCATCTCGAGTGAGAGGATCACTATCTATCAATTTGTCGAGCAGAGAAACGGTTAACGACATGATATTTCTACGCTATTTGTTTCTGTTCTAATAATGTAGTCAAATCACAGATTGGAAGCGCTGAGTCACCGACTAACCAACATTTTTGACCCAAGCCAACAAAAGATTCTTGCTCACCAATCTGCTTCCAATCCGTTTCTCGGCCTAACTTTTGTGCATCGGTCTCTGAGTCGACATACGTCAAAGGCATATGGCCTTCGCCTTCACCAAGTCCATCGATATCAAACTCGACAGGTCGCCAAATACTTTCTAACAAAGAAGTAGGTGCTTTAACTTCTAGCGTATGGATGCTCGATATGGGTACAAGAAAATAGTTACCTGCTGTAGAAAACAGTTCAATGTAACCACCTAAACGATCATCAATATCTCTAGCATCTTCGTAGTTTGTGCCGTTTACGTTAAACCCTTTAATAGTACGACGCTCTTCAATGCGATGCGATAGACGTGACGCTTCTTCGTACTCTTGATTTCCGAGAGCAAGATTAAATCGAACAAGCTCTTTAGTTAATTCCTCATCACCTAATACTTTGGCACTAGCCGCACCATTGATAAAATCCTTTCTAGCTTGAGCTGCTTTCACTAAATGTCGTAGCTGACTTGCACCAGGCAGATACTCAGGAAACAATTTAATCGATTGCATGAGCTGAGCGTCCGCACGCTCGAAGTCCCCATCAATGCAAAGAAGCTCAATGAAGGAACTTCTCAAGCTCGCATCTTTAGGGGTGGCTTTAATTTCATCAATTAATTGCTCTAGAGCGTGTTGCAATAGGCCTTGGGACAAAGCATTTTTCCATTGAGTCATTGTTATTTCCTTACACCATGTGCTCTGGTGATAATTCGGTAATTAATTTAATGCTAGATACCATTTGATCGAGTTGAAAATGCGGTCGCAAATGGATAACTGAGTAATAATGTCCAGGAGTTTCTCTTTTCTCTCGAACTGTAATTTTCGCTTCATTTAGGGGGTATTTAGCTCGAAGCTCATCAGACGCTTCATCTGATGCGGTAGTGTACTGGTGTAACCAGCGTTGAAAGTCACGCTCTAGGCTTTCTGCGTCTTGATACCCACCAATTTTGTCACGCCCCATAACCTTGAGATAATGTGCGACTCGCGATACACACAATGTGTATTGCAACATCGATGTCAGTTTTGCATTCGTTGAAATATGCTTTTCTGCGTATTGTTTGGGCTTGTAGAGAGATACATTCGAGGTCATCCCTACCATATCAGTCTCAGGTATTGGAGAAATAGAAATAAAACCGCACTCAGACAATTCTTGTTCTTTTCTCTCAGTGATTTTCAAGTTTAACGGACATCTTTCACGATCATTCTTGCCATTAACACGCATCGTGCTCCTTGTAGGAGCGACGATAATACCCTGACTGTAATCGCCTTGTTTAATCCCTCGCATATGCGTGAACCAACCATGTTCCTGAAATGCTCTAATTGATACAGCAGCAAAACAGTACGCACTACTCCCCCATAGCAAATCTCGGTTGGAGTCGTAGATGTGTTCTTGAAAATTGAATTTATCATTCCGCGAGCCATCACTTTTGTATGGCTGACGGAACAAGACGTTAGGTGCAGTCAAACCAATAAATTTAGCGTCATCGTTATCTCTCAAACTACGCCACTTTGCATAATCTTCCTGTTCAAATTGGGCTGCTATATCTCTTATCGCAGAGAGTTGAGCGAAACTATCAACACCAAACATCTCTGGCGATGCAGACATGATAAATGGGCTGAATGCTGCAGCTGCAGACTGAGAGATCTTACTCAACACAGACAGATCTCTATCAAAATAATTTTTACTAGGATCACAGCGAAGCTGATAATCTCCAACCACCACACCAAAGGGTTCTCCCCCTGCCATGCCATATTCATTTTGATAGAGCAACTTAAATAGTGCTGATTGGTCAAACTCGATGGCTTTTAAAGCATCTTTACTGATTTCATTCCATGTCGCCGTTAAAACCTTAACTTTTACAGAGTCCGATGAACGAGAATCAACCTGTTCACATAAATACCTAACTCCAACCCACCCCCTTTCGAGCTGTTGAAACTCAGGATGATGTAATATTTCATTTAGTTGAGATTCTAATAGCTCATCAATGCGGTTAATTGTGTTCATCACACTATGACGAAAGCTGTCCAAATCTCTTGAACGTGTACCTTCTAGCCAAATTCGAGCTGACGATACAAGATCAGAAGATTCATTGAATCGAGTCAACCACGGGCTATCAAGTTCAGCATAGCCTCCGGTACTGAACTCATGTTTTAGCTTGCTAGGGTCGCGAAAGTTAAGTGACACTGCTAATTCCATCTAGAACATAAAGATTGGTCATGGCTGGCCTTTCGACCAGCCAATTCATTTCTTATCCACCTGACTGAGGGATCTTTGCCACAAGTCGCAAAGATGTGGTCAGTTCTTCCATTTGTAACCAAGGCTTCAGCCATGCTACGGCATTGTAAGAACCAGGTGCGCCAGGAATTTCCTTAACCTGAACACGAGCGTCTGCTAGAGGGTATTTCGCTCTGATCTCTTGACCACCGCCTTCAGAAGCATTGACGTAACCTAGGATCCAGCGGTTCAGCCAAGACTCAACGTCTTCTGCTTCCATAAAGCTACCAATTTTATCTCGAGCCATTACTTTCAAATAATGCGCAAAACGAGATGTTGCCATCATATAAGGTAGGCGGGCAGAAATGGCCGCATTGGCCGTTGCTTCAGGGGATTCATGGTTCGCTGGTTTTTGACAGGTTTGCGCACCAAAGAACACTGCATAGTTGGTGTTTTTGTAGTGACAAAGCGGTAAGAAACCAAGCTTACCAAGCTCCGCCTCACGTCTGTCGGTAATACCAATCTCTGTTGGGCACTTCATATCAGGGTCGCCATCATCACTCATGAAGAAATGCGTTGGCAAGTTATCCACTCGACCGCCGCCTTCTGCACCACGGATGGCAGTACAAAATCCATATTTTGAAAATGCGTCGGTTAACTTAACACCAAGAACATACGAAGAGTTCATCCAACAGTAGTCGTTATGTTCAGCGTTAACAGCAATACCTGAAACAGGATCTACTTCGAACTCTTCAAACCCAAACTCTTCGACTGGAGCGGTAGCTTGTCCGTATGGCAAACGAGCAAGGACTTTTGGCATCGTCAGACTAACGAAGCGCGAATCGGCACTCTCGCGGAACGAACGCCATTGGGCGTATTCTAGTGATTCAAATACCTTATCTAGGTCGCGTGGTTTTGACAACTCAGTCCACTCATCAAAGCCGAATAGTGCTGGTGAAGCCGCGGACAAGAATGGAGAGAAGCCAGAAGCCGCTACATTTGACATTAGGCGTAACGACTCAATATCTTCTGGGTGGTTGGTAAACTCATAGTCTCCAATCAATGCACCATACGGTTCACCACCAGCACTACCAAACTCAGACTCGTAAACCTTTTTAAAGATCTGGCTTTGATCAAACTCAACAGCTTTGCTCAAGTCTTTATGTAGCTCTTTCTTGGTCATGCTCATCATGCGAACTTTCAGAGTAGAGCTGGTCTCTGAATTCATCACTAGATAATTTAAGCCGCGCCAAGAACCTTCGAGTTTCTGTAATTCTGGGTGATGCATTACTTCAGACAACTGATCAGAAATCTGCCTATCGAGCAAATTAATCGCTTCACGAAAAGTTACTGTTAGGTTTTTGTTCCAAGTAACTGTCCCTTTCATTGCTTCTTCAGCGAGCGTTTTAATCAGCTCCTCAGCACGAGAAGCTTCGGTCTGCTTAGTCGCACCAATAGCTTGATCTAAGAATGAAGTTGTCTGTTCATTAACAGTTGGATCTAACTGTTTTTCAGCTTCAGTCGTCATTATTCCGCTCCTTCAGTACTGTCTGACTTCGCTTTCTTGCCAAGATCTAACTCGCCTGCAAGTCTTGCCAGATTGTCTGTATTGTTCAAAACATCCTCTAGGATATTTTCAAGCTCTTCTGAGCGGTCAACTTTTGTCATCAAATCACGCAGTTTATTACGCGTTTCCATCAATTGGCGTAGTGGATCAACTTGATTTACGATCGCAGCAGGCTCAAAGTCTTGCATTGATTTAAAGTTTAAATCGACCTCAAACTGTGAATCGTCATTCGCAAGCTTATTCGCAACTTTAAACTTCACCGATGGATTCATTTTTTTGAGTACATCGTCAAAGTTATCTCGATCGATCTGAATAAAACGGCGGTCTTTTAATGGCTTCAACGCTTCTGTGTTTTGACCAGCGAAGTCACCCATTACACCTACAACAAAAGGCAGTTCTTTCTTAAGAGTCGTACCTTCAGTTTCAACATCATAGGTAATGTGGACACGAGGCTTCCGTACTCGTGATAGTTTCGAGTGGATACTCGTCATACCATTCTCCCTTTATTAATTTTCATTTTGTTCTGCTATGCCAACCAAACGGAAGTAGCTTTTCTTTGCATCCCCGTCGGAGATAAGTTCCGCCAGTAACTCCGGCAGAGGCATCCCACACCAACGAATAATCTGTTCGATGGAGTAAGAAACTGGTGAGTGAGGTTCACTCTCTCGGAAGAAATCAGCTACTTGCTGCAATTGTCTAATTGCCTGCTCTCGTGATTTCATGTTTGTCGCTAATAATGCATCACAACTTTGTGAACTTAACGGTTGTTCAGAAGAAGATTCATCAAGATCCTCTAGCTCTTCAAACACGGCTTGTGGTTGATTGAAACGATCTCCTAGAAGGTGCTTTAATGCCGAGTGTATTGATTCGAGTCTTTTTGATATATAAGAGCTAGGAGTCACATCACCGACCGCTTCGTCTAATCGCTGACTGAATTCATTAAATGATTCTGTAGCGAACTCCAAATCCGTGATTAATTCTTGATAAAACGTATCAGAAGTCGACTTAACCGTAGTTATAATTTCAGGTAGCTCAACAGCCCCAAGCTCGACTCGATTTCGGCGCTTATCTTCGTCTAAGCGCTCAAGCTCTATAGCTTGCTGATATTCCCAATAGGCATAAGCTTGCTCCACGCCTAAGTCAGTCAATGGTATACAAGCAATTGGAAAAATAAGTGTTCCTTCACTATCGATACCATTGAGGCCAATAATCGCCGATATTCTTGTCTCAATACCATCTTCATCAGGCATTGGGTACAGATCATCCCAAAAGTTCTCAATTAAACTGGTTGCGAGTTTGTAGCCAACGCCCATACCACGAAAACCATACAATCGAGTTAGGGCTTCTATAAGCCAGGCAACAAATTCCAAATCTTTAGACTGATTCGTGAGTATTTCTGGGACATCTTCAATAAATACTCGCCATAAATTACTGTGGGTATAGATACTTTCTTCTTCTATAAGAGCATTACGTTCAGCGTTGCGGGCGGCCATACGCTGATCTTTCAACCGATAGTAAGCAGACTGTGGTGATACATCCTCTCTAGGATCAATACCTGTAGGATTTTCTTGAGATATAGGAGCCAACGCTTGTTCATACCAATCAAACATTTCATTACTCATAAGCTCTCCCTCTTAGAAAGACAGGTATCGTCGCGTCTTCTCTAGTTACTGTTTCGCACTCCGTTTGCGCTTGGCGAACTTTGATCAAAGCACAAGTTACGTTATCACTTGCGCCCCGAACCAAAGCCGAATGCATGAGAGCTAATCCAGCTTGGTTGACTGAGTCTGCATACAATGTCCGATGAATTTCATCACTCGTAAGTTCCTTAGAGAGTCCATCGCTACAGAGTAGAAACTGATCGCCGTCAGCCAACTGCCCTGAAACTTGATCAATAGTGACACTTTCGTCGACCCCAACAGCTCTGGTAATAACATTTGCAAGAGGGTGCGATTCGGCATCTTCAAATGCCAATAAGCCCTGATCCACTAAGTCCATGACTTGACTATGATCACGTGTTTTTTGGACAAAATTACCACTTCTAAGCTGGTAAATTCGGCTATCACCCACCCAAAGACAGTGGTAATACCCATCCTGAATAAACAACAAAACAAGTGTTGTTCCCATCGTTTTACCGTCTAAGTGATTTTGTGCGTATTGGTAAATTTCTAAGTTCGCTTCTTGAACCACTCTTCGGATATCATCGATATTAGTATTGGAGACATCCTGCATGTGGCGCGCGACTCTATCCACTAGCATCTGGCTTGCTATATCGCCAGCACTGTGTCCACCCATTCCATCGGCAACCACCCAAATATGCTGTTCTGTCATATCCAACAGAGCATCCTCGTTATAAGGGCGTACTTTTCCTGCGTGCGATTTAGCAAAGGTAAAATAGTTCCAATTCATTCTTCTATCCTACCAATTCCACTTTTTCCAGCCGCCATCAAGCATGGCTGAAAACTGACCAATTGAAGGAAATCCACTAGTAATGAACATGCATGGTTCAACCTTCGTTGAACCTTCAGTCCACCAAAAACATGGTTTACTCAATTTTTCTTTAATGAGGTAATTCAAAAGCGTGTTTTGATCAGTATTGCCGTCATCATGAAAAACTGTAGATATTTGGCTTTGATAAAGAAACTCCAGAGACCTCACTTCACTTGTTACATTCGCAACGAGGTCATTTTTTTCTTGAGTACTCTTATGCCAAACATCAAAGACAAAGTCGTCCTCAAGTACTGAAAGAGCAAGAGCGGCACTGTCCTCGGTCCAAGCTCTGTCACCCCAATATTGCGCAGCTTCACCTTTTACGGCACGAGCTATAGTAAAGAAAAAGTATCTACCGCATGCATCAACACTAGGAATCATGCTACCAATGTAGGTTGAGTCTTCTAAATAGCTAATATCCAAAGCAAAGTGCCACACAGGAGCCGTTAAAAAGTGCTCATTCCAGCTTTCACCCAGTTGTTCCCTGCTGACTGCAATAACCGCCTGTTGCCAATCATGCCAACGCTCCGAGAAATCTTGTGATAAACCATCTTTCACAAAGTCCCCTTTTGCAGGCATTTTACCGATATAGCCCCAGCCTGATGTTATAAGGTTCGTGGACATCTGAACCTCTCCATTTCATTTGACCAAAACGGATTAATGGCACTAGAAGGAATAAGCTCTAGCTGCACCTTATTTCCCTTTAAATCAATCATAACTATATTGTCTTTACGCGATTCTGGCCTTGCTTTAAGTGATTGATCCAAAAGCTTGAATATGCCCCACTCACCTTCATAGGTATGCGCAATTTCGCGTTTAGATTCAGGTGGTGTGAACACAATTCGAGTCTGATCTTGACCGGCAGGCCAACTCAACGATTTAGCTCTTGCTGGTCCATGCTTATAAACCAAATCTTGTCCACCCAACTCTAAGACAAATCGAGTAATGTGCTGGTCTAGATAAACAGGCTTCATACCAAACTCTACGCGTAATGAATTATCAGATTCAAAGAAAGACTGCCTGATACGTTGCGCTCTTTGAAAGACCATTAGTGTTTCTGGACGAACTCCAATTTCCTTTTCTAATCGCCAACGACTTTTCGAAGTATCCACAAACGGTTCGAGGTATTCTTGGAAGAATGCGTCAAGCGTGCCCCCATAACCAAAGAATCGCTTAAAGTCTTTCAATCTAACTTCTCTGCTCGCGTTGGGCTCGAATGGATATCTGCCAGCAATAGTCCGCTGATAAGGGCGGACCACCTGTGTTACCCAAAGTTGATTTAGATGATCCTTCGAACCGCTCTCCGCAAACTTAACCGACTCTTGAGAAAGCTCACCTAGCCATTGATTAAATGGTCTCGGCAAAAGTTCTTTAGCACGAGCAAAGGAAGCTGCGACATCTTGTGTAACGGTTCCATCTAAAATACTTTTGTAGGCAATTTTCTGATTGTTACCAGAGCTTGATAAGTCACTTAAATACGAACGCAAGTTAACCATTGCTTGTTGAATATCATCAAAGTCTTGCTCACCAAGGCGTAAGATCTCTGAAAAATGCGATTCGACTTCTTTACCTGGCAGAGCAACATTGAAACCGTTTTCTTCAGGTAAATACATGTCTAGTCTATCTGCCGTATTTGAAAACTTAACTTTGGCAACTTTACCAGCAACTTCAGAAGCGGCTTTTTGATTTTCTGACAATGATACTTTTGATAGAGCAACCTCTTTTTGGATTGCTCTCAACAAAGATTCGATTGGTCTTTCAACTCCAGATAAAACCCTCGCTTGCTCTGTCGCAAGTTCTAGGCTCGGAGCCTGCTTCAATTGAATATCTTCGATCAACGTTTTCCATTCATTAACATAATCTTGATAGTATCGTGACTGAACGCCTTGGATGGCACTATCTTGATCAATTTCATGAGCCTTAAGATCGTCACCATAAACCCAGTTCTCTTCCATTAGGCTTTTTACTGTACGGTTGATCTGAATCTGAAAAATGCTATGAAAACCATTGTACGTGTAGAAGCCCGAAATGCCTTGTGATAGCGGTTTTCCACTAGCTCGCTCGAACTGCTCAAGCCCTTTAGGTCCCAATACATCAGTCAAGCGAAATGAAGGTACATGACTCTTAGAAAATTGTATTTTCATTCGCTGATAAGCACGTTCAGGTAGAGACATTTGAGTCAACACTTCTCGAGCACTCGTCACAGCAGCAGTGTTGTAAGTAAAGCCTTGTCCATCGTTGCCTAATAAATATTGAGTGTGCTGTAGCAAGCGTCTTCTTAAGTCTGCGTTTAGCTCACCCGGATATTGACGTTCGAAATAAAAGTTAAACCAAGCCAACACTTCATCTTGTTGATATTTGTCTGGATTGAATAACATCAAATACGTTTTTAACGTTTCGTACAAATACTCACGATGCTGTTGATTGCTCTCCATTTCTGACACCAGGCTATCAAGAAGCAAAGGGGCGTAATATTGGGTCAAAGCATCAGAATATGCATTGCTTGCCGCCTGAGATACTTTGTCTCCTTGATAGAGACCAAACCTCTTTACAGAGTCGGCATCACCGTAGTTGCTTTGCTTTCCGAGAGGAAGCGTCATCAACCTATCTAATGTTTCTACAGCTGAAACAATATCCGCTTCAAAATCTAAACTTTGAGCGCCAATCATTGCATCAATATGGCTAGCTTGTTCATTGGTGTCGACAATTAACCGTGAGTTCCACTTATAACTCATAAACCAAAGCGAAGAAGCTCCGAGCAGTAGCGTTGTACATCCAATGTAAACACCTCGACGCATCCAACCTGACTGCTTTTGATAGTGACGATTAACTGTTCCTAACAGTTGCTCTTTGAAAATAACCTTGTCAAAAAGATTCTTTACGAAATAACTATGAGAACCAGTCTGACTCTTTGCTAGAGCTAATCGATTTAACCCAAGTCCATTGGTTGATTCATTCATCAGCTTATCGACTGGTAAGCCTTCTTGAACCGAACTCAACATAAACACACCACGAATCAAGGCAGGCTCTTCAAAACTGTTTTGTGCAAAAATTTCAGCTAAAAACTCGTCAAGATTAGCTTGTAGCACTCTTAATTGCTTTGGAAATTCAAAGATAAGTGCGCGTTTATCTAAATCGTCCTCAGTTTCAAGTATTCTAAGCATACGGGCATCAAGACGCTCCAACATGCCATGAAATTCTTTGTTGAATAGAGAAATAACGCCTCTTTCATCATCCACTTCACGAGGGAACATGAAACCAAATAATTCCTCTCGCTCTTCCTTACTTAAATCGGCAAAGAACTCATTGAAACCGGCAACTAAATCCATTTTGGTGAGCAATACGTAAATCGGAAACTGCATGCCTAACTGGTTTTTCAGTTCTTGAAGTCTCGACTTAATTGCTCGAGCATGAAGACTTCGCTCGGTTCGAGTCTGAGACATCACGCTGGCTAAACTTATCGTAACAATCGCACCATTAATTGGTCTTTGCGTTCTATACTTTTTCAACAATCCTAAGAAACCATGCCACGCTTTAGAGTCGACCTTTTCTTGACTGTCTTGTGTCGTATACCGGCCTGCCGTATCTATAAGAACTGCTTTATTTGCAAACCACCAATCACAGTGGCGAGTGCCACCTACACCGGCAATAGAGTCAGAGCCAAGGCTGTCTCCTAATGGAAACTCTAACCCCGACTGCTTTAATACGGTTGTTTTCCCCGTTCCAGGAGGGCCAATCAACACATACCACGGTAAGTCATACAAGCCTCTCTTGCCTTTGTATGTTTTCGTCACTACTTTGACAGCTTGCTCAATACGCTCGCGCATTAAGTCAATTTCACTTGCTGCTTCTTTATCTGATTGGCTATCAACCTCAAGCAACGTTTGAATACTTTCGTCTTCTTTCACCTTTTGCTTATGCTGCTTGGTAACGTTAAATATCGCCCAAAGCAACACCAACACTAGAATAGTGACTAGCCGTTGAAAGTCACTCTTTAGGGGCTCATATCCCGCTATCGCAATAAGTGGACCAACAACCCAAATGAAAATAGAACAAGCAGCGACACCGATAAGACCGAGAAACCATCTTTGAGTAAATATTCTGCCAATTTCTTTAATACGCATCTCTATCTACCTATTATTAATTCGCGACAAGAAGGTCGATTTCAATCCGGCGGTTAATAGCTCGGTTTTCATCACTACTGTTTTCAACTAATGGTCTTGCATCCCCCAATCCCTCGGGTATCACTCGCCCTTCTAATGCACTATTCGAGATCAGTTGTTCAGACATAGCAGTGGCTCGAGCTAATGATAGGTGCCAGTTCGAGGGATATTTACTCGTGAAAATAGGCCTATCGTCGGTGTGACCAGTAACAATGATCTTGCCTTGGGTCGACTCCAATGTTCTCGCAAGCTTAGAAATAACGGGTTGGATGTAAGCGACAACATCAGCACTACCTGATTCAAATAGATCTTGAGACTTTAACGAAATTCTTACCCTGTCTTGCAGCGGCTCAACATTGATTAGCCCCTTACCGATCTCAGTTGCTAGATACATTGAAATCTTTTCTGCAATTGGCGCTGATTTTGATTCTGACGTTGCATCTTGGTTAAGTTGTTGCGGTTGAATCAAATTGACTAATTGAGAAAAGGTACGATTGGATGCCTTATTTAGCTCATAGCTAAAATACATATATATGCAGACCAATAATGCCGCCGTTACAGAACATACAACCCAAAGAGGGGCTCTATCAGAAGCCTCTGAGCCATTCAAAATGTGTTGGTCGATACTATTACTTAGCTCCTGAGGGACTCCTCTCCCATAAGACTTAAGAGTAGCAATAACCTGTCTTCTCAATTTACGGTGCGATTCCAGTCCATTTTTTTCTAAACGGTATTGACCCAGAAACCCGAGAGATAAGCACACATACATTAGTTCAAGCAAATCTAAGTTCGCATCTGGTTTCGCCATGCACTTATCAAGATGCTTAAAGAACGCTTCCCCACCTTGACTGCTAGCATAGAAGGAGCTGAGTAATGAATCGTGACTCCAGAATGAATGCCCACCCCAATTGGTGTTAAGGACAACTTCATCTAGTGAACAGCATAAACAATAACGAGCTGTATCAATGGTATCCAAATCAACGTCATGCTGACGTAATCGGTTCTCATAATCTCTAAGCTTTTGTGCCAATGTCTCTTTTAGAAACAACGGATCGGAATGAGTCGCTGTCGACCGAATTTGACCGATAATAGATAACAGGCCATTCGCCTCTGCTAGTAGAGAGTTATTCCCATAAGCGACCACTGAATCATTGTTCACCAATTCAGGGCTTTTTGAGATAACTACGGTATTATCCACAGACTTTTCTGATTGTGGTTTCGATGCGGGTGCTCTTCCACCCGGTGTTGGTTTTACTATCGTTTGTTCCATACAGAGCGCGCCTATTGATTAATACTCCAAAGCTCAAGTTCAGCATTCGGAAAATGCCCTGATAGGTGAAGCGCAATACCGCCACTATCTTTTAGCCTCATCCAAAATGGCCCTTTCTTGACAACTTCGAAATAGACATAGCCCGTTTGGTAAGGAATCTGTCTCGGGACGACACTCAACGGCACTACGTTTATACCGTTGATCTGATTATTAATTAGATCGCGAATCTGTTCTGCCGGGCCAAACTTGAGTTGCGCTGGGACCAGGCGTCTTATTTCATCTGTTGTGGTATCTGCTTTAATTGCTAGCACAAATTGGCATGACTCAAGCAAGCGTTTATCTGGAAGCGGCGTCACTTGAATACCGTATTGGCGAGGCTCCAACGGAAGTTTGGTCGCAGTTTGGTCAAGAACAACACTGAGGTACTGACTGAGTATCTGATTCAACTCGCTATAAACACTTGATACATCTAAGTGATCATACGCAAGCAAACTTGGGAGTCTTTTAGTTTTATTAGAAAAAGTGGCTAACTCACCAATGTAACCTTTAAGTGTCGTCGCTAATTCCAGTGGATGTAACCTATCTAACTCACTGAAATGCTTTAACTTCGCCTCATATCGGTTCAACATTTGGAGCATGATGAAATCAACAGCAGATGCCGATGCAGATTTGCCCTTAATCAAGCGCTGCGCAATAACGTCAGCACGCATCTTTGTCATCGCGATAACGTTACGTAGATAAGCTGACATGACTTTATCGCTCAGGAGATTGATAAGCGGAGGAACGTACTCATCGTCTAGTATAACTTCCCCTTCAGGAGTTACCTCTTTGATCCTTAAGATAGGTAACTCCACATAACCCGCTAATTTGTCATTACTCGCTTTCAACTCAAGGTTGAGGGCTGCAACTTGGATGGTTTCTTCATCTTGTCCTGTAAGGTTATCTATCACGTCGATATCTTGAAGTACATAACGAGAGACGATCGATTCGCTTACATCCGAAACGTTTTTACCTGTAACACTTGAAAGAGGGAGAGTTATTTTTACTAACGTATTTTCAGTGTTTTTATCAATAAGTAGAGGCGAAACTGAATCGTTGGATATTAACGTATTAACCAACGTCATATCTGGCAAAACAGCTTCAAGATGCTCAAGTTCAATAAGACCATCTTTTAGCGCGTGTTTTTTTACTCGACATTTCCAAACTCCCCAATTGTAAACCCCACCTAACTGATGTAAGCCCTTGAATTCTTGAGAGGTTGCGCGTTCTTGTTGTTGGAAGTGCTGGGGACGTAAAAACATTCCTTCGCACCAAGCCGTCTTGGAGTATTGCGTCATTTATAATTAGCCAACTAAACGTTATTTAACGACCAAAGACAGATCTTCTAACAATACTTGATATGTGTTGTAACCGGTCTTATCCACTTTAATGACTTGTCGCCAATTTGAGTTTTCAATATCTCGAAACGCTACGACAATGCCTAAATATTCTGTCTTTGGAGACATACTTGCTTGATATGTTTCTTTCTGACCTGGAGTTAATGAAACTTCATATTTATTCACTAAATCAGGTCCTAAGACTTTTTCACTTTCTTCATAAATAGAAAAAAAGTCCTGGCTTTCGAAAATGGTATTTGACGTTAATTCAAATACATACACCACTACAGGAGAAGGCCTGCCGTTTGAATCAGGATTAATGTTATGACTTGCTGCTATTTCTAAATCTGAGTATGGATCAACAACTAGGTTCGCTGCTGAGCACCCAAATAAAGCCATTGAAATTAATAACAAAATATATTGGTAAAACTTTTTCATCACCCTAATTCCTAGCCTTTGTTTTTTAATGCTAATTCATAGTGCTTAGCGAAGTCTTCTAAATAGAACGGAGACTCTTTATTGATAATATCATCGGATAGCTTTTCATGAATATCCTCAAACCTCTTCCAACTTTGAGCATATTTTCTAGCTGGAATAACCTTATTAATAACCGTGTCTTTCGCTAAAGCATCTGAGTATATAGAAGTAGGTTCAACAAGTGACATAACACTTGAAACCGTACCTTCAACACCTTTCATTAAGGCTTGCTCATGACTTTCGATGTCATTAAATGCTTCTTTAATGGCTGCATTTGGCTTTAAGAAGCTAGCAGTTTGACGGTTATATAAGTTATGAATCGCATCTTCTAAGTTTGCAGAAAACTTTAAAGGGTTATTTTCTGACTTACGAAATGCGGTATGACTAAGTCGATTTGTTTGTTTAAACACTGCTCTGTTATGCAGTGTTTCCATTAAACCAACTAGCATCAAAGAAAATGACTCCCCCAGTTGTTCAAACCATTCCTCTCGGTTATCGCTGGGAATCATCATTGGATCTATACCCACCCCTCTAACAAAAGCCGCAAGTTCACCCCCATTGGTATCAAAGTTGGGAGTCGATAGGTGTTCTGATTGTCGGTTAACCTTCGGTAAAGTTTCAGATACGATGCTCTGTTTTTCGGGCTTTGGGATATCAATAAAATCATCGACTAAACCAATATCTAGCTGAAAGTCAGAAGGAACACTTTCGTTTAAGAGTTCACTAGCACTAAGGCCTAGATCAACAAATTCCTCTTCCGATGGACTTGAGGCTACTTCAGGGGGGGCGCTAGAAAGACTTTTACTTGTCTCAAGACTGAATACATCTGTATCTGTTTGAATAGAAACTGAAATTTGATAATCCCCTAAGCTAACCATATCGTCATCGCTTAGTGCTATTTCATTTCCTTGACCCACAGGAGTTACAGCATTATTTACAAAAGTACCATTAGTTGAGAGGTCTTTTATCAAGTATTTGTCACCAAACTTAATCAGTTCTCCGTGGGTTCCGGATACCACTCTTTCAGGATCTGGTAGTGTCCAATCACATTGTTCAGACCGACCAAATGTAACCTTGGCATGTTCATCACTTGATTCAAACACGAACTCACTCTCAATCTCTGGAGTAAATTTGTGAAAACTTGTTATGGTTAAAACCAACTTCATGTAAACCTCGCCAAAGACCTGCTAGATATTATTTTTAATTTTATTATTAACTACTTTCTTATTAACAGTAAGATTAATAAAAACCTTAATACTGCCATTGAAAATCATGCACGGAATAATGAATCATTTTTTTATCAAAGCAATCACGTATTGTTCAACAATTTTAATTATCCAACCAAGTTCAAATTTTTGACACTTAGACTTTCATCAATAAAAAAACGAATGTTAGTTTGGCCGAGAAATTCTAACATAATGACTTTTCATTGAGCAGAAAGGTATATATTCCCCCATCATTTATACGGAGTTCTTGTGATGGAAGACAGTAATAAAAACAATTCTATAAATAACGAAGACAGCGGAGATAAAACTAAAATTGTAAAGACTCAAAAACGAGACAATGCAATTAAATCAACCAAACTCACTAATAATGAAACCTCCGTTAAAAATAAAAATGAAACAAATACAAAACTGTCTCAAAAAGAAAACACTCCGTTAGTTAATAAGAAAAAAAACAATAAAGATGACTCATTAAATAATAACAAAGATGTTATTAACGAAAGCTTAATAGGAACGACCGTTAAAAATCGGTATGAAATTGAGTCGGTTATTGGGCATGGTGGGCTTTGTGATGTTTACTTAGCTAAAGATAAGATTCTTGAATCTTCAGGTTCAGAAACACCCTACGTTGCGTTAAAAATATTACAGAAAGAGTTTGCTTCTCAACCAGAGACTGCACGCATGTTAATACGTGAAGCTCAACAAACTCAAAGGTTAAGCCACCCTAATATCATTAGGGTTTTTGATTTTGGTGTTGATGGCGAAATATACTTTTTAGTTATGGAGTATATTAACGGAGAAACATTAGAGAGTTTAATACAGCGTTCTAGGCCGCATGGGCTGAAGTTTAATGCAACTTTATCAATCCTAAATCAGGTACTCGATGCACTCTCATATGCTCACTCTCTTGGTGTAGTGCACGCCGACCTAAAGCCCGCTAATGTGATTTTAACGTCTGAGGGTAACGTTAAGTTGCTTGATTTTGGTGTATCTAAAACTCATCAATTAAAGCAGGATCAATATGCGGCTAAACGTAAATCCGAAAATGTTGAAACGCTTGGTTATACTCCCAACTATGCATCACTCAACCTGTTATCCGGTAAGGAACCGAACTTAAGCGACGATATGTTTGCTCTATTTTGTATTGCTTACGAGTTATTGAGTTGCAAACACCCTTACGCAAGAACTCCAGTTAATGAAGCTCTCAAAAAGAAGATCAAGGTCTCTAAACCAACTAACATGCCTGCATCTAAGTGGCCAATATTTTCAAGCGTATTTTCAACTGGCATCATTCCGAACGAGCTGACCCCTGAGCAGTTGAAACGCAAATTGAATATGCGCTATTGGCCTATCGCTAGCGGCGCGGCAGCGAGTATATTATTAGTTAGCGGCATTGTATTTGGTTATCAGCAGCAACAAGAAACCATTGCCACTTTGGAAACCGTTATTAGCAAGCAAAATGATCAAATTGCCGGACAAGAGTGGCAGCTTGATACGCCAGCAGAAAAAAGTTTGGCACTGATTGATAGTGAAAAAAGCTTACATCCAGTCGTTAAGGCTGGCTTATTACGCTTACACAAGACCTATATTCTCAGCGAGTTTGAATCTGAAATTGATCAGGTTTTGAATTCTGATGCCAACAACTACCCGAATTATGATGAAATTGAGTCCATACTTGATAAAGCAAAAACCTACTACCCTGACTCACATAAAATAGAAGTTCTTGCCTTAGATATTCAGTCAAGCAAGCACTCCACGTTACTTTCGATAGCAAGGCAAATCAACAGTCAACTTGAAAAGTCTCGGTACAGTAAAGAAGACGGCAGTAAATCCATCTATGAGCTCAAGGATGAGTTAAATCAGATTCATCAAGGTTATCCTTTCACGCCAAGTTCGTTATCTAGCGATGTTTTCGGTCAGCACCTCACTGAAGCACTCAAAAAGAAAGACGCAGCTGCACTTGTTGCTCTTATTAAGGTTGGGAACACCTTCTTTTCAAACGTAGAAGAGCATCAAGAGAACTTACAGATAAGTAATGCGATGAAAGATGCAGTGCTTGAAATGAAATTATATGAGACAGCGCTAGATTCCAACAGCCCTCTACCGTTTCCAGAAGATGCCGCTAGAATCCTGTTCCAAGAAGAGTTTGAAAACTTTTATTCTCGCCTAGAAAAGGCAAGGACGACAACTCATCTCGATAACTTGGTGAAGGATGTGGATCTGTTCTCGAAAAACTTTCCTATTGGTTTTCAGGATGTTAACGATTTAAGATTCAAAACTGCTGATAAATACTTACGCTTCTCCGATATATTACTTAATAAGCGAAGGACTTCAAGCGCAAGACGCGCTATGAAGAAAGCCAACGAGCTTATGAAGCAAATAGAACAGGACTCTAAACAAAGCTAGTAATACAAAAGGGACGCGAGTCCCTTTTTTGCCGCAGATTACTTGCCAATATGAAACTAGATTGCTAATTTATACTTATACTTAATGAGGAGAGTTAGCCTTGACTGAAGGAATAGTCAAAGTTGGCGAACGTCTGGCGTCCGTATGTAACGATAGCCTTAAACTAGGACTGCAAGACACTTACCGACTCGGCGTTTTACTTGGAAACGTCCCCTTTGCTACTTGTGTTAAAAACACGCGAGTTGAAGTGTTTTCATCCCTACATTTCGACCATTGCCGTTTGGATATAAGTCAAAATATCTTTAACAATGACTTTCTTTTTGTAAGTTTATCTCAAGCGACAAGCAAACTATTTCTGCTCAAATACTGGTTATGCCATTCATACCTTCGGCTAAGCCTTCATTATCCGAAACATTCCTCTACCTCAACGTTTAATAGGGGTATACATGATTAATTTTGATGTTCTCAATACATACATGGATAACGACGTAGATCTGATCGTCACTGTTTTTTCTACATACCTTGAAGATCACACGAATGATATAGAGCGTATAGATGAGCTATATGCAAGCAAATGTTGGTCAGAGCTCTATCTATTAGCTCATAGTTTAAAGGGCATTCTAGAGAGTTTCGGAGAAGACACCGCGGTCATTGCGTTTCAAAGAATAGAAGAAAAAACCAGAAACGATACAGCGCCAGATAGCTCAGATATAGCTATAGTTACTAAAGAGCTAGCTGCAATTAATCAACAAATCTTCACTTACTTGAAGAATATGCAATAAAGAAATTCAAGGCTTAACTGGGGGAAATATGGCAATGAATAATAGCAATTTCAGGGAGTTGATTGAGTCTCTCAAAGACCTAACACCAACTCAAAAAAGGTACTTACTTAGCCGTACAAAGATGGCGCTAGATGATGAAAGTAATATGTTAAACATCAGTGATATTCTAACACCAGAAGAGTTGGAGGCGTTACTATCACCAGCACCAACAACGAATACAAAATAACAATGATATACAACGCAACCGTCAGATTAACGCTAGGGACCAAGTGAAGCAAATCGACTTTGCTTGGTTGTTAGTTTCTCTCCCTATTCCTTTTCACTACAACAAACGTATTGTTATCGAAACCTTTTTCCAATTTAAACAGGTCAGATAATTGAGCGACTAACATCAGTCCGCGACCAGAGGAGGACCAACTATCGTCATCCATTAAGTTAGGTGCCTCAATCTGTTTATTTTTATGTTGGATGAACGTCTTCTCATTGATCGGCGCTCCGCAATCAGAGACTCTCAGTTCCACGAAACCGGACACTTGGTCATCCCCAACCCTACACTCCACTTCAATTGGCAGGCCTTCTATTTCACTGTAAGAATGAATATAAGCGTTATTCATGAGCTCAACGACACAAAGCTCCAATGATTGAATTGCATTTAAGGGGATTTGATGACCCATCAAAAACCGAACAACGTCTTTGCTCGCACTTCGTGAGTGAGTAAGGGAGCTCCCGTAAGTTCGTTTAAATTCGCTCTTTGACATTCTTTTCCTTAAAATTGAGCCTCTCACCATGCCATTTTACCTGTAAAAGGCTGGCATCATCATCAAACTCATCTTCGTTGTGCCAAGATTGTACTTTTTTAAAGACGTCTCCCACTTGATCTTCAACTGGCAGCGTGCAAACAGCTTTTATACTCGATGCCAATCGTTGTAGTGAAAACATCTCCTCACCCTGCCTCGCTTCAATCAAACCATCCGAATAAAGCCACAATGCATCGCCCTCATCTAGACTAATTTGGTTACCGCTATATTCCATCGGCTGCATTGCACCAACGATAAAGTTATCGTCACCTATCTGTTCCATCGTTTTCGTACTCGCTCGCCAAACTAAGATCCTAGGGTGGCCAGCCGTGCAATAGCTAAGTCGCCCTGATTTTGTGTTAAGAATGGCGTAAGCCATAGTAAAGTAATGTTGACTGTTTCTAGTTTGCTGATAACGCCGATTTAGCCGTTCAATCACAGATGCAGGCTCACTTACGCAATAGCCGTCATCTCTCAACTCCATCGTGATCGAATCAGGCCCCTGACTTTGAGATAGCGTCTGTTGAATAGAAAAAGCCATCAAAGCTGAAGAAATACCATGACCAGAAACATCAAATACATAAAACGCAACATGTTGTTCATCGAGCTCCAAATACCCCAACATATCACCACCAATCTGGGAGCATGGTTTGTAGACATAACTAAACTGTATATTTTGGATAGTTGATTCAGCAGGGAGTAGTTGCTCCATCAGATGACTCGCAGACTGCAGGTCTTGGTGAATTGTTTGATAGGCCGCATCGAGTTCTTTATTTCTCTCAACGAGTTTGTTGTGCAGTTCTAAAGTACGAAACCCCGCACGGATTCTGGCCTGAAGTTCCTCTACAGACGTCTTCTTATCTACGAAATCATCTGCGCCAGCATCAATGCCTTTCACGATCGAACTTTGGTCATTTCTAGAAGACAGTAGAACAAAGAAAATGTAACGCTCGCTAACTTTAGATTTTAATTGGCGACACAATTCAATACCATTAATTCCAGGCATCATTAAATCACTCAGCACAAACTGAATATCAGGGCGGTGGGTTAGCACTTCAAGCGCCGCTCTTCCGTCTTCAACTGCAACCACTTCATAGCCCTGCTTTTCCAATGCACTGCTGATGTAAAGCAGGACTGTTTTACTATCATCGACCAAAAGAATGGATTTCATCTTCCTCCTTAATACGGTTGCTATACTGGCTAACGCAAAACACTAGTCACTGACTGCTCATTTCTAAAACGGCTGTAGTCTTCGGCTAATAATTGGTGTTGATATCGAGTGTAAGACAACGCTTCATTAGAAATTAGTATCTGATGCTCTTTTTCGATTAACTGACTTTGCAGCCTTTCAATCTGTTCATTCTGCTGTGTGTAATTGAGGTACAGTGCGAATAGACCAAAAACCGAAACCATTAACAGGGCTATTAGAATATTATTGATAGTTTTCACTTGAATACTCATGACCTCTCCTTGTCTATTATTAGACTTTCCATGATGAAAGAGAGCGTCTACGGACCAAGAGCTCGAGGCTCTAAAACGCAACGAAGCAAATTGAGGTTGTTTTTCCAATTATAGGCGATAGGAGAAAAAATAAGAAAAATCTGAAAAAATTTGAATATCCTGCTGAGTTAAGAATCGGTAAGGTGGTAGCAGCGAGCTATCATCCACTCGCTGCAATACATTAACTCTGAAATGCAGGTCTAGCTAAAATTTGGTTATACCATCGAGCAATGTTTGGCGACGTCGATAGCACATCAATTTCTAGGCCTTTAATTGCGAAGCTGATCAAAATAAAGCCTGTTATATCGACAATAGTAAAATGGTCTACGGCGATAAAATCATTATGTTCAAGACGCTTGTCTAAGACAGGCAGAAATTCGTAGACGCGTTGTTTTGATTCTTCGCCCCATGCTTCAACGCAACGTTCTCTGTCTCCATAAACTCCGGTCATGTTTCGAAACGCCTGAAATGCCGCATTTAGTCCTTGGAACTCCACCACACGATGCCACATTTCCACCTGAGCACGTTCGAGCTGGTTAGCACCAAACAGCGCCAGATCATTTTCAAACGCTTCATCTAGGTAGCGGCAAATCGCCACGCTTTCGCAGATCGCTGTGCCATCATCCAGTTCTAGTAGAGGCACTTTACCGTTCACGCTTTTCGATTTAAACGGTTCAGATAGGTTATCGCCCTCACGAACGTTCAGCGCAATTCGCTCAACCTCGCCACCGATTTCCTTTAGAAAAATGCTAACTCGCTTACAACTTGGAGTCATTGCGGTTTCATAGAGCTTCATTTCACATCCTTTTATCTTTTTCTAACCGATTGGTTAGGATATACTGTAGCCAGTTTATAAACGATCAGTCAAGAACTTCACTATCAAAAATTTTCAAACAGTTGTGGGTCTGTTTGCTGAGCGAGATTTTTGATGCCGTTTGTGAGTTCACATGAATTTGGAGGCTGATACCCAAGAATAGATGGGTATTCATCATATTGGTTCAGTTCGAACGCTAGAGGTTCTCTGTACCATCCCTCCAAAGCAATTTAATTACCCGATAAGCAGACCCAGGCAGGTAATTTATGGCAAGAAAAGCCAACTTCGACCGAGATGAAAAGCTTCTCGTGGCTATGGATGTGTTTTGGCGCAAGGGCTTTGCGAACACGTCTATCTCGGATCTCACCGACGAGTTGAACATCAACCGCTTCAGTCTTTACAACACCTATGGTGACAAGCAACAGCTCTACTACGAAGCGCTCGATACCTACTTGAAAAAGGTCTCGCTACCGTCACTGAATGATTTGGAAAAAGACGACGCGTCTTTACCTGAGTTAGAATCGTTCCTCAAATCCTTTGCTGAACTGCAGCGTAAACGCAACTGTGGGTGTTTTATCCAAAATGCGTTGATTGAGCACGCTGGTGAAGACGATGATGTACTGCGCAAAGGGCATTTTTTGTTCGACCATCTTATCGACATCATTGCGGATGCGCTGACTAATGCGCAAAAAGAAACCTTAGTACCAAAAACGCTTAAACCAGAAGAGCTTGCTCGTTTTGTTCTCAACAACATGCAAGGCATGCGCGTACTTGGCAAAGCCAAACGTTATGCCGATTTGGATACGGCGCTTTCCTGCTTGCTGGTTTTGATTAGGAAGTGACATGTCGATTGAAGTGATAGCGGTACGTCTTACCAAAGGCATGGACTTAAAGCTGAACCTAGCGAAATTGGTCGAGCAGCATGGTATCAAAGCAGGCTCGATTGCCTCATGCGTTGGCTGTATCTCTGACCTCAACCTTCGTTTGGCAGGTGCAGAGAGTACGTTAACCAAACAAGAGTCATTTGAAATTGTCTCTGTGATGGGAACCCTAACGCCTGAACATCAACACGTTCATATCTCGGTGTCTGATCGTGAAGGACGAGTTTGGGGTGGGCATTTGTTGGAAGGCACAGTGATTGATACTACCGCAGAATTGATCATCCATTCTTACTCAGAACTTGAGTTCACTAGAGCGATGGACGACTCGACTGGCTATACCGAACTACAAGTGAATCCTTCCGAATAATTAAAAGCTCCAGAGCCTTACCGTGTGGTCCCTGGAGCTTTATTCGCTTATCTCTTACGCTAAGAATTTACTCATATCGAGCAGGCAAATTTCTAGGATCATTCTTCGACTAAATAACAAACCTGATTATCGTCGACCGTTACTTGCCAAGTTTTTAGACAGTACGCTTCATCTTCCAAACACTGCCCACTCTTTAAACTGAAATGCTGTTTGTAGAGTGGTGATGCAACACACATCTCACCATCGATATCACCGACAATCCCTCGACTCATCACATAAGCCTTACCAATTGGGTCCCAATCCTGAACAGCGTAAACACCGTTATCGGGAATGTAGAATAACGCGACATGCTCGCCTTCAATCAATACAGTGGCACCGATAAACGGCATCAAGTCATCAAGCTGACACACTTTCACTTTGGTTAACGCTGCCATTTACACCTCCTGTTTCACTGGAATACGCTGACCGCGCACACGTTGGTACGGCAAGACTTTGCTGCCCGACGTGCTGTTCAAGAAAGGACGGAAGCGTTGCAATTTTTGAGGATTATCCAACGTACTCTTCCATTCACATTGATAGGTATCTACGACTCGTGCCATTTGCTCATCCAATGAGTCACATAGGTTGAGAGAGTCATCCAAAATCACTTGTTTAAGGTAGTCTAAGCCCCCTTCCATGTTCTCCATCCACACGGACGTGCGCTGTAAGCGATCAGCGGTGCTGACGTAGAACATCAAAACCCGGTCGATCATGGTGATCAACTCTGATTTAGATAAGTCGGATGCAAACAAATCAGCGTGTCTTGGTCTCATGCCGCCATTACCACAAACGTATAGATTCCAGCCGTTTTCGGTGGCGATCACCCCAATGTCTTTACTTTGCGCTTCTGCACACTCGCGAGTACAGCCCGATACGGCAAACTTAAGCTTATGGGGCGCTCGCAATCCTTTGTAGCGGTTCTCTAACTCGATGGCTAATCCAACTGAATCATCAACACCATAACGACACCAAGTAGAACCCACGCAAGATTTCACGGTGCGCACCGATTTGCCGTAGGCGTGCCCTGTTTCAAAACCAGCATCAATCAAGGTTTGCCAGATTTCTGGGAGTTGCTCTAACTGCGCACCAAATAAATCCACGCGCTGACCGCCGGTGATCTTGGTGTACAGATCGTATCGCTGAGCGACTTCGCCTAGCACGATAAGTTTGTCTGGCGTGATCTCACCGCCCGGAACACGAGGCACAATCGAGTAAGAGCCATCTTTTTGCAGGTTCGCCATAAAGGCATCATTAGAATCTTGCAGAGATTGATGCTGTGGCTCCATGATGTGTTCATTCCACAAAGAAGCAAACACAGATGCAGCTGTCGGCTTACAAATATCACACCCATGCCCTTTGCCATGCAGTGCAATTAAGGTATCGAAGTCTTTAATCTGTTCCACTTGGCAAATATGGAACATCTCTTGGCGACTAAGCTCAAAGTGCTCACAAAGGTGGTTGTTAACCTCTACCCCCATGGCTGCCAGTTGAGTATCCAATACCGATTTGACCATATTGCTACAGCCACCACAGCCAGTACCAGCTTTGGTGTTGGCTTTAAGATCTGTCAGGTTGGTAGTGCCAGCTTGAATCTCGGCAACTAAGTCGCCTTTTGTGACGTAGTGACAAGAGCAGATGATGGCGCTGTCTGGCATCTCTCCATCTAACATTCCGGTATCAAACAGCAGGTTCGCCGCGTGGTCTGGCAAGACCGTTTTGTTCAAATAACACTGTAAGAGCGCATCGTAGTCACTGTTGTCACCAACGAGAATGGCACCGAGCAATTGGGTACCGCTCGCATCAACCACCAGCTTTTTGTAGATGCCTGCAACCGCATCTTGCAATACCATTTCCTGTGCGCCTTCGGTTTGCATTTGTGCATCGCCGATAGACGCCACATCCACCCCAAGTAGCTTGAGTTTGGTGCTCATGTCTGCACCTTTAAAACCTTCGCTTGGCATTCCAGTCAGGACATCGGCAGTGGTTCTCGCCATGTTGTAACCGGGTGCGACTAAACCAAAGATCTTCTGCTCCCAAAGAGCACATTCGCCAATCGCATAAATATTCTCATCGCTGGTTTGGCATTGGTTGTTAATCACAATACCGCCTCGCTCGCCTACTTCTAGCTCAGCCATTTTTGCCAGCTCATCTTGAGGGCGAATCCCTGCGGAAAAGACAATCACATCCACTTCGAGAGGATCTTTGTCTTTAAACACCATACGATGCTTAGCCGTTTCACCATCGCAGATTCGCTCCGTCCCCGTTGAGGTATGTACGGTTAGCCCTAGCGCTTCAATCTTCTCTTTTAGCACTAAGCCAGCACCATCGTCTAACTGCACGGGCATCAGGCGGGGTGCAAATTCAATAACGTGAGTTTCTAACCCCAATAGTTTGAGTGCGTTTGCCGCTTCTAAACCCAACAAGCCACCACCAATCACTGCGCCTGTTCTTGCACCTTCACATGCCTTCTTGATTTGGGAAAGGTCATCAAGCGTGCGGTAGACAAACACGTTGTCTCGGTCTTTACCTTCAATTGGAGGCACAAACGGGTAAGAACCGGTCGCGAGCACGAGTTGGTCGTAACCCAGCACATCTTCACCATCAAGTAGAATGCGCTTTTGCTCTCTGTCGATGCCTGTTACTTGGCTGCCAAGTACGAGTTGGATGCCATGCATGTCATACCATTCTTGGTTACTCAGCATCAAATCATCATGAGACTTACCCGCAAACAAAGAGGACAACTGTACACGGTCATACGCGATAAAGCGCTCTGCACCAATCACGGTAATTCGGTGCTCCAAATGTGCGTTTTTCTGCACTAGCTGCTCGACGAGATGTTGCCCGACCATACCGTTGCCTACCACAACGATGTGGCTCAATGCGTTCTTTACTGGAATCGTTAAAGGACTGTTCATCGCTGCCTCCTTATGCCGTTTGCGCTGCGGTTTTAGGTTTGTCTTCTTTCGAAGCAGGAATCTCGACTTTGGATTGCTTCTCGTAAAGGAACTTCAGCACCGCTTGTCGACACTTCTGATACTGCGCATCATCCGCCAGTGCGACACGCTCACGAGGGCGAGGTAGATTCACTTCTAACACTTCACCAATGGTTGCTGCCGGTCCGTTTGTCATCATCACGATTTTGTCGGATAGCAGCACCGCTTCATCCACATCGTGAGTAATCATGATGACGGTGTTGTTTAGCTCGGCTTGAATCCTCATCAGTGCATCCTGCAAATGCGCACGAGTTAACGCATCCAACGCGCCAAATGGTTCATCCATCAATAAAACCTTTGGTTGAAGTGCCAGTGCTCTCGCGATGCCGACTCGCTGCTTCATACCGCCCGAGATTTCATCCGGCTTTTTGTGCGCAGCATGCTGCATTTGAATCAACTCCAAATAGTGATTCACTTGCTCCTGAATCCACGCTTTGCCCTTTTTGCCGGCAATTTGTTTTAATGCGAGCTCAACGTTTTGATATACGGTGAGCCAAGGTAACAATGAATGGTTTTGGAACACCACTGCGCGGTCAGGTCCCGGTCCAGCTACTTCTCGTCCATCGACGATCACGCCGCCGTCTGTTGGCATGTGCAGCCCTGCGACTAAGTTCAATACCGTTGATTTACCGCAGCCAGAGTGGCCAATCAGCGATACAAACTCACCTTTATTGATTTGTAAATCAACGTTCTTAAGCGCGATGAACTCGCCATCTGGCGTTGGGAATCGCATCCCTAAACGCGTTAGATCTAATAATGCTTTTTCCATGATCGTTTCCCTTATCTCAACGCTTGTTGTTTATTCCAAGACAGCCACTTTTGAAGTTGCAACATGCCTCTATCGAGCATCAATCCAATAAAGCCGATTGTGATGACAGCCACCATGATGCGCCCCAATGATGCTGAACTGCCGTTCTGGAATTCATCCCAAACGAACTTGCCTAACCCCGGGTTTTGAGCGAGCATTTCTGCCGCAATCAACACCATCCAAGCGATACCTAAAGAGAGACGTAAACCTGTGAAGATCATTGGAATGGCTGAAGGTAAAACGATAGTGCGAATGTGCTGCCACCACGAAAGTTGAAGCACTTTACTCACGTTGATTAAGTCTTTATCAACGCTCGTTACACCCACTGCGGTATTAATCAGCGTCGGCCATAAACTACACAGCGCTACAGTGATCAGAGAGTTGATGAACGACTTAGCAAACATTGGGTCATCACTCACATAAGTGGCACTTACAACCATAGTGACGATAGGCAGCCAAGCTAAAGGTGATACGGGCTTGAGCAGTTGAATGATTGGGTTGAACGCTTGATACAGCCCTTGATTAAGACCAAGCACGATGCCAAGCGGAATCGCGATAACCGTCGCCAGCAAAAAGCCCGCAGTTACGGTCACTAAGCTTGTTATGATTTGGTCGAAGAACGTCGGTTTACCTGTGTAGGGACGAATCTTCACTTCCGCGTCCGGATTCTTGGCTAACTTCGCAGCATTACGTTTTTCCTGACGCTCGATAAACGCTTGTTCCTTTTCTCGCTCTTGCCAATGGTCATCGACAAGGTTGCTGAACTGCTGAAAAGTTTGCACAGGTCCCGGTAGCGTACCTAATGAAGTTTGCACTTCTCTCGCTGCTAAGTGCCACATTGCCAAAAAGATCAGCAAGCCAATGACGGGCAAAAGCACCAGCCGACTTCGGTTCACTACCTGCTTAGCAGGAAAAAGGGAAATGACATTACTAGACATACTCACTCCTAAGAAATTTACATCCTTGTTGCCACAAGCGAATTCCCTCGCCTGTGGCGTTTATCGTTATGGTTAAACCTTGTCTTTTCCTTTAAGCCCGATAGAGAACTTCTCTAGATATTTATTTGGCTCGCGACCGTCATAAACGATGTTGTCGATAAAGTGTGTTTGTGGCGCACGGAAACCATCTTCAGCACTAAAATCTGGGAAGTCTTTTTTGCTCAACACACCATCTTCAATTAGCGCTTGAGCTGCTTGTTGGTAGATATCTGGACGGTAAACCTCTTTTGCGACATCCATGTACCAATCATCGGATTTCTCGCTTGAGATCTGTCCCCAGCGACGCATTTGGGTCAGGTACCAAATCGCATCGCTGTAATACGGATAAGTGGCGTTATGACGGAAGAACACGTTGAAGTCTGGCACGTCTCGTTTGTCGCCTTTCTCGTATTCAAATGTGCCCGTCATCGAGTTAGCAATAACTTCGGCATCGGCTCCAACGTATTCGCTTTTTGATAGCATCTTCACTGCTTCTTGGCGGTTGGCATTGTCGTTTTCATCCAACCAATGTGCCGCTCGAATCAAGGCTTTCACTACGCGAATGTGCGTGTTTGGATACTTCTCAGCCCAAGCTTTGGAAACACCAAACACTTTCTCTGGGTTGTTCTTCCAGATCTCGTAATCGGTCACGACTGGCGTACCAATACCTTTGAATACGGCTTGTTGGTTCCATGGTTCGCCTACGCAGTACCCTTTGATCGTGCCCGCTTCCATTGTTGCTGGCATTTGTGGTGGCGGTGTAACACTCAAAAGAACGTCAGCATCCAACTGGCCACTGTTATCGCCTGAGTCTGGTGCGTAAAAACCTGGATGAATCCCACCTGCCGCTAACCAGTATCGCAACTCATAGTTGTGCGTCGATACAGGGAACACCATCCCCATGTTGAACGATTTGCCTTTATCCAGATAGCTGTCGACCACAGGCTTCAGTGCATCCGCTTTGATTGGGTGAACTGGCTTGCCATCTGGTTGTTTTGGAATGTATTGCTTCATCTGCTCCCAAGTATCATTGGAAACCGTGATTGCGTTGCCGTTCAAATCCATACTGAACGCGGTAATCACTTCTGCTTTTGTGCCGACACCAATCGTTGCGCCCAATGGCTGACCAGCAAGCATGTGCGCGCCAGCAAGCTCACCGTCGATGACTCGGTCTAATAGCACCTTCCAGTTTGCTTGTGCTTCTAAAGTGACGTACAAGCCTTCGTCTTCAAAAAAGCCTTTCTCATAAGCAACCGCCAGCGGTGCCATATCGGTTAACTTAATAAAACCAAACTTCAGGTCTTCAATTTCTGGCTCACCCAACTCTGCCTTTACGCTGACCGTGGTGAATACCGATAACGAAATTGCTGACACTTTCAGCATCGAACTCCATTTCATTGGTTTGCTCCCATAAAAAAAGCGCCACTACTCCGAAGAGCAGTAGCGCCGTTGCTAAGTCTACAATTACCGCCGTTGATAATTGAGATAAGCGATTCAACAATAAACCCAATTCTACTAATCCAATTACTGTGCCAACTTATTTTTCACTTTAAATACAATAAATTAGCGTATCTTGCTGTTTGTTATTACCCGTTATTGCTTGCTGATAGTGCAACACGCACCACGTTAGAAAACGCACCCTAACCCCAAAGTGGTAGAGCAACTAATCCAAAACTTCCAAAGTAGTTATCAAATTCTTGGCAACTTGTGCGAGCGTTTGGCTCGATTGCATGGCTGAATTTCTTAGCGCTTTATAAGCCTGTCCTTCATCAACGCTGTGCATCTTCATCAGCAGACCTTTCGCTTTTTCCACCAGCTTGCGCTCTTCAATCTTATTGGTCAGTAATTCAATTTCCGATTGCATACTTTCGAATTTCGCTCTCACTAATGTCGCATGTTCAATCCAAGGTTGAAGTGCAAACTCACTATCGTGCGGCATAAGAACATAGTCCATTTTTTCTGATAAACGATTGATATCATTGGATGATAATTTCTTTAAGACGATAAGAAGTGGTGCCGATTTTCTGCGGCAGAAATCGACGATCAAACGCAGTTCCGCGGTTGGTTGCTGCCATCCAACCACAACGCTTGCTGACGGTTCTCGCTGCATAAGCGTTTCTAGTTGTGCCAATTGGCAGCCAATGATGTTGTCGTAATCTTTGCTCAACAAACCGGACAATCGAGCCTGCTCTTGGAGGCCATCACAGCATACTATAATGGGTGTTTTTGACGTTGATTGAGTCATGCACATTCCTTGTTTATATCTCACTCACTAAGAGAGACATAACAAGGAATGTGCCAACTAAAGTTGAAGCGTTTTAACTAGAGGCGAGATGTTCTTTGAAGAAGCCGAGTGTACGTTCCCAAGCGAGCGCCGCTTCTTCCGGTGCGTAGCGTGCTGTTGAGTCGTTATGGAAGCCGTGGTTGACGTTCTCATACATTAACGCTTGATACTGTGCGTCGGTTGCGATCAATTGCTGCTCATAAGCAGGCCATGTGTCGTTAACACGCTTATCGAGCCCTGCAAAGTGAATCATCAACGGCCCTTTGACTTGCTTTTGGATCTCTTGAGCCGCAGGTGTTCCATAGAAAGGCACACCTGCATCGAGTTCTTCTGGCATAACTGCTGCGAGCATGTTGACAATGTATCCACCGAAGCAGAATCCAACCGCGCCCAATTTACCGTTTCCACCCTCGTATTGTTTGAGGAAGTTAGCGGCTGCAATAAAGTCTTGTTCGATCTTGGCTCTGTCCATCTCTTTCTGCATTGCGCGACCTTCATCGTCGTTCCCCGGATAGCCGCCGAGTGGATAAAGCGCGTCTGGAGCGAAAGCAATAAAGCCGTCTTTTGCAAGTCGCCTAGCCACGTCTTTGATATAAGGGTTCAGACCTCGATTTTCATGAATCACCAACACGGTCGGCGATTTCAAGGTCTTCTTCTGTGGCATCACCAAATAACCACGCCCTTCTCCATACCCATTTGGAGATGGAAAGGTTTCGTAAGTTGCTTTGATGTCAGGATCGTTAAATGAAACTTGTTCTGCGAGTGCGTAATTCGGGGTTAGCGCGTCAACCAGTGCTGTCATGCTAAAGCCAAGCACAGCAAGGCCACCCAGCCTATTTAGAAACTCACGGCGCGAGATTTTTCCGTGGGCGTATTCGTCGTACCAATCGAAGGCTTCTTGCGGGATCGGATGAGAAGCCTTTTCACTAGGAGTGGTATGCTTTAGAACCATTATCCATGTCCTCTGTGTCTTACCATATGGGATTTTCTCATTCTCAAAAGCGCAGCGAGAAACGAACGCGATTGAGGCTAAAACTGCGGTTTCACCACTCTGATACGAAGCAAGGTGGTGAAACACATCATTGGCGAGCTAGGATCTTTTACCTTCTTCAAACAATAGATAATGGATTCAGATTCAACAACTTTGCGTCGTTGGTTTTACATTAATTGACAATAGTGCGTCATTGCTGGGCGCAATAGGCTTGCCAGTAAGAGAAGGCTCGTTCGAATGCTTTTTCTCTGTCGTGCATTTGTGCAAATAGCACCACTGTCATGGTGGCAAGAACCGTATTCGCCATTTGGTTCATGTCATCTTCTGACGTCCCAAACGGGCAGTTCGCAGGCATTGTCACCTCAGACAGCATTTGCTCCGTCCAGTAGTGCGATGTCACGCCGCTTGTTTGGCTTAACCAGACCGTTTGGCTTACTTTCGGGTTGTATTCTGACTCACCCGATTGTCCTTTGAAGGACACAACAGCATGAGCGGTTTGACCAATCTCGTATTCGACTTCAGCATGAAGTTGTTGGAATCCAGGATGGAAGCTACCACGAATACCAACCGTCGCCTGCCCCGGATTCAATGCTCGAACCACAGTATTAATCGGCGTTCTAAGCCCATAACGATTCTTCCAACCGATCATGGTTTCTGCTTGAGGAGCGAACGCACTGAGCGGCAGATACACGATGTTTTGTGTGTCTAAGACACGTTTTGCGTCTTCGGCTGATTCCGCTTTCTTGATAGCAAACTTGTCGAGGTAATCTTCAGCATGCAAACGACCAGATTGACGGTCGTGATAACCATGCATCAGCACTTTATGGCCATTATCGGCGAGGATCTTCGCTGCCAACAGGTGCCAAGGTTGACCTGCCGCTTCACGTTTACCTGCATAACATGGCCAGTCGATGTCTGCACCAATAGCAGGCATGCGGGATTGGAATGCTTTCACAAAGCCGGCGATTTCTTGTTGAGTCTCGTTCTGTACACGAATCAGCATCAATAACATTGCCATCTGATCGTCATCGCACTCACCGTTTAGGTATTCATCCATAACTCGAAACGCTTGGTCAAAGTTCAGTGGTTTTCTACCACGTTCGCCACGACCGACTGTTCTAATACATTCCAAAATGCTGCTCATATTCCCTCGTACTCCGTCACTGACTGTACGGTTTCTATTAGTTGTTCGCGCAGTTTGACAACTTCTCCCATCACAATCAATGCTGGGCTGATGCCTTTAAGTGTAATCGATAACTCATTGAGCTGATTGAGTTGGGTAACATGCACTTGTTGTTGAGGGCTGCAACCATGAGTGATGATCGCGACTGGAAAATCTTCTCTCAAACCAGAGCCTATTAAACTCGTTTGTATTTGCGATGACTTTTCTAACCCCATATAGAAGACTAACGTTTGTCCGCTTTGCATCAGTTGACTCCACGCTTCAAATGCGCCTGTTACCACTTGCCCTGTCACAAAGGTAACGCTGCGAGCAACGCCACGATGAGTCAGCGGAATCAAGCTGTTTGCTGAACATCCAATCGCAGCAGTAATACCAGGGATGACTTCGTAAGCGATTGAGTGTTTGACGAGTGCTAACGCCTCTTCGCCTCCACGGCCAAATACAAAAGGATCTCCCCCTTTTAAGCGTACAACTCGCTTTCCTTGCTGAGCGAGCGACACAATCAAATCACAGATTTCTTCCTGAGCAATGCTGGGTTGTCCGCATCTTTTGCCCACGTAAATCCAATCAGCTTGTGGCGAAGACAACTCCAAAATATCTTTGTTAACCAAACGGTCGTACAGCAGAACCTCTGCCGACATAATCGCTTTCACAGCCTTTACCGTTAACAAGTCAGGATCGTGCGGCCCTGCTCCGACAATCGAGACAAAACCTTTGTGGTTCGCGTCCAGGTCTAGTGAATGGTCTTCTAAAAGTTGTTTCAGTTTGCTTGCTTGATCATGCTTAGAAAAGCGAGACGAGCGTTCTTGTTTCTGACTCGCTTGTCCTTTCTTAACCCAAGACTTTTGATAAGGCGCTTCCATGTGCTTATCCTCTTTATGACTTACTTTATTTGAATCGCCAGACTTTGCTGGCTCGCTTGCTGTTTGCCCTTTTGATGCTGATGGCTGTCGACCATTTGTTTGATTTGAGAGACGCACGAGCCACAGTTAGTGCCGCATTTGAGTTTGTTTTGAAGCTGGGTCAGTGACGTGCAGTCTTGTTTCTCCATCGCGTCATGTATTTGTTTATCGGTGACACGGAAACAACTACAAACCAGTTTGGCACTGCTTTGCGATTGAGTGATGGTAAGCAGTTGCGATAGCTCCATCGGTTTGCCAATCAAGCCGGTAAAGTTGGTGTAGTCGGTTTGAATCGGTTCACTAGACACCACTAAAACAGAACGAATGATACGAACGTCTCCAACAAGGTCGTAATCCACTGCTAACCAACCTTGGGCAATATCTATCGTAATTCTGCGGCTCTTTTCCGTTCGACAAAAACTCTGCTTCTTTGGTCGCTTATCGTGTGCAAAGCGCCAAATGCCCAAATTGCTTTCTGCTTGAAATGCGCTGTAGAGAAATTTACCGGAATCAAACTGTGTACCGATGAACATACCGTAGGTTTTTACCGCCGCATCTTGCACTTCAACATAAGACGACTTAAACGCAGGCTGCCCGGAAATAGGGTCTTTTGCGCTGTTTACTATCGCGTTAACACTGCTTTCACCGCCATATCGACCCGCCCAGTGCATTGACATAAATAGCTCTTGAAAACCCAAACCTTCATCAATTGCAACTTTGGCATAAATACTGGTGTTTGAAGTAGGCTGAAACAGCTTGGTGAGTTGTCCTGCTTTTAAGCGATTTTGAGTAGCAGAGAGTGTGTTCATGTACACGGTTGGTTCTAACTCAGAGGCGGCAAGGTGTGCGATATGACCTGTGCGCGTCATGGTATGCCATTGATCACGTTGCCTGCCCGTATTGAGCCACCAGCCTTTTGTTCTTTCTAAACGCGTAGGAGATTCACTGGTCACGACAAAACGTGCTTTACCATCTGGGTGCGAATAGATGCCATCAGCAAAAGGACGCTCTCCTCCCCATTGTGTCGGCATCCACTCTTCGTATTCTTGCTCGGTTAAGTTCGCGTGTTGAGACAGGTCGAGCTTCAATGGCGAATCTGCATTCATGCCTGTCATCGCCGCATATTCCCTGAATACCGACCGCTCAGAAGTAAATGCAAAACCATTTTGTGTCTTTTCCAATGCACACAGAGCTTGTCCGACTTGGCTTATCGTCCACCAATCTGATTTTGCTTCACCCGGAGGCGTTTGAAACTGGCGCTGCCTTGAAAGTCGACGCTCAGAATTGGTCACCATGCCTTGCTTCTCCCCCCAGCCAGCGGCGGGTAGCAATAGGTCCGCGTAATGCGCTACATCCGAATCCGCTGTGATATCGGAAACAATCACAAACGGACAAATCTCTAGTGCACGTTTTACCAATTGGTTATCTGGCAAAGAGACAACGGGATTGGTTGCCATGATCCAGAGAACTTTAATCTCACCACGTTCTACCGCCTCAAACAGCTCAACGGCTTTTAAACCGGGCTGAGTGGCAATTTCTGGTGAATCCCAAAACGCCTGCACTTGCTTGATGGACTCTGCGTCAAAAGCACGATGTACCGCTAACTGGTTGGCCAATCCACCGACTTCTCGTCCGCCCATCGCATTCGGCTGACCTGTAATAGAAAACGGCCCGCAACCTGACTTGGCAATTTTGCCTGACGCCAAATGTGCATTAATAATGGCATTGCCTTTATCGACACCATTTTCGGCTTGGTTAACTCCTTGGCAAAACAGAGTGATTGCGGTTGGGCTTTGCGCAAACCAATGGAAGAATGTCGTGAGTTTTTCTTCTGAAATGCCAATGGAAGACGTTAGATTAGTGACATCGTAACGTGAGTCAGAGACTTCTTCTTTAAGTGTATCAAACCCGTCGGTATAGGAATTTATGTATTCAGAATCAATGCATTGCTGCTCAATAAGAAACTTAAGCAACCCATTAAAAAGTGATACATCCCCATCGTTTTTAATCGGTAGATGCAAATCCGCTTGCTGTGCAGTGACCGTTTCACGCGGGTCAATGACCACCAGCTTGAGGTTAGGATTGTTTTCTCTCGCTTGTTGAATACGTCGGAATAAAACAGGATGCGTCCAAGCGGTATTAGCACCGCAAATTATCAAGAGCTCAGTCTTATCAATATCGTCGTAATTGACGGGGACGACATCTTCACCAAATGCTCGTACATGAGCCGCAACCGCCGAAGACATACACAAACGGGAGTTAGTATCGATGTTTGCGCTGCCAACATAGCCTTTCATGAGTTTGTTGGCGACGTAATAGTCTTCCGTCAACAACTGACCAGAAACATACATAGCGACGGAATCAGGTCCAAACTCCGCTTTCGCTTGATGAATCTTTTCTGCAATTAGATCCGTGGCTTGTTGCCATTGTACTTCTTGCCCTTGAGGTCGCTGCTTGGTGACAAGCTTTGGATACAGCAAACGCGAAGGCATATTCAAGCTCTCTGCCAACGCGATGCCCTTTACGCACAGTGATCCCGCATTTGCAGGATGACACGTATCCCCAACGATTCCTTTCGCATTGACCTCGACACCACATCCAACACCACAATAGGGACAAGTGGTTTTTTTACATCCTTGCGACATTCCGCCCCCTGATTCTTTCCTTAGAATGACGAGCTACAAGCGAAAAAAAACCTCTCCCGAAACGAGAGAGGCTGCATTGCCTATAAAAGCTCAAAAAAGTAATACCCTATCCGCTTAACCGCCTGCTAAGGGAAAGCGGCGCATCGAGTTAACGATGAACGTTTATGTAAAGCAAGTGAGGTGCCAAGATTAAAAACCCTTACTATACAAAAGGTTAGCATAAAACCAATTATAGCAACGCAATGCTACGCACTGATTGTGTGCAAATTTCGGTCATTATCGTGCAGTATTACTTTACTAATTCCATAACTAACCTGGATTCTTCGTCACCAAAATAATGCGCTTCTTCTTCTAACGTTTTAAAGCCAAGGGAGAGGTATAAAGACAATGCAGGTTGGTTCTTAGGATCGACAGTCAATTTCACGCTTGAGCCTAACGTCAACGGCGCAATAACGTTTTCTAGGAGGGAACGCGCAATACCTTTACCTCTATGTTGAATATCGACGGCCAATGACATGATCCAATATTGATGTGCATTTGTGCTAGTCGTTAGCAATATATACCCTGCGACCTGCTCTCCCTCTTTTGCTACCAGTAAGCTCTCTCCCCAACAATCAAAAGCTTGCCGAAAGAAAAATTGAGGATAGGCGTGTTCTCCAAATAAAGTATTTTCGAGCTTATATATGGCAAATAAGTCCTCTTTTTGCGCAGACAAGATGTCCATTCAATGACTCCTTCTTTAACATGAATGGCAGCAGTATACCTAAATCTCATCTAAATGACGGGACACAAACATCTCAATTAAGTGCTTAAGAAATGTAATATTCTTCCTGAAAATTAGGCCTAACTCACTTAGAACATACATCCGTGATTAAGTTTTAACCGCAAAATCAAAAACCACACAAGATGAAAATTTCAACACATACAACCATTGAACGTATTAAATTTAAGAGCTTTATTCTGGTTAATTGAAAAATTCATAGTTGGATAATTTACAACCACCCCAAATTCACAGCATTATTCACCAAGCTTCGCGTGTGATAATAAACACTAAAACCTTTACCATTTTCAGCATTATTATTTTTATAAAAGCGAGTTTTAAAGTGAAAGAATCTCGAAATGCCTTAAATCCTAGTGAAATAAACACAACCACAGCTTGGTCAAAACATGATACACATTGGGTTCTTAGCCTATTTGGAACAGCCGTTGGCGCAGGCATCCTGTTTCTGCCAATTAACCTTGGGATTGGTGGTTTTTGGCCTTTAGTCGCGATGGCAGTACTTGCTTTTCCAATGACCTATCTTGCGCACCGTGGCTTAGCTCGTTTTGTACTATCTTCTAAGATCAAAAACGCAGACTTCACTGATGTAGTGGAAGAGCACTTCGGCGCAAAAGCAGGTCGTTCTATTTCACTGCTGTATTTTCTTTCGATCTTCCCGATCCTGTTGATATATGGGGTTGGAATAACAAACACAGTAGATAGCTTCATGGTAAATCAGGCTGATATGGCTTCTTTACCTAGACCTTTGCTTTCTGGCGTACTAGTGTTTGCACTAATTGCTATTATGATGGCGGGTGAAAAAGTAATGCTACGGGCCTTTGCCATCATGGTGTTCCCACTTGTTGCCATTCTTGCCTTTCTATCATTTTACTTAATACCGAACTGGACCATGCCTGTCATGGATGTGCCAGAAGCGTCAGCTTTTGCTAGCACTATGTGGTTAGCAGTTCCTGTAGTGATTTTCTCGTTTAGTCACGCAGCTGCAATTTCAAGCTTTGCAAATGTACAACGTCGCCATTACGGTAAGCAGGCAGATGCCAAATCCGAAGTTATTCTTCGTCGCACTAGCATCATGCTGATTGCCTTTGTTCTTATTTTTGTATTTTCCTGTGTACTAACACTGTCACCTGAACAATTGGCTCAAGCAAAAGAACAAAACGTATCCGTATTGTCTTACTTAGCGAACGCAACCGATAATCCATTTATTGCAACACTTGGTCCTTTAGTAGCGTTTGTTGCTATCACTTCATCTTTCCTTGGGCATTTTTTAGGTGCGCGTGAAAGCTTAAATGGTTTAATTAACAAGCATTTTAACCTATCTGAGAAGCGTGTTGATCGTATCAGCGTGGCAGCACTGTTCTTCTCAATCTGGGCGGCCGCGATCATGAACCCAAGTATTCTTGGTATGATGGAAGCATTGTCAGGGCCTGTTATTGCAATGATCTTATTTATTATGCCAATGTTAGCGGTGTATAAAATCGAGGCGATGAAACAATATCGAGGAAATGTCTCTACTTACTTTGTTCTAGCAGCAGGCATTGTGGCGGTAAGTGCATTGATTTTTAGCTTCTTCAGCTAATAACTAAAGACTAGCTTGGATTTTCAGGGGAATACCTTACACAAGGTTAAGGTGATTCCCTGAATTTTCTTACTCTTTAAAAGGTAATCATCGTTACCCTTGACTCTTAAATAAGAGCGAAAACACCCGCAATCATAAGTACTGAAGCGATGCAGGTACGGCCGATAATGCCGAAGTGCGAAGGTTGAATCATTTCATTATGCATAGTTAATCTCCTATTTATTATAAAAGCCATTTTTTATTGGCTTAATAACACTATGTCTAATATCCAGTTTTTTAACAACCCATACAAACATTAAATATTTATGACAGAAACGTAATTTTTTACACTTCGCCCTGATTTTGAGCGATGAATCCGCGGCTTAAATCATTAGATTGAGTCCACCGAATATGCTCGCCTACCTGTCATCGTTACCTTATCTATACCATCGCCTAATCATTGCATAAGTTTTCAATAGATTTTGTTTTATAAATCATAATATTATAGAGATCCTTCTCGTATCTCACTCCCAAAACACTTTGCCACTGGGAATCCATCCGCACTTAACCAACAAGAAATGGTAGACTTAACTGGTATTCGGTTAAGAGATCACATTTTATTAATACGCTCATGCACTTCTCAATTAAAAAACTGGCTTGCGCACTTTGTACTGCACTTGGACTTTTCTTGCATCCCACCAACGTACTGGCGAGTACCGAAAAGCAAGCTTATCTGGAAGAACACATTTCAGCAGAAAGCAAGCCCATGTTAAAACTCTACTTTCGCTCGATGGGTAAGCCGCGATCAATTCAAAAAGATGAGTTAAATGCGCCACAGAATGCATCAGCGGAGTCTCTTGCTCTGTATTACTTTGCACGAAAGTACCTTAAGCGTTACGAAGGCGTTCCATTACCGAAAGATATGCCCGATTTAATCGAATTCGGTAAAAAGCACCATTTGGAATGGGTCGTCGCTGAAGCACAGCTCAATAAGGCTGTAACAATGATTGAGCAAGACGATAACTGGAACGCAGAATTGTTACTCCATGACGTTGTTTCTACAGCCCGTGATCTTGGTTATCTAGCATTAGAAGGCCGTGCTTACCGCTGGTTAGGCAATCTAGAAGTATCTCGAAATCAACTACGCAGTGGCCTAAAATATTATCGCAATGCCTATGAGTTATTAGAAAAAACAGTATTTGAAATACAAGTCGCGATGACACTGAACAACATTGGGACGGTCTACATCGACGCATCAGATTGGGCTCGGGCCAACAGCTACCTAACGCAAGCTCTCGACACTTACCTAGAGAGCGAATATCAATACGATAATAGCTTTTTTATGGGGGTTATCTACGCAAACCTTAGCATCGTTCACTCGAGCCTCGGAGATAACAAAAAAGCGGAATATTATTTCAATGAAGCCATTCGACTTTCAATGCAAACGGGGTCTGACACAGTCAAGCACCACTCTTTATCCAGCTTTTCACAAATGTTGAGCTCGGTAGGAAAAATTGATGATGCATTAATGGTCGCACAACGTTGCGTAGACCTGCCCATTCCAAAAAATCTAGAAATGCTAAAAACGTCTTGTTACGAGGCATTTGCAGAGGCTTACCTCGCAAACAAACAATACGATAAAGCTATTACAACAGCGCTTAACGTTCTAGAACAAACCAAGTCAACCAGTGAATTAGAGCTGCGGCAGCGTATTGATATGCTTTCGGTACTGGTAAACGCTCATCAAATTCTTAATGACTATGAAGCCGCTTTTCATTATTTAACCCAATTAAGAGAGCTGGAGGCTGAGTTTTCTCATCATATTCATGGTGAAGAGATGATTAACATTAAGTTTGATCTCGAAGCTAAGTTAGCCCAGAAAGAACTCAAATTGCTAGAAACAAAAAATGCGCTACAAGCGTCTGAACTGCGTTCGCAGCGCTATCGAGAAATGTTCTACTTTATCGCTATTACGGCAATTGGTGTCGTTGGTTTTCGTTACGTACTGCGCGTTAGACGTATTAATAAAGCACTCACTCAAGAAAATACTACCGATCCGTTAACTCAACTGCATAACCGTCGCTATCTTCACATTTGGCTGGACAAAATGGCTCGTAGAAGCCCAGATAGAACATTTGCCTTAGCAGTTTTAGATGTTGATCATTTTAAAACCTTTAATGATCAATATGGACACGATATTGGCGATAAAATGCTGACTCATATTGCCACGCTATTTAATGAATCCACCCGCTCTGGTGACCTACTCATTCGTTGGGGTGGAGAAGAGTTTGTCCTATTATTCGAAGTACAGCGAGTTGAAGATTGCGCTAAGTTTTTGGAGCGATTGAGATATACTGTTGAAAACACGCCATTGGTGGTTGACTCTAAACCATTAAACGCGACAATTTCCCTTGGAGCAGTGGACAAACTGTCGGCACAAATAATTAAACAAGAATGGGATCAGTGGTTTTTCTTGGCAGACCAAGCTTTGTATGATGCGAAGCAAGCTGGCAGAAACCAGTTCATCATTCACCCTACATCATAAAAAAGCACACATGAAAAAAAATCTAATCATTATTACTTTTGCGCCTCTATTTCTTATGGCGTGCAGTAATCAGCAAGCATCTCAACTGGGAATGCGCAGCAGCAGTGTCAATGTATATGCCCAGCAAATGAGTAACACTCAACTATGTGAAACTCTCTACTACAACCGTGCAACCAACCAAACCAAAGTGGCGATTGGTGCTGAGTTCAATCGACGTGGATTAAACAAAAAGTGGTGTGATAAAGAATTCGATAAGTTGTACATTAAAAAATGGATTGATAACGTGCTGCCTAAGGAAAAAGCCGAACCTAAAAAACCAATGGCAACTATTCAACCCGCTTCAACTAAATAACTCCTCTCTTGAAGCAGACGGTACACTCGTATTTTCTGCTTTTCACTTTTCATGCATGTTCGATACGACATATAAAAACCTCATGGTTTCAGCAAATTAACAAAGACTTATGTTGTCCATCGAACTTTTAATGTAAACAAGTTGTAAATGGTTTTCGTCCTTATTCTTTGTCGTTAGCTTTGTTTGTTCCTGTTAGCGGAATATGAAACAGGAACTAAAAAATTCCAAACAAAGACATGAGGTCAAAAATGGAAATACGCATTAATCGCCTATTTGCTGCTATGTTGGCAGTAGGCATTGCACCTGCCGTCTCGGCGTTTGATCCACTCTATTCTGAACAATGGCACTTAGACAACACGGGGCAAACTGCGTTTGCGGCTAATCCTGCTGTTGCTGGGAACGACTTAAACACTAGGCTCACTCAGGCAATGGGGATTGCAGGTGTTGGTGTGAAAGTTGCCGTCATTGATTCTGGAGTGCAGATCGATCACCCCGACCTTGCAGGTAATATAGTTACAGGTAGCAGAAACTTCGTCGAAGACTCTTCATTCCCACCAAGTTATCCGGTTGATACTAATGGTCATGGCACTGCTGTAGCCGGTTTGATTAGCGCCGTCGGCAACAACGGTGAAGGCGGACGCGGTGTCGCTTATCACTCTTCCCTCATCGGTTTTAACTGGTTAGCCAACCAGACATTAGAAGGCTGGTTAATCTCCCATGGCATGGACCCAGCAACACGCGATGTTCGCGTATTTAACCAAAGTTACGGTTTCAGCCCTATAAACCCGATTACTTTTGATGAAAGCGACCCTCAACTAAAACTTGAAATGGACGTGATGAAAAACGTCAGCGAGAGTAACGACTGGGGTCGAGGTGCTGTATTTGTAAAGTCAGCAGGTAATGGTTACCGCTATTTCAATGCAGGGCGATTCTTCGTATTGCCAAGTAACTTCTTTGCTGGTGGAGACAATCAAGGCTTACCGATGCACAACTCTGCTCAGTCTTATGATAACGCCAATTACTTCAATTTAGTCACTAGTGCACTACGAGCGGATGGTACGCGAGCGAGTTACTCATCGGTGGGTTCGAACGTGTGGGTTGCAGCACCAGCAGGTGAATATGGGCAAGATTTCCCTGCTATGGTCACCACTGATTTAATGGGTTGTGAAGAAGGGCAAAATACCAGTGAAGGCCTTGGCATTAATGGGTTACACGGCGGAACGGAGCTCGATCCGAACTGTAACTATACCAGTACGATGAACGGAACCTCATCGGCTGCGCCAAACACATCGGGTGCCATCGCGGCAATCATGTCAACCAACCACGCACTTTCTGCTCGTGATGTACGTGCTTTACTAGCGGAGACAGCAAAAGTAACGGATAAAGCGCATCCAGGCGTACAGCTTGAATTTACTAACCATAAAGGTGAACAGGTTAGCTACGAGGCCATTGCCCCTTGGCAGAAAAACGCAGCAGGCGTAGATTTCCATACTTTTTATGGCTTCGGCGCTGTAGATTTAGATGAAGCGATGCAACGTGCTCGCATGACGAATCGTGTTTTACCAGCTCAAGTCATTACGCCATGGGTTAATAACGCTACAGAAGTAAGTGTACCCGATGCAAGTCTAGTTGGTGGTTCTTCAAGTATCGCCATTGCCGATGAGCTGACAGTAGAATCCGTTCAAGTGACATTGACATTGGACCACGCTCGTCTGCCCGACTTAGCTATTGAGCTCATTTCGCCATCAGGGACTCGTTCCGTTTTGCAAACACCGCGCAATGGTCTTGTTGGCCAATCTCTTGATCCAACGATTACAGGCTACAAAGATCAATTAATGTTGTCTAACCAATTTTATGGCGAAGATGCAAAAGGCGAATGGACGTTGCGAGCAATTGATACGAACGGCGATGAAGTCTATTCTTACATTGCATATTTCAACTCTTCCACCATCTATGACGTTCCGATGGCAAACAACGCTCAGCCCGGTGTTATTAAGAACTGGTCGATGCGCATATTTGGACACTAAGGAGTCAATAACATGAAATACAAATCATTTTCTATGCTGGCTCTCGTTATCATGACGTCGAGTGCATACGCTGAGCAACAGCTCTCTCAACAACCTGCACCAGAACTGTTTGTGCCATCAGAAGCGGTTGAGATTAATGGCCAAGATTATCGAAAAGTGCAAACTGGCACTGTTAGAACCCTATCTGAAGACGTAAAACTTCAAGCGGGTGATGAGGTGTTTAAGAATGCGTTTAGTAACGTATCCAAAGCCACAGGACTGGTTTATATCACCGTAAACAATCCTAACGAAGCGAAAGCAGTCGCCAAAGAGTTAAAATTAGAAGTTATCTTCGCAGAGGGGGAATCAGCGGTGTTAAAAGCATCTCAAGATCAAGATCTGCTAAGTATTAGCGACTACTTAAATGCAGACAGCCGGGTAAAAGCGTCTAAAATTGAACTAAACAGCGGTAAATACCGTGCACAATAATTCTCTAACAAGAGAAGTTGGCCTGTAAAACCATGCCTCAGCGATTGCTGAGGCATTTTTATGGGTAGGAACAGATACGCTATTATTCTTTAGTAACATTTCGCATAACTAGTATGATACCTAAACACCCTACTCGCCTGCGCCTGTCATTTCTTAAACAAAATAATTTCCGTTCTTAGCTCTTCTTCCGTGGTTTCCTTCGGGCTATTCAGGTAGCGTTCGATTCCTAAAGGACTGGTTTTGACTTTCATACCACTCTGACGAACCAAGTTCATCGCTAAAGCCCATGCATTTCCCAAAAACTGATATTCACCTCGGTGTTCAACGACAAATGTTTCACTCTCAGGAATGGTACCGGTAACCGCCCCTTGAGGCGCTGGTACTGAGTTATGAAGAGGAAAGCAAGTGATAAACTCGAATGTACCTTTCTGCATATCCATCGACTGGTAATAACAAAACAATTCACCATTCACGGATAGGGTTTCGTCACTAACTAACTGTTCTAGTTGCTGAACATGCTTCTCAATTACCGAACCTAATTCCTGCAAGCTAGCCACACCCTTGATCCCAATATAATGAATTTGAGGCAACGTTCGGTTCCCAATTTCGACTAAGTCTGAATGCACTCTTCCGGTTTCAAGCTTACTTTTAAGCATGCGTAACCCACGTTGATAATCCATCTCTATCATCGACTTAAACATACTTTTCAGAAAGAACAGATACCAAGGGACGCGAGATTGCATTTGCCATTCGACTAAACAGCCATTTTGTGACGGCGTCACGATTAGAGTCACCTTTCCATGGCTCTTGATTGGACGAAAGAAATGCAGCTCCATATCTAATCGATGCTCTTGAGTACTTTCCAGTACAATCGCGCCAGTCCCAATACGCTGACCATTCCATTGATAACCAGCTCCAACGTGGCCCTGATTATCACTGAATGTCAGCTCGCAGCTTGGTTCAAGAATGATCCATGGTGACCAGCTGGGCCAGTGTTTGAAGTTCTTGAGATAGCCAATAATTTCACTTTGATTCTTATTAATTTCAATACTTCGGCTGACCTGATAAGAGAGCATAACGGTTCCTCGAGTTTCCGCTTCACTAACTTCAGTCTAATTCAAATTCCAGTTTTTTCTTGTTTGACTACGGGTTAGATGCGTACGACAAGAAAAATCCAGAGCGTTAATTCTCACTTGAATCAATACGCGCAAAGCTAAGAGCAGAACTCCACTTTTGCACTAAATCGAACACCATCATCGTCCAGTACTAACGCCCACCCCATCCGTTCACATATTCGTTGTACGATAACAAGCCCACAACCATAACCAGCGTTGTACGTCTCGTTGCCATCGTGACGGTTTAGGATCTTAAGCGCATGACCTTTCAACTCAATTTCAATATCTCCCACACTATAGCTAAAGGCGTTTTTAATCAGATTGTTGATAACAATGGTCACAAAACTCTCTGGTGCCTTCACTACACCACTATGTTGTTCGTGCAAAGCGTAGTTCGAATCTTGCTTGGCAAATAAAGGAGCTAGCTCTTCCAGTTGTTTTTGTAAACAAGTAAGAAGCTGATGCTCTCCGTAATGTTGAGGCTCTATTTTCTCTTTACCAAGTAAGAGAAACGCTTCTGTCAGTACACGCATCTCGTCACAAGCTGACTGCATCCTCGTGATGGCTTTTTGCGCAACTCGAGGTTGATCAGGAAGACGCGTCAGAATGTCTGTTGAGCCTTTAATCACCATGATTGGCGTTCTCAACTCATGCGATGCAAAACGGCTAAATTCTTGTTCTCGTTTGAAATAGCCCGCGATATCGTTCTTATTATCCAGCAAAGTCTGCTCTATCTGGCGTGTTTCGCTGAACTTAGTTTCAACTTGGAAAGCGGGTTGATCCGGTGACATTTGGCTAATTTTTTCTTCGATTTGCGCTAGTGGTCGAGACAATATTCGCACCATATAAATGCCATACCCGACCATAACAAATGAAAATAAGCCACCGAGCAGTAGCGTAAACTGATGCAGCGAGCTTTCGTATTCGTCCAAGTAATCATCTGAGTCATCTTGAAACACAATGTACATAAGCCCCTTCCCTGAGGGATGGTTCAATACAACAAAGTGTTTGTCTTCTTCACCAAGCAGATATTCGTAAAAACCAGGTGAAGTAAAAGAGAGCAACCAATCGGGTGTCGGTGCTTCACTCCAATATGAGTTGAATTCCAATACGTTTGGCAATGGCGCATCCCAGCCCTGTTTCTCGAAATTCTCACTATAAAGCGCAGCTTCAGTATCTAGCCAGTGATGTAAACTCAGCACTTCCAGTTTGTTTTCTGCCACATAAATCAGCGACCAAAAAAGAGTAAACATCACAAACGTCATGACCCCAAAACCCCAACGGATCTTGCGATAAATGCTTGGATATTCGTTATGCTTTAAGTCGGTAACCTTGTCCATGAATAGTCTCTAATCGTGATTCTTCAAAACCTTTGTCTAGCGCGGTTCTTAAACCGTAAATATGGCTACGAAGTGCATCACTTCCAGGTGGTTCGTCTCCCCACACACTATCGATCACTTCTGCGCGCGAGACCGCTGCTGGAGCACGTTGGAGGAGCAATTTTAAAATTTTAGTTTGAATTCGACTCAGCTTAATTTCTTTGTTTTTTCTCGTTACTTTTCCTGTACGCGCATCTAAACAAATATCTGCAAATTTGAGCGTTCCGATATCTTGTCTTGGACCACGATTAGCCAAAGCATGAACACGCAAACTGAGCTCTTCCATCGCAAATGGCTTCATTAAATAATCATCTCCCCCCGCTTTAAAAGCCGCGATTTTGTCATCTAGCGTATCTTTTGCCGTTAGGAAGAGAATTGGCGTTCCACATAACTTATCTTGTCGAAGCTTCTGTACCGTACTGATGCCATCGAGCTTCGGCATCATGATATCCATGATGATTACATCGTAATGATTTTCCTCGATTAACTTAATCGCAGCCTCTCCATGAAACGCACAATCGATAATCATGCCTTCGAGCTCAAGATAGTCTGCAATCGTCTCCGAGACGTTATGGTTGTCATCTACAATTAAAATTTTCATAAAATCAAATTTCTTCACGATCTCTTCACGATATGCCCAATAAGATACAGGCAATTTCCTAAACTCGCTCGTAAATTGAGGCTAATACAATGAAAAAACTCGCTCTTATTTCTGTAGTAGGTTTGGCATTGTCTGGTTGTGGTGGTTCAGGTGGTGGCACCAATAGCGATAGCACACCAACTCAACCAGCAGTGAAACCAAGTGTAGCGATTGGCTCTGTTGAAGCGGTCAACGCTGAAGAAAGCACGTTAACCGTCAATGGACATACGTATCGTGTGTCTGAGGTGGTTTATGACGACACACAAGTGCAATTGGCCGATGTAAAACCCAAAATGGTGGTTCGCGTGGGTTCAGATATTCGGCAAGCTTCGGGCAATGGCGTCCGAGTCACACTTGAACCAACCATTACTGGACGTGTGACAGCGATTGATCATGTGAAGAAAAAATTCACGGTAAACGGCATAGAGCTGCAGTTTGACGGTTTAAGTGATGATATAGAGATCAACGACTGGGTGATGGTGTCATCCTTACCGACTGCGGATGCGGGTTATCGAGTGTTGTCTGTGGTCGAGCTCGACGTAGATAACGATTACCCAGCACTTGGAAGCTACTACGAACTGGAAGGTCGCATTACTAGTACCGATGAAAATGCTGGAACATTTAAGTTAGGTGGAAAAGTAACGGTGACATATAACAACGTTAACCAGCTTAGCATTGGTCAATGGATTGAAGCCGAAGGTGAAATGCAAAACGGCATCTTCATGGCAAATGAGGTAGAAGTTGAAGACTACGACGATCTAAAAAATGACAGCGATGTGGAAGGTATCGTGACTTGGGTTGCCAAGGATTATAGTGAGTTCTCTCTAAACTACCGAGGAGCCTTCTTCATTGATAACGCAACACGCTTTGAGGATGGTAGCAAAGCTAATCTAGAACAAGGTCAAGAAGTAGAAGTGACCTCTGTGATGAAAAATGGCAAACGCACAGCTACCGTCATCGAATTTGAGCGGTCGGAGTTTGACAATGACAACCAATGGCGGGGTAAAGAGTTTGAATGTGAAGGCTATGTATCAAACTACGATGCTGATTCAAGAGTGTTTGAAATTGAGCATTGTGAGAATGATGCTGATCAAGTACTAAGTAACACCACCGTTGTGATTGATGCACAAACACGCTTCCAAGGCATTGAAGAACTTAACCTAAATGGTGCTCGTGTCGAAGTCGAAGGTGTGATCATTAACGAGCAAAATATTGCCCGTGAAGTGGAGTTAGACGTTTACGACTACTAATCCCTTCTACGCTTAAGAAAAAGTGTCACTTCGGTGGCACTTTTTCTTTTCACCTTACTTTGCTTCCCAAGCTCAAACCAACAAGTTCTCAGCCAAAGCCTTTTCTCTCCGTTACACTTTACCTATGTTTCACAACATTGGTGACGAATATGAAAAAACGCAACCTCATTTTGTTAATCTTGTTTTTTGGTTCAGCCACGAGCTTAGCTAGCGTTATGGATCCTGACTGCGATGCAGAAAAGGCAGCTAAAGCCGCTGCGACAAAAGCCGTGGTTGGTGTTGGGGGTCGCTGTACGCCTAAAGAGGCACTGAAAGATACCGCAGTTGATGCAGGAAAAGACAAATTGCCAGATGAAGGGGTGGCGGGTAAAGCTGTTGATGCAATGACACCGGAAAAAGAGAAGAAAACGGTGAAAGACGTAACCAAAAAGCTCAATAACGATTGATACCTACATCATAGATGTTTGAGCGTAGAAAACATTTTCCTAGAATAAAGTGGCGATTTACCAGTTGTTTGAAGCACACGTCTAATCTTGGTTTTTCATATTCAAAAACCTGCATTTGACCACACACTATTTTTACTACACAAGTTCAAAAATTAGTAATAATTCCTCCTAACTTTGAGACTTTGAGCCTAACGAGAAATGTAACAACTTGCATACAAGTCACTTGGCTATATTGTACACATACTATATATCGAAGAAAGGAGGTTTAACGATGGTTAGAGGTTATAGTGAACAGACTCTAAAAGCCGAACCTGTAGTTCAATTGGCGGTACTGACAGGCTTAGATGCCGATTTGAACTTCATCAGAAACAACAGAGAAAAGGTTTTGCCTATAATCACAGGTGTCATTTTGTATCGACAGCTCAATAGACGCGACCAAAGAAAAGTCCTTGAGCAGGCACAGGCTTTAGGGAATTCGAAATTTTTCGGTAAGATTCAAATGCTGGTAGCGCAAAGTATTGCCAAGCCAATGTGGAACCCTTGGAGCCTATCAGATGGTGAGCTGCGCCAGTATTTTAATACTCATAAAGCAGTTGCAAATTTCCTTTCTACATGGTTTATCACCATCGATATTAAACTTGAGGTCGGCTTTATGGCAGCTGTTATATACGCACTATCAAAAGGTCAAGGGGCTGCATTGATTAAAGAAATGGCTTCAGTGCACATCGCTGAAGAGACTTTCAAAAAACTCAGCCTCTCATCAACTGCACAACAAGCTGGCGCGAGAGCATTTTTTGTAGCTGTTATTCTCGCTAGTGTACTCAAAGGCTTTAACGAGGCAGATGCGCTAGCTGCAAAGAAAGAGTTGTTACGACGTAACATGCTTGGAATAGAGGATTTGTAAGCTATGTTTTGGATACTGGGTCTTTTAGTTTCCTTGTTTATCATGTACTCGGATTACGCGCATTACTTCTATACCAAGCGACATGGAAAGAAATCTAGGGTTTCTCGCTTATTTAGCTTGTTGATCACGGTAACGCTTCCTATGATTGCGACTACCGAGATTTTGAACGATCTTAATGTAGAGAAAACCAGCTACCAAGTGTGTGTAGTTTTAGTCTCAGCTTTAGTTGGCCTTCTGGTCTGCTTGTCGGAACAGTATCGTTTTAAGTCAGAAAGAGATTAGTGGTATCGGGTTGTCCAGCTATCACCAAAGGCATCAAATTGGTGCCTATTTTATTATTGGTTTATTAATAACTGATCTGGCGAGTAAGGCCGGTTCGAATATCTTCTAACGTTCACCCTCGAGCACGAGACCGCTATCATGACTTCTTTAATGAAAAAAAGAGAGCCTTTTGACTCGGGGATTTAGAGCTCTTGGACGTCTGAATGCGCATAGTTCATACCCTCTATTGAGACGTCGGAATTATTCGCTGTACCGTGATAGAAAATTATTTATGTATTGAAACACATATACCTTGCTCGTGAATATCTAGCCGTCTCGGACATCTCAAATCTAACCTCAACTTATATCCAAATGAATTTGTAGTTTGTATCACCAACTGCTCATAGTTTATTTAACAATTAACAACGAGTTCATGGGGAGCTAATACAAAAAAGAGCGCCGATTGACGCTCTTTCCGAACTTTAATAGATAACCAATTATGCGGTCTCTGCTTCACCTATCCAATGATAATGGTGGTTAGCTTTTTTCCCCACTAAACCGAGCTCTGCCAATTCTTCAAATACCTTGTCTACCTCTTCCGCAGACAGCCTAAACTGTTTAGCAACGGCTTTTTTGGTGCACGTAATTTGATGCGTTTTAAGTGCATCGCTAACTTGCTCTAACAAGGTTTTCGGTTCCTTTGGTTCTTCTGGCTCCGGCGCTGCTGGTATTTCTTGCTCTACTTCCTCTTTTATATGAGGAAGATAACCCGCAGGCGCTGGGTCTATATCGCGAACTGTTTTCAATATCATGCCCTCATTTCTGCGATAGAAATATCGGAACCGTTGCTCTTCACCAATCAAGCCAACAAAAAATGCAGCAAAGAAGTCCAAAAGAATCGAAAGAAATACAACCAAGCCAAGCTGAGCTTGCTGAGAGGTGGTACCAAATGCGTTAGCTAGACTATCAATTAAACCAATCACTGAGCCTTGCGTCACCGGCGGTAAACTATCACGCTCCATAGCCAAGCGTTGCTGCTCTTCACGTAAGGTTTTGTTTTGCTCCTGGATGCGAGTTACACCAGTCGCGATACGTTCCATCTCGATGTATTTCTGCGCTGCCATATTGTTGAGCTCAATCTGCTTATCGATTGCCGCAATCTGACGATTAAACGCTTCCACTTTCGCCTGCTCTACCGAAATATGACTTTGTGCACTATTGGTTGCACTATTAATCCCACCAATACTACCGCCAATGGAAATCGCAGCTAAGACTAAATAAAACACGAGAGCGGTTGCTGCTCCTGTGTAGTTGCGATGGGCTCGGCGCTCACCGTATTCATACCAAGCGTAAAATTTACCTGCTTCAAAAACGATCGCTAAACCACCAAATAAGGTTTGCATCATCGGGTTTTCGTCGATAGACAAAAACAGCAATAGAGAAAAAATAGTCGATGCTAAAATCGCAGCACCGGTGAATGCATATACACTCACCATGGCAAATCGACCTTTAGGGTATCGATATCCAATCTGTTGTTCGTATTTCATTTGAGAAATTTCTTAAGATTAATCGCCCCTCCGACTAAGCAGGACGGACGTTTCTGACATGTACAAAGGAGCGCAGAATACCGTATCCTTTATTAAATTACTGTCATAATTCCGTTAATGGAAAACAAGTGAAGATTCGGTGTGCATTTTGAATCGATATCAGCCAAATCTAGCACGTAAAAACACCACCACGACACCCACTAACCGAAGCTTCAGTGACATATAAGAGAGATTAATTCGGTATCTTCAGAAGCGACTAAGCAAGACTGACAAGTTGAATTGGAGGTTGTGAATGTCAGCCGAATCAAGACATTAAAGCGTTAAAAATAGGCAACAAAACAAATAATGCACACTTGCATCACCTTTTAGTAAACTGATAATTACATTGTTTGGTTAATTTGTTAGTATCCCGCGCCGAAGAAGATAAGCACTCAATTGTATGGAAAACACTCTAATACAGCACAAACACCATCGCTTGCACGCTATTGCGGTTATTATCGCGGTGTTGTTTCAGTTGTATTTAGCGTCCACAGCCGCTCTTAATCCTACACAAGTTCACAGCACAACTTGGCTCAACAAAGTCCAAAGTGAAAAGGTTTTACTGTGTACCGCAGATGGTTTCAAATGGGTGGATATCAATACGTTGATTGAGGCTAACGCTCAATCTTCTTCTAAGCTCATCCAAGATCTTAACTTACACGACGGCTTCCAGTTTGAATGCCCGCTTCTTCAAGCTGTTCAATTCTTTCTTTTAGTTGCGATTGGGCTTTACCTGACAACCATCCATTGGCTGCGCCGAGTAAAGTATGCACTGACGACTTATCACTTTTCAAAATGCGATAAGCTCGTTTACAAACACATCGCGCCTAAGCACTCTCCGCCGAGTGTTTTTCCTGCCTAACAGGCATCTAATCATTGACAACTTTATTCAAAAATAACGATGACTCTGTTTGTTGTCCATTCAGAGAAGCTATTAATTCAAAAGGAAAAACACATGCTTAAATCATTAAAAACCGCCGCTATCGCGCTTATTGCTGTCATCGCTAGCCCACTGAGTTTAGCGCACGATTATGAAGCAGGAAAAATTCATATCGACCATCCATGGAGCCGCGAAGCGCCACCAAACGCACCTGTTATCGGTGGTTTTTTTCAATTAACCAACCACGGTGACAGTGAAGATGCATTGATCGCAGCAGAAAGCCCAATCGCAGGGCATGTCGAAATTCACACGCATAAGAAAGAAGATGGTGTGATGAAAATGATTAAGATTGACGAAGTGCGCGTTCCAGCCAATGACTCAGTGTTGTTTAAGCCAGGCAGCTTCCATTTAATGATTTTTAACCCAACACAAACTCTTAAAGAAGGCGACCGCTTCCCTATGACGTTAACATTCAAAAACGCGGGTAAAGTGGAAGTAGAAATGGCGGTTGAAAAACAAGGTCACATGGAAAAACACATGCACCATTAATGACGTAAACAAAAGTGCCCGCTGATTTAGCGGGCATTTTTATCTCAGCTTAGTCAAAATCATTATTCCGGTAGATCCTAACTCGACTCTTCAGAATAATGGTGATGAATAACGCTCGGCGAAACGGGGTCACATATCATAACAGCGTGCTCGGGCAAGAGATTCTAAATCACGCTCGTCCCTCGCTATTCAGAATGACCTTGAAAGACTTAAGATCCTAAAAAGGTTCCCTACCCGCTTAAAACTCAACCTCTCGACAAAGTTCTCCAACCATCACTTGGCAAGCCTAAATGAAATCATAAGTTTGGCAACAAAGACCCACGGTTAATCAGCTTTCTTTCTACTTGAAACAAACCTCAGCCCAACGAGCTAAGCCGGCAGTTACTGAGCCAAAATAGTTTCCACTGACAACCGGAATACTTGGCAGTACGGTTTGCACCGCATCGCGCAAGATTGGCGAGCGTGCCGAACCTCCAGTCATAAAGATAGCATCGGGTTTAACTCCAGCTTGCTCTACCGCTTCTGTCACCAACGCCGTCATTTTATTCTTTGGCGACTGGATCGCTTCGATCATTTCGTCACGTCGTACATCAACTTCAATCGTTTCTGATAGTAAGTTGATGCCAGTTCGGTAAGAAGCTTGTTCTGAAAGTGCCACTTTTGCCTCTTCGGCACGGCGAACAATGTTGTAGCCTAAAGACTCATGATACACCTCTAGCAAACGAGCAAGTTTTTCTGGCTCTTGAGCCTGCTTTTGAAGCAACTTTAACGCTGATAGGTTCTCTCGCGAATAGAAGTCACTCTGCGCTTCTACATTATTGATTGCTATCGGGTTCCAGAATTGGGTAGTCGGCATCACAATGCCTGACTCCATTTTACTTCCCATGCCAAAAGGGAACATGAGCTGCTTAAATGCTAGCGCGATATCAAGATCATTCCCGCCGACACGCTGGCCACTGTGAGCTAACAAGCTTGCGGTCCTATCTGCTTTGCCGCGCCAAGACGGTCCCATTTGGATCAACGAACAGTCCGTTGTACCACCGCCAATATCGACTACTAGAATGATTTTATCTTCGCTGAGTGTCGCTTCATACTCTAGGCCCGCCGCGACAGGCTCAAACTGAAACTCCACATTTTGGAAGCCCGCACGTTTCGCTGCCCGCAACAAAATGCGTTCAGCCTGAATGTTAGCCGTTTCACCGCCACGCCCATGAAAGTTAATTGGTCTGCCGATCACAGCATCGGTAATACTTTGCTGCGCATCGTTTTCGGCTTGAGACTTAATATTGTCCATCATCGCGCAGACAAGGTCTTCGAAGAAAGCCAATTGCACATCACGCAAGCCAGATGCACTAAGAAAAGACTTCGGCGATTTCACATAATAGATATCGCGAGGATCTTCCAAATAGAGATTAAGTGCAGCCTGACCAAACGCGATGTCGTCGGATTCTAAGTCAATACTTTCTTCTCGGTTTAAATTGATTGCCCGGCGTAAAACCTGCTCACCAACTTGATCTAATGGTTTAATATCTCGATGGCGAAATAAATGCTCGGATACCGATTCACGAGTCGGTGCAGCAAGGGTGGAAGGAATAAAAGGGCTGTTTCCTTCTAGATTAAGCAGTACTGGATCACCCGATTCCATTTTAGCCACTGAACAGTTTGCAGTACCATAGTCAAAGCCGATAAACATTGTTTCTCCCACTGTCCCACTGATTAGTGGCCTTTTGACCGTTAAAAAGCTGGCAATGCTAACTTAATGGCATAAGAATTACTATCCCAAAATCAAGTGTAATTTAACGTGGAAAATCTATCTAAGGTACACTACTTTCTCTTTTTGCAGATGGCACAACAACCGCTACCAGTAAAGCTAACAACAGGAACACGGGGCTAAGCATTAATCCATGCCAGATTGAATACCCATCATGGAACAGCCAGAATATACCAAGCGTCAGTAGGTACGAAAAGTAGCTGCAAAACACCAAGCTAATCGCGACAAAGCGCTTTTGATTAATAATAAGAATCCGCACTAGATACTGGCTAAGAATACCAGAGCAGCGCATGGCAAGTTGCCAATTAATGATAAAGAAAGCAAGCGCAATAAACCCAGCTACGACCAGTGCATCATGCGTACTTAAAATGAAGTAGCTACCAAATCGGCTTATGATGACCGGATAATCGCCTTCGTATATCGTTGACCAAGATATTGCGTTCGCTGCTGCTACGTAATTGGCAAAATAAGCAATGGCGTAGAAAGTTGTTTGAGAACTGAACGGCTGAAATACATCCGTACAAAATCCTCGCCACTCTTCTTTGTTGGCGGTAGGCCCAACCCAGTCACGTTTTTTTTGGGCGGTACGCCCGGCAAACTCAGGCCCGTTGCGAAACAACAGCCAAAATATATAGAGTGCAAGTATAACCAAGAGTATTGAAAACATACCCTTCCCCCTCAGAAATTATCGGCGCCACTGCCAATGGCGTTGGGGTCGTAAACTGCACTTCCCTGCTATACCTATTTGATTTATCAAAGACTTATTATTTTATTACCACCAAAATTCATTCAACGGCATACTATACAGCGACATTTTCACGCTTTGTGTGAAGTTCGAAAGCCTACTTTTAGGTTTAGCACAAAAATAGCTACAGCAAAGCGTAAGAGAGGGATTCCGCACCCATCAATGAAGATGAGGCGTTAAGCAGAAGCTGTGACCGCAATGAGAAGAGAAGGATTCAAAGCGGCCATGCATGGGCAAGAGGAGCAACTATTTCTCTAACTTTTCTTCAAATACACCAATCTCTCTGCCCAACCAAATCGCGTGTTCTGTGTGATCGAGCAACTCTTCTTCGCTTACTGGGTGAATAAGCACAGAAAAATCGCCTCGAATCGTATCAAGCCACGCCAAGAACTCTTCACTCAATGATTCTAGGTGAATTTCAAACATCGGCATCTTGTGTGGGCCAACTAACCTTCCAACTAATGGAAACACACGCAGCACATCTTGACGCTCTTGACGGATGATCTCGTTCAAGGCTTGCGCTTTATCTTGTTCTCTTAGGGGAAAATAAACATGAGCGTGGTACATAACTTCTCCATAATCACTTCCACTTGAGCACCACCTACTTTGGATAAGCTCAAGGACTGCCGAGGGTATACATTTGTAATGCCGTCACCCTACCTTGATTCCACTCAGTTGGGAAGAAGTTATGCATTCTCATAAGGTCGAGGCTTCGAGCACAACAAAAATTTGCAATTCATCATATAGCAACTGTTTGAGTTGATTCATTAATAATGACTCACTTTGTCAAATTTTACAGCCAAATTTTGTTGCAAATATGTTTCATTAACCAGTAATTAAATTCGAGTTTAAAAATACCACCAACAAAATAGCAGCATATTACTCTGCAAAATCAGGGTGTAAGCAAAACTTTACTACTGAGCGAAAGTCAAAATGAAGCATAATTTAACAATTTGTTTACACTTATTGTATCTGGCTATACCACGATTTAGTTAGAGGGTTAGATACAGAAAAGCCTTTCTCTGTATCTTGCGGTGAAATATTCGCAGCGATGTTATCGACAAATAGTTTAAGGGACGAACAGATGCCTACCGCTATCGAAAGCACACGCAACCTTAGGTATGGCCTTTGCGCTGATATCAGAGTTTGAGTACCCATACAAACTCTGGTTTTGTATGAACAGCTGCAGTCCAAAAGACCCGCAGCGTCAAAAGGAGCTTGAGATGAACGTTCAGGCATTACCCATGCATCGGTTTATCGACCATCGTGGGGACCTAGTCGGCCAACTACCCAACTGGGCTGACACTGAAACATTGGTCGGGTTTTACCGAGATATGGTATTAACTCGCACTTACGACAACAAAGCAGTTGCCTTGCAACGCACCGGTAAGCTAGGGACCTATCCCTCACACTTAGGCGCGGAAGCCATAGGCATTGCGGTCGGCAGAGCACTTAAAGCCGATGATGTGTTTGTTCCTTACTACCGCGATATGCCTGCGATGTGGTGTCGTGGCATTGGCATGGAAAAGAACCTTCAATACTGGGGTGGCGATGAGCGCGGGAGTGATTTTGCTCCTGAAGGCAGTCCGGTTCCTAGCCGAGACCTTCCCTACTGTGTACCCATAGCGACGCAATGTACGCATGCTGTCGGGGTGGCTTCCGCGCTAAAAATTCAAGGTAACCATGAAGCTGCGCTAGTGATGTGCGGCGATGGTGGTACATCCAAAGGGGACTTTCTTGAGTCAATAAACTGCGCAGGTACTTGGAATATTCCACTTGTTTTCGTCGTAAACAATAACCAGTGGGCAATTTCAGTTCCGCGTAGTCTCCAATGTGCCGCCGATTTCTTATCAGAAAAAGCGCAAGGTGCAGGTATACCGGGTATTACTGTCGATGGTAACGATGTCGTCGCCGTTTATGATGCAACTAAAACCGCCCTTGAGAGAGCAAGAAAAGGGAAAGGTGCAACACTCATCGAAGCGGTGAGTTACCGACTGAGTGACCACACTACGGCCGATGATGCGACTCGTTATCGTAAAGAAGATGATGTTCAAACTGCATGGCAATACGAACCTATCGCACGTCTTAAAACGTACCTCCTTAATCAAGGCGCTTGGAGCGACGAACAAGAACAGCAATGGCTAGATTACTGTAAAGAGCAAGTAGAGTTAGCTGTTGAACGCTATCTGAGCTTACCGCCACAAGCACCAGAAACCGGTTTCGATTATTTGTATGAATCGCTACCTCAAGAGCTTCATGCACAAAGAGATGAACTCATCAACAAGGCAATGAGAATGCAGGGAGGCAGACATGGCTGAGCTAACGTTGGTTGAAGCAGTAAACCTTGCCCTGCACCACGAAATGCAACAAGACCCCAATGTTGTCGTACTAGGTGAAGACGTGGGCGATAATGGTGGTGTATTTCGTGCCACTGTTGGACTCAAGCAAGAGTTTGGTCTTAAACGAGTCATCGATACGCCACTCGCTGAAGCCTTAATCGGCGGGGTTGCGGTCGGTATGGCAACGCAAGGATTACGACCTGTCGCCGAATTTCAGTTTCAAGGTTTCGTTTTTCCTGCGATGGAGCACTTAATGTGCCACGCAGCTCGAATGCGTAACAGAACTCGCGGTCGGCTCACTTGTCCCGCGGTTTTTCGTGCGCCATTTGGCGGCGGTATCCACGCTCCGGAACACCACTCAGAAAGCGTGGAAGCGCTATTTGCTCACACTGCTGGATTTAAAGTGGTGATTCCTTCTTCTCCACAACGCGCATACGGCTTACTTCTCGCTGCAATTAGAAGCAATGATCCCGTCATGTTCTTCGAACCGAAGCGCATATATCGCACCGTTAAATCTGAAGTCGTTGATAACGGCGAAGCACTCCCACTCGACACCTGCTTCACCTTACGTAAGGGGCGAGATATCACGCTCGTTACTTGGGGCGCATGCGTCGTAGAGTCACTTCAGGCCGCGCAAACCTTGTCTAGTCAGGGAATTGAAGTCGAGGTGATTGATTTGGCGAGTATTAAGCCAATTGATACCGCGACGATTTTCAGCTCACTAGAAAAAACTGGGCGTTTACTCGTTGTTCATGAAGCGAGTAAAACTTGTGGTGTGGGCTCTGAGCTATTAGCTCGAACCGCTGAACACGCCATGTGCTTACTTAAAGCCCCACCTAAACGAGTAACTGGAATGGACACCATTATGCCTTATTACCGTAACGAAGATTATTTCATGGTTCAGGAAGAAGACATTGTGACCGCGGCGCGCGAACTCGTGGAGGATTGGAAATGAAGACGTTTAATTTACCCGATCTCGGTGAAGGTCTCGCTGAGTCAGAAATTGTCAAATGGCACGTTAATGTCGGAGACATGGTTAAATTAGATCAAGTGATCTTAACCGTAGAGACAGCAAAAGCGACGGTAGACGTCCCTGCCCCCTATTCGGGCCGTGTGGTCAGCCGTCATGGTGAGGAAGGTGAAATCGTCAATATTGGTGCATTACTGCTAGAGATTGATGAAACAGGTGCCGGGATAGAAGTAACGGAAGAGAAAAAAGCCACTGCTGACGCCGCAACCGTCGTCGGTAGCGTTTCTCACCAAGCGCATCATGTTAACGTTGATGATTTCTGGATTGGTGGCAACCACAACACGACAGAAAGTAACCTCGTTACCGCCCTGCCTTCGGCTCGCTTGTTGGCACAAAAACTTGGGGTAGATCTTAACCTCGTGTCAGGTAGTGGCCCGAACGGACTTATCGTAGATGCCGATATTTACGACGAAGCCGGAAAACAGCGTCCAGGCACCGAAGTTTTGAAAGGCGCTCGACGTACCATGGTATCGTCTATGACCGAGTCGCACGAACATGTTGCCGCCGTAACCATTACGGAAGAAGCATTGTTGGAAGATTGGCTGCCAAACGAAGATATCAGTATCCGCCTTGTTCAAGCGATTGTTCATGCGTGTCAAGAAGAGCCCGCTTTAAACGCTTGGTTTGATGCCGAAACCATGACACGCTGTGTACACACAACGGTCAATGTAGGAATTGCAGTAGATAGCCGTCATGGATTGTACGTGCCAGTCTTGCGCCACGCAGATGAATACGAGCCACAAGATGTTCGTCGTTGGCTCGATCAAACCGTTGAAGGGATCAGAGAGAGAAAAATCGGTCGTGAGCAATTGCAACACGCGACGATTACGCTTTCCAACTTCGGCGCGATTGCCGGTATTTACGCGACACCTGTCGTCACACCGCCACAAGTCGCTATTGTCGGCGCGGGCCGAATACTCGACCGAGTTGTGATAAGAAATGGTCAAGCAATTTCGGTGAAAGCAATGCCGCTATCCGTAACGTTTGATCATCGCGCTTGTACTGGTGGTGAAGCTGCAAGGTTTACAAAAGTACTTGCAGAGCACCTGCAACGTCCGAGCGAAAAGTAACTTATAAAAATCAAATGATAAAGGCTTCCAGTCCGGAAGCCTTTTGTTTTAGGAAGCAAGACTATATCTACAGCTTCTCTAACAGCTCAGGCATTACCACAAACAAATCGTCGACCAATCCATAATCTGCAATGTCAAAAATAGGCGCATCAGGGTCGCTATTAATTGCAACAATCACCTTGGAATCTTTCATTCCCGCCAAATGCTGGATCGCGCCAGAAATTCCGACGGCAATGTATAACTCCGGTGCAACAATTTTGCCGGTTTGCCCGACTTGATGGTCATTAGACACATAGCCCGCATCGACCGCCGCTCGTGACGCCCCTACCGCTCCACCTAGCTTGTCAGCCAATTGTTCTACTAAAACAAACTTCTCTTTACTCCCGAATGCACGACCACCCGACACCACTACTCTAGCCGCTGGCAATTCTGGTCGCTCACTTTCTGGCGTTTGTTGCGAAACAAACTCACTAAGTTTATTGATAATCACCGTGTCGACTTGAGTAAGCTTAGGGACAACTGGCGTGTCAGATAGCTCTGCGGCATCAAAAGCCGTACTTCTTATGGTCATCACTTTATAGGGGTCATTCGACGTGACTCTCGCCAATGCATTTCCAGCATAAATTGGACGAATCACCGTATCGATAGACTCGATTGTCATCACGTCAGAAAGTTGACCAACATTAAGCAACGCCGCCACACGAGGCATCACATTCTTACCAAATGTACTGGCAGGAGAAAGAATGTGTGAGTAGTTTTTGGCTACTTGTGAGATCAAAGGTGCGATATTTTCCGCTAATCCATGTTCATATCCCTTCGCATCAACCCAGATAATTTCTGCAACACCTTGAACACAATTCAACTCATCCAAAACTGATTGGCACTGATAACCAATAAGCAACACAGAAACAGGAAGCGATTTATCATCATCCTTAATCTCAAATGCCGCTTTAATTGCACACAGCGTCCCTACAGCCAACGATTGGTTGTCATGCTCTGCGAGCACAAGTGTTGCTAATGGTCGGTCTTCCATGGTCATGCCTCATATAACACGTCAGATCCATTACTTGAGCTTAGTCCACTTCACGTTAACGTCAACTGAGCTATAGTTTTCTGTATAGAAACCAAAAACCTGTCACGCAGATGACGATAATAGAAAGGAAGCATAGAGATGGAACGAGAGTGCATGGAGTTTGATGTCGTGATCGTGGGGGCCGGACCTGCAGGCTTAAGCGCCGCTTGTCGGCTAGCTCAACTCAGCCAAGACAGTGAAGGTGACGCACTTTCAATTTGCGTTGTAGAAAAAGGCTCAGAAGTGGGCGCACATATTTTATCTGGCGCTGTTTTTGAAACTAGTGCCTTAGATGAGCTTTTCCCCAACTGGAAAGAAATGGACGCCCCGCTAGCAGCCTCAGTTCAACGAGATGATTTCCTTTATCTTACTACTGAACAAAACCATATTCGCGTTCCCCACTTCCTTACACCGCGTCCAATGATAAATGGCGAGAATAATTACGTAATTAGCCTTGCCAACCTTTGCCGTTGGCTCGCTAACCAAGCAGAAAATCTTGGGGTGGAAGTTTTTCCGGGCTTTGCCGCTGCAAGCATCAATTATGATCAGACTGGCGCCGTGACAGGCATTAACACGAGCGATATGGGACTAGATAAGAACGGCCAGGCCAAACCTAACTTTGAACCAGGTATCGAGCTAAGGGCAAAATACACCCTTTTTGCTGAAGGTTGTCGCGGACATCTGGGTAAAGAACTTATTCAAAGGTTCGACCTAGACGCAGGAAAGCAACCACAGCACTACGCGCTTGGCCTAAAAGAGGTATGGGAGTTGCCCACTGACAGTAAGGATGTATCTGGCAGTGTTATCCACTCCGCTGGCTGGCCCTTGAGTGAAACAAATACCACAGGCGGCGGTTTTCTCTATCACATGGAGAACAACCAAATCGCCGTGGGGCTTATTGTCGACTTGAATTACAGCAATCCTTACTTGAGCCCGTTTGACGAATTTCAACGCTTTAAACACCATCCTGCTATTGAACCACATTTGAAAGGTGCTCAGCGCATCGCTTACGGCGCAAGAGCCATTGCGAAAGGTGGACTTTCCTCTCTGCCGAGACAGCAATTCCCTGGCGGTTTATTGATTGGTTGTGATGCGGGGACTTTGAACGTTGCTAAAATTAAAGGCAGCCACACAGCAATGAAATCCGGAATCATTGCAGCAGAAGCGGTACATACGGCCCGACAAACTGGAGCTTCTGAGCCAGACTACCAGTCGTTGTTTGAACCATCATGGTTGTATGACGAACTCGCTGAAACGCGTAACTTTGGTGCGAACATTCATAAGTTTGGCAGCATACTGGGCGGTGCTCTTTCGACTTTTGAACACAACCTGTGGCAACCACTGGTTAAGAAGCCGTTACCTTGGTCTATCAAGGACTATTCGCACGATCATGAGCAGTTAAAACCTAAACAAGAGTGCCACCCAATTGCATACCCAAAACCAGATGGTGAAATCAGTTTTGATAAGCCTTCGTCGGTATTTTTGTCGGGAACACAGCACGAAGAGAATCAACCTTGTCACCTTGTTCTGACTTACCCTCACATTCCAATTGATGTGAATTTAGGTATGTATGACGAACCGAGTCAGCGCTATTGCCCCGCTGGGGTTTACGAAGTGGTGGAAGTGGACAATAAGTTGAAGTTTCAGATAAATGCCGCCAACTGCGTTCATTGCAAAACCTGTGACATCAAAGATCCATCGCAAAACATCACATGGAAAGCACCTGAGGGTGGCGGCGGACCAAGCTATCAAAACATGTAGATACGTTAGTATATTGACCGTCTAACAAATGGATAAATAAACCGATTGGCAGAACCTTCTTACTCCTGCCAATCGGCAAAATGATCAAGTAAAAAATCGATAGCTAATCGCGCTCGTAGTGGCAAAAAGTGACGATTCTGATAAACAATCCAGCTGCTGTTACCACTTCCCCAATAGGGCTCTAGGATTGGCACCAAGCGACCAGACGAAATAGCATCGTTGAAACTGCTCTTGGGTAAGTAAGCCACGCCTAACCCTTCCGCACAGGCTTGCAAGACCGTGTGTGCGTTATTGCTCTTCCATCTGCCCTGCACCTTTACGCCATCTAAAGGCTTGCCGTCTTTTTCAAACAACCAAACGTCCTTATTGGCAATAATGCAGCTATGACGCTTGAGTTGCTCAGGGTGCGTTGGTAAACCATGTTCATCGAGATAACGCTGACTGGCTGCTGCTGCCATGGGACGATCCACCAACTTTCTCGCAACCAAGCCTGAATCACTCAACCTGCCGTAACGAATGGCAAAATCGAAACCATCTTCAATAAAGTTGACCATGCTGGTATTGAAGTTGATCTCTACCGTGAGATTAGGATGTTGCTTGGCAAACGCCATCAAGGCAGGCGCTACATGGTTCTCAGAAAACGCACCAGCGGCACTCACGCGTAACGTACCGCTCAATTGAGTTTGCTGCGTGGTGAGCTGTTCATTGGCTTGCTGAAGCCCAATCACCAGCTCTTTACACTGTTGATAATACGCTTGCCCCGCTTCCGTTAGACTCACCATTCTTGTCGAACGAGCTAACAAGGCGACACCTAATCGCTCTTCTAGTCTTGTGACTTGGCGACTGACGTGACTGGTACTGCAACCTAATTGTTTTGCCGCTGCAGAAAACCCCAAGCTCTCAGCAACCGTAACAAACTCATTGATGCCTTCAAAACTGTCCATACTTACCTTTGCTATATAGCAATAATGTTTTGCCAATTAATCGTATTATCACTTATTTGTTTAGCAATTAGTATGAAGGTGTTCAACAAATATACGTAAGCCAAAAAGGAAACCATCATGAAGAAAGTACTCATCATTGTGACGAACCATGCGACCCTTGGTGAAACTGACCAAGCAAACGGAACTTACGCGCCAGAGCTCACTCATGCGCTTAGCGAGCTACTAGGTGCAGGCTTCGATTACGACATTGCCTCTATCAAAGGCGGGCAAGCACCACTGTACGGAACCGACATCGAAGGCGACGCAGTCAACGAGAAAATCTTAGCGGATGATGATTTCCAGAACCGCATCAACAACACGATTCCAGTATCACAAATCAACGGTGACAACTACGATGCGATCTTCTATCCGGGTGGCTTTGGTCTTCTTTCAGACCTAGCGAGCAACGAAGATTTTGCCAAGATTTCTGCAAAACACTATGAAGATGGCGGTATTGTGGCAGCAGTTTGTCATGGTCCAGGCGCTCTTCTCCCTATCACGCTTAGCAATGGCGAAAAGCTGCTTGCGTCTAAATCAGTAACAGGTTTCACTCGCGAAGAAGAGATCGACTTCGGCACCATCAACGATATCCCATTCCTATTGGAAGAATCTCTTGCACGCAGCGCAGCGCGCTACTCTAAAGTGCAACCATGGCAAGAGTTTGTAATTGTGGATGATCGTGTCATCACAGGTCAAAACCCAACGAGCGCACACGGCGTAGGCAGAGCGATTGTTGAACACCTAGCTTAAACGCGCCGGAAACTACAACCATCCTAGAAGAGGAAAGCGTGCTTTGTCATGCTTTCCCTTGCTACAGGCGATTGCAAGATGCGCTTATACTTCTACCCCTGCTTCATCTTCTTCTACGATATCCGTTTCTTGGTTCGCCTCTTCCAACCATTGCTGTAAAGATTCACTTGCTAGCACCTTCTGTTGGTAAGCTTTGGCACCTTCCGATAACTCGATGCCATAAGTTTGGAAACGCAATGCCACAGGTGCATACATAGCATCAGCTATCGACCATTCTCCAAATAGCCAACCGTTGGGATACAGTTTGGCTTGCTCAGCCCAAATGGCATCAATACGCGCAATATCCTTACGCGCACCATCCGTTAGATCGACTTTTCTGCGTGCGCGGATGTTCATTGGGAGTTCGCTTCTTAAGTTAAAGAAACCCGAGTGCATTTCTGATGCAATAGCGCGTGCTTTAGCTCGTTCTACCGGGTCGATTGGCCATGCTTTGCCTTGTAAGTATTGCTCGTTAACGTATTCCAAAATCGCTAATGAATCCCACACGGTTGCATCGCCATCCACCAAGGTCGGTACTTTAGCCGTTGGTGTAATACCTTCCAAGGTCTTATAAAAATCTTCCGTGAATAATTTGAGCTTGGTGACTTCCACATCCAATTTGAATTGAGAAAAGATCAGCCATGCGCGCAGTGACCAACTTGAGTAGTTTTGGTTAGCAATAAACAGTTTCATGACGCCTCCATGCGGTTCGTGTTTTGAGTACCTATTCACAATATCTGATTGTATTTAAGGGGACTAACGGATAGTTTTGATGGAACACTTCAACAAAAACGATGGATGAGTTTTAGATATGGATATCGATGCGTTGCGCAGCTTTCTTGCTTTTATAGAAACGGGAAGTTTCACCCGTGCAGCCAAACAGATCAATCGCACCCAATCAGCGTTCAGTGCACAAATGCGTAAACTGGAAGACGAACTCAGTGTCAGTTTGTTTGAAAAAGAAGGTCGCAACCTAGTATTGAGTGAAGCAGGATTAGCACTACGCTCTCACGCCGAGCAATTGGTCAGCTTGCACAATCAAGCGCTGAAACAGGTGAAACGTTATGAAAACAAGCGCCCTCTTCGCTTGGGTTGCCCCGAGGATTACAACGACAATATCTTGCCTAAAGTCATCCGCGTATTACAGCAATCTGAGCCCACATGTTCGATTCAAGTCTTTAGTGAGCCGAGCATCACCTTGAGAGAAAAACTTGATGAAGGAAAGCTAGACGCCGCTATTGTGACAAGAGCACCGGACAGTGAGGAAGGTTACTGGCTAGCAAGCGACAAAGGCGTGTGGATTGCTCATTCTGATTTTGACATCGAGCAAGCCCAACCTCTCCCTCTCGCCCTATTCCAAACCGACTGCAAATACCATGCGGCAGCAGTAGACGGATTAACCAAACGTGGTACTCCTTATCAACTACTGGCATGTTGCAATACGGCCTCTGCACAACGAGCGATTGTACGTTCAGGCATGGCTATCGGTGCGATGGGCAGTATTAGCGTTAGCGAGGATCTTAAGATCTTAAGATCTTAGACGATATGCCATCACTGCCTTCCGTGGATATCGTTTTGGTCACGGGCGTCGAGCCTCATCCGGTACTGGATAAAGAATGCTTGGCGCAATTGGTTGAGTTAATGGCTTAACTGGATTCGCTAACCAATCACAAAGTTAAATTCGCCCGTTAAGCGCCCGTCGATTCGTATAGTCTCAAACTGTAGATAATCACGGGCTTTGCCACCCCACCATTCATCACCAGTATTGCCTTTTAAGTATAATTGAGTGGTCAGAAGCTCTTGGTTACCCCTCCACAACTTAACGTGAATGTGCGGCGGACGAGAGGCGTAAGGCACAGGATACAAAGTCTGGAATAAGTAGCGACCATCCAATTGAGTTTCGACTGCGCCAAAGCCTGCAAAGTGAGCATCAAACTTATCGTTATTTGGCTGCTTAGGATGATCGTAAATCCCCTGCCCATCACATTGCCAGATTTCTACCTTGATGCCTGAAACTGGGTTTCCTGTTGTATCTACGACTTTGCCTTGTAACACGATAGGTTCACCGACCAAGCCTTCTGATTGCAGAATCAAGTTTTGACGAAGAGGAATATCCACTACCGGATAAAATGGCCCTTCTGTTTGTGCTGGCGTCGGCCGCATTGGTGTTTTCGCTTTTAAAGAGGGGGCAAACAACAATGTCCACAGCGCTAAAAAGTGTCTTCTTTCCATGATGCCACCAATGCAATTGCGTTGAATTAAGTTTGGTGGAACTTGAGGAATTTGCCATGACGAACATAAAAAATGCCCCTGCAAGAGAGTCATTCGCAGAGGCACTGTGGAACTAAATGATGAGTGTTGATTGAAGGGTTATGCGGCTTCGAACGCCAATGCTTTCTTCTCTACCTGACGGAAAATAAGAGTTAGCACACCATTTACCGTTAAATAAAATGCACCTGCAATACCAAATACCGTCAACGTATCGTAGGTTTGTGCATTAATGCGCTGCGCGTAACCCATCAGATCCATGATCGTAATCGTGCTTGCTAGTGACGTGCCTTTGAAGACCAGAATCACTTCGTTCGAGTAAGCCGGAACAGCGCGACGAATGGCGTATGGCAGCAGCACTTTCAGTGTTGCGGTTTTGTTCATGCCTAATGCACGACACGCTTGCCATTGACCGGAAGGAATCGCGTTAAACGCTCCTTTGAACAACTGAGTACTGTACGCCGCGGTATTGAGTGCTAGCGCTAACATCGCACAGAACCAAGGTTGGCTTAACCATGTCCAGAATACACTTTCTCTTACGGCATCAAACTGACCCGGACCGTAGTACACCAAGAAGATCTGTACCAACAAAGGCGTACCTGTGAACAAGGTGATGATGCCACGACTTACCCAATGCAAACCCGGAGTACGTAGGATCAGAGTCAGCGTCATCATCAAAGCTAAAAGACAGCCCACAACCAAGGAAGCGGCGGTCAATTGGAGGCTAGTGCCTAAGCCATCCAGCATTTGCCAAACGTGTTGTTCGTTCATGCGGTAGCCTCCTGTCCCATACTCATGCCTTGAATTGAGAACTTCTTATCAATCAGTTTTACGGCACGTTGTGTAATCAAAGTAATGCCTAGGTAAATCGCCGCAGCGGTTGCGTACCATGTAAATGCTTCATGCGTCGCTGCAGATGTTAGCTGCGCTTGCTTCAACAAATCCGTTACGCCAATCAGTGATACAAGCGCGGTGTCTTTCAGCAGAACCAACCATTGGTTAGTTAAACCTGGTAGTGCGTGTCTTACTGCTTGTGGTAAAACAATGCGAACGAAAGCGTGTGCTTGACTGATGCCGAGTGCACTTGCTGCTTCTCTCTGCCCTCTTCCAACGGCTTTTAATGCGCCACGTAGAGTTTGAGAAGCGTAGGAAGCGAAGATCAATGACAACGCCACCACGCCAGACAAGAACGGGCTAACTTCAATAAAGTCGCCGGTGATTAAAAACAGAACCTGCGTCGAACCAAAATAGATGAACAACACGACAAGGATTTCTGGCAAGCCACGTACAATCGTCACAAACGCCGTCATTGGCCATTTAACGAAAACGCGGCGAGACATTTCACCACTGGCGAATACCACTGCCAGAATCAAACCGACTAAAAGGCTTGTGAAGGCTAGCTGGACAGTCATCCAACTAGCTTGAACAAGCGATAAAGAGTAACCCGTTAGTGCCATATTACTTACCGAAGTACTTGTTGTAGATTACGTCGTATTCGCCGTTCGCTTTCACTGTTTTCAGTGCCGTGTTCAGCTTGTTCACTAGCTCGTCGTTACCTTTGTTTACTGCGATACCGAAACCGTTACCGAAGTATTTAGGGTTAGTAACGTGCTCGCCCACGTACGCTAGGTTATCTTCTTTCTTGAACCATTCTGCTACGACAGCTGTGTCACCGAATACAGAATCAATACGGCCATTCTTCATATCGATGAATGCGTCTTGGTAACTTGAGTAAGGAACCGCTGTTACGCCCGGCATTTGTTCAATCAGGTAGCTTTGGTGTGTTGAACCGTTTTGAACACCAACACGCTTACCTTCTAGTGCTTTTTGAACAGCCACTTTTTCTTTGATAGAAACAAACGCTGCTGAGTTGTCATAGTATGCATTCGTGAAATTCACTTGCTCCAAACGCGCCTCAGTAATGTCCATTGCAGAGATTGCCGCATCGTAGCGCTTGAATTTTAATGCAGGGATCAGGCTGTCAAAAGATTGGTTGTGGAAGGTGCATTTTGCTTCCATTTCTTTACATAGTGCGTTCGCCAGATCCACATCAAAACCTTGGATTTGGTTGTTTTCATCCATGTATTCGAATGGGGCGTACGTCGCTTCCATCGCAAATTTGATCTCTTCTTGTGCTGCTGCGTTTGCTGCCATAGTTGCAGAAGAAAGGCCGATTAGTGAAGCTAGTAGAATCTTTTTCATTGCAATACTCCGTGTGTACTTAGTGGGCTGACACTCGCAATGACAGCCGAGCTTATCTGTTAAATAGACTGAACTTTAAAAACGTGATTTAGTGATTTAAGTAGTCAGCAAACTGGGCGGTTTGCGGGTTAGAAAACGAATCATTTGTGCCGTGCTCAACGATGTGTCCTTTTTCTAAATACAGTACGTGGCTAGCGATTTTCTTGGCGAAATCCACTTCGTGCGTCACAACTACTTGTGTAATTCCGGTTTCGCTTAAATCTTTAATAATCTTAACGACTTGGTTAGTAATTTCCGGATCAAGCGCAGCGGTCGGTTCATCAAAAAGCAAGACTTCCGGTTTCATCATCAATGCACGAGCAATCGCCACACGTTGTTGCTGACCACCAGAAAGTTGCATCGGCCATGCATCCGCTTTGTCTGCCAAATGCAGCGTCGCAAGAATTTGCATTGCCTGCTTCTTCGCTTCTTCTTTATCCATGCCAGCGACTTTTACCGGAGCCTCAATCAGGTTCTCCATCACTGTCATGTGTGGCCATAGGTTGTACTGCTGGAACACCATGCCTACTTTACGACGAAGTGCTAAACCTTGTTTCTCTTTGATTTCAGTAGAGAAATCAAAAACATCATTTGCGATGTTTAGCTTGCCGTTATCCGCACCTTCAAGAAGGTTAAGAACACGTAGTAGAGAGCTCTTCCCTGCACCACTTGGACCAAGTAACACCAGTGTTTCGCCGCTTTCACACTTAAAGCTGACATCGTGAAGCACTTGTGTCTCACCGTAGGATTTATTGATTCCGCTTACCTGAATAGTCATGCTGACATACCGCATTAATTGTCACTTGGCATTTATATTACTCAAAAGGATTTTTTATGCAATAAAAATGTATAAAAATTAATTTTGTTAAATTTTTGTATGATAAGCAATCAATACAACAGAGAATATGACTGGTTTAATCAGTTGGTTTTAACTGAAATTGTTGATGAAAATCCAACAATATGATGGCAATCGAAACAAGGTTAAAATTCTGGTTACTTTTGTGCTTGTGTAGACGGAATTTTGAGTCTTTGAGCGTACTACACCCGACGCAGACCTTCTCATTTTTGCCGGGCTCCCCTCGATTTCCGGTAAAGCCTTCTATCGGCGGGTTCCTGATTAGGACTTTGTGAATGGACTATAATTTCTCTTTGTATTCTGGCCTTTAATTCGAGTCATCTAAGTATGAGTGAGATAACCCCATGTTGAAGTCGCATTGTTTTTCTCTCATTGCACTTGCTTCTCTGAGCTTACTTTCTATACCCAGCGTTTGGAGTAGAACAGCAATCGTGTTACCTGGATTGCATGAACAGGGTATTGATCTTCAAGATAAGCCTATCTCTGCTGTGGCTACACGTGAATGGGAACTGGATCATGCTGATATCGTGTTTGGAGCTTACAAAGATAAGAGTGATAACGAGCGTGTAAAAGCGCTTGGTTACATGTACAACCAAAAGCTGGAACTTAACTCAGGTTGGCTGGAAAACGATATACGTAACCAAGCAGAACTGAATGGAATTGACTACGAAGATTTCTTTCTCCACTTTTCTGAAGACACTATCCTAGCTGAAGTCGACCCAAGCCATGGTGAAAATACCTTACTCAATCGAAAACCGATGATCGTTGGCTATACCGCCAGCGCTGACCACGCCGGCTTTTGGCTATATCAACCACCGCCATGGGATGCTGATGTATTTGGCCAGGCGAATAATGGTGGAGCCCTCTATGTCTATCACTCAGAGAAGTTCGACCGCTTAGCCTTTACGTTCTCTCAGTTTGCTCAAGGCGGCAGCTTCACGATTGAATACCCTTCTGCTATCGACTCGTTTGGTCGGGTAACAGAATGGAAACGCTTCGCGATTAAAAAAGACAAAACTGAGAACATGACTAAAAACCAAACAGTAAACTGGTCTGTTCCTTCGGATTGGGTTCGCGCTACAACGCATGATGGTAGCGGAAAAACTTATGGTGGCGGTCAGTACTTTGGCTCCACCTTTTTACGCGACGGCGGCCGCCTTTACTTTGCGAAAATTACTTGGCATGACGGCAACATAGAAAACCGCCCACGTCTCGAAAACATTCAACTCAAAAATAGCTTCCCTGCCGTCAATATCTCAGGAGCACCAACGGAGACACCGGAAGGCCAAACCATTCAACGCTGGCGTAAAATTCGTGGCTTCGACAAATCTGCAGATCGAAACCAAGACAATTATCTTTCTTGGAATGAATACAAAAACCGTTCGAATAAGAATGCAACGGCACGATTTCGTTGGGAGTCACGGGTTATTCCATTTGGTCGTATGTGGAATCAAACCTCTTCTTGGGCATTGACCAATCTCGGTAATCCCGTTTTTACCAATACAATGCGCCACTATTACCAAGCTGAATGGGCGAAACAAGGTTTAAATGGTGCGTACAACGACGATACGAATAAGTTACTCGGTGCAAATCAGTTCTACATATATTCCGGAGGCACAGTGGATGAACTTGGTTTGGTGGCGGGTAGCCAAGCTGCTGACGATGCTTACAAAGCGCAATTCTCGGCGTTCTTGAATAAACTGGCAACGCTGGATGAAGATGCGTTAATTGGCCTCAACATAGGTACGGCAAACTTATTCGGTCGTAATGGGCAAAACCACTTGGTTAACGCTGGCTCCTTGTACTTGCGCGAGCACTACCTTTTCCCTGCTACCGGCTTTAGTGGCTATGCTGGCTTGGCTAAATTTTGGGATAACTCTGCACTCGCCAAAGCGGGTCAGAAAGTGATTTATCAAGCGACCACGCGTTATGGTCGAGTTCAATACTTTGGCAACACTGAGGATAACTGGAAACAGGACCAATACTCTGCACTAGCGGTGTTCTACTTAAACTATCACCCTGAGCGCATTTACTTTAATCAGTGGAACAATGGCTACTTATATGGAAGTAATAACACAACAAGTGACAACTTCTGGAAGGCAGGCGTACCAATGAATATTGCTTATCAACCTAGCACCTTGCTTGCCGTTGATTTGGGAGAGCCTGCCAATCAAATACCAGAGGGGTATCAGGCGACTCCGGTAATGATGTCCACCAGCACGCCCTATCCTGCCGATTACACGGTGATTGGAGATGCTTCTATGAGCAAAGTGGCTCATCCTGACTTGCCCAATGGCGCTATCGATTTGTTACCAACCCATACGTACTTTGCGTATCACTCAGACGATATGGTGGTGGTGCATGGTCCTACGGAGATGGTGTTAGCCCGCGAATTCACTAAAGGCCGAGTTCTGTATCGAACTGATTTCTTTGGTAAGAATATCGATTATTTCACCTCACCGAAGATGACAATCGTGCTTCCAGAGCCTATGCGACCTGTAGATCAAGACGGTAACATCGGCGACTATGTTTCTCATATTGAGATTGGCGGCTACGAAGGAGTGTTCTTGCTGTATTAACGCCCTTTAAACCCTTCTCACCAAACGCTTCATAAATCGCCGTTTTTATGCTTAACGTCACTGAAAAAAAACTTGTTCACTGAATCTTTATAAACCGATGTATATACTGAAGTAAATGACAACGACAAGGAAATTCAGTCACATGAAGACGACACCTTCAATGCTCTCTGTTCTGCTGCTATCAGCATTATCTACTCATGCAAATGCGGACGAATGCGGAAAAATAACCATCGCAGACATGAATTGGAATTCGGCCAGCTTAATGGCGCACATCGACCAATTTGTCTTAAATGAAGGCTACCAGTGTGATGCGGAATTGATCCCTGGTGATAGCGTTCCTACAGGCACCTCTATGATTGAAAAGGGGCAACCTGACGTTGCGCCAGAGTTATGGACAAACGGCATTAAAGAAGCACTTGATAAAGGGATTGCGGATAAACGCTTGCGCATCGCTAGTGAATCGCTTGTCAATGGTGGTGAAGAAGGTTTTTGGGTTCCCGCCTATCTGGTAAAACAGTATCCAGAACTCGCGACGATAGAAGGCGTCATCAAGCACGCCAAACTATTTGAACACCCAGAAGATGATGACAAGTTCGCGTTCTATAGCTGCCCTGCTGGTTGGACATGCCAAATCACCTCCGGTCACTTGTTTAATGCATTAGGGTTAAGTGAGCACGGCTTTGAGATGGTTGACCCAGGATCTGGCGCAGCACTAGCTGGCACCATCGCCAAAGCCTATGATCGCAAAATGCCTTGGTTTGGTTACTACTGGTCACCGACCCCCGTATTGGGCAAGTATGATATGGTCAAAGTGGATTTTGGTAGCGGAACAGATTTAGAAGAGTATCGCAACTGTACCACTCAGCCTGATTGCGCTTCACCAAAAGTAACAATGTACCCACCTTCTCCAGTTCGCACAGTAACAACTGAGGCGTTTGCGAGCAAAGAACCCCAAGCATTCACGTACTTGCAGAAACGCGGATTTACCAACGAGCAAATGAGTGAAATGCTGGCCTGGATGGAAGATAACTACGCGGACGGTGAAGAAGCGATGTTTTACTTCTTTAATACCTACCCTGACTTGTGGAAAGGCTGGGTATCTGAAGACGTCGCGGTGAGAATCGAAAAAGCGCTTTGATGATTAATACTTCGAGTGCCACAAATCATTTAGCCTCCCATACCGTTTGAATAAACGGCATGGGAGACTAATCAACGACTCGTTAATACATGGTGTGACCATTCAATGTTTCTTTAGGAATCTCTTGCAGAGCGTCCCAATGTTCAACAATCTTCCCATTATGATCAAAACGAAAGAAATCCATCGTCACGTATTCAATATCATTAGGCCATGTTTGGTGAGTGTGTAGTGCCACCAAGTTCCCTTCAGCAATGGCTCGCACAAACGTAATATCTTTATTGGAATACTCGTTTTGCATCCGCTCAAAATACTCGATAAAAGCCTCGGGGCCATTTCCAACTAATGGATTGTGCTGGATGTACTCATCACCTACGTAGTCTTCAACGGCCTTTCTTGGATTACCTCTATAGGCGGTTTCGTAAAACGCAATGGCATTTCTTTTATTCTCTTGCAGATCCATTTTTCTTACCTGTGTTGCTCCATCTTGCGGATAACGGTAATCATAGTCTTTGAACTTCAGAAGTGACCAAACATCGCGCACAAAAAAGGCCGCTAAACAGCAGCCTTCATCACTTCTACTTGGAATCATCGCCTTTCATCGCTTAAACCACACCACCAGCACCGAGCATAGAACGCTCACTGTTCTCCACCAGCAACGCGGTTGCGGTTTGTTTCAGTGTTTCCCATTCTTGGTCTTCGACAAAGATACCATTTTGCCAAGAAGCTTGTTGCGTGCGGCTTAACTCATCTCCTTCAATGTGGGTGGTATACCCTTGTGCACTTTTCTCGATATCGAAATCGTTCACGGAGAGCTCGATAACCATACTATGCAAATCCGTATCATGCCCATCAAACTGATCCGAGAAAAAGACTTCTGGCGCGATTCGTCCACGGTTTAACACATAAAGCGTTCGCTTGGGACTAGAGCCATTGACCCATTGTGCACGGCACGCAATGCCTTTTGCAGAGAGCTTCAACAACTCACTAAAACCTAGCCAACGGTTATGGCACTGCGTCAACGTGATAGTAATCGACTTACGGTTAATCATTTTCTCAAGTGCGAAATCCAACACAGCGGGTAAATGACACGCTACACTCCCGTTGTGCAGTTCTACCTCTATGTTTGACGGCGTACTGTTGGTCACCGATACGGCGCAGTCTGAATCTAACCCAAGAAACAGACTGGCGTTATTAAAATGACGAACTCCATGTAAGCCAACCATTTGCAAGTCCGCCACCATGTTCGCAATGACATCCGCCTCACCACAGTGACGGCGCATGCCAAGAAATGCCTTATTAACCGCGGCCACCAATTCGTTGTGAGAGACGATCATAATGCAAATCCTCCACTGATTTTTTGATTATCACTTTGCGCAATTTCGTCACGTGGCGGCATGCTAGGGAAAATCCATGTGTCTGCCAGTTTAGGGTCGTGAATTTCATCTAACAACGGCGCACCTTGGAAGAAAGTTACTCGAACCCAACGATCCGAGCGCGGATCAAACTTAGTCGCGCCAAAGATCGCCAATTTACAGCGCAGTAAGTGCATTGGTAACGCATCTTTACGCAGCACATTCATTTGAATATCCCCCATCGCACGGTTGCCTAGCGTCCATACGCGACGTGTGATCGAACGATAAGCCGGTTTTTGCAATAGAAACTCTGCTACGGACATTTCTACATCACAGTCAAGCAAGGCCTGGTACAAGCGATTCACTTGTCTGCCGATATCAAGCGGCAGTTCTTTTTCTTCTCCAGCCTCTTCCCCGCGAACACCAAGCCTTGGCTCTTCTTTATCTTGTGAGCGATACCAGAACCAGTAGTTGTTCTCGGCTAGTGAGTAATCCGCATCAATCGCCCAGCGGTACTTGCTTTGCAACACTTCCAGTAAATCTTGGATCTTTTTCCCGCCCGGAATAGATAACGTTTCATCCGTATTCATTTGGCTAGCAAATTCATCCACTAAAGATGGGTAGAGTTCGATCAAGCAAGAGGTGAGAATTTCTTGGGCTTCCACACTCATTGTTTTCTTATGCTCGACCAAACTCGCCCAGTTCGGATGTAATGCCATTAACGTTGTTAGCTTCGATAGCAGTTGTTTGATGTCTGCTATCGCTTGATGATTGAGCCTGTCTTGATGTTCATTGATGGTGATGACTTGCTCTAAATGACGCTGTGCTTTTTGCAGCAATCCTTGCAAAGGAGCATGGAACGACGCTTCACATGGCATCGCAAAGACTCGCGCTACCGCACGTTCACGAGAGGTCATCCATTGGTCAACAATACACGGATGATTAATCAAGTATGGAGCCATGCCTAAGCCAGTAGCATTGCCGACACCAAGGTAGCGCTGCAAGCCACGATGCAAAGCCACCGCGTTGTCGCCACCTTGTTGAAGTGCCAGATAGTGCACCCAATCTAGGCTGAATTCACGCAACATATATACTGCACACATTTGCGCACTAAAAGACTGGCTGAAATCTGAGTTGTTCTCTAACAGTTTGAAATCGGCGATACCAAACTTTCCGTTACCATAAACAGCTGTGGTACGCAGGATATAACCCACTTCCGCTAACTCTTTCGGCTCAGGCTGCTCGCCTTGAGAAAGAGCGCTAACAATGTGCTCAAACACGCGCACACTTTTGTTTGCGCGAGCAAGAACAAGTACGTTGTTTGGATTACGTCCCGCTTCTTGCAGCGGTACATTTTCTCGCAATCTTTCCAACAAAGTAACATCAACATCGCCTTGAACCAGTGCAAATGTGACGTCCCACTTTTCAGCAATTACGCGATCATTACGCTCGTCGTCGGCAATTTCTTCACAGAATACCACCAAATGATAAACGTGCTCTGGCGTGGTCAATTTGTAAATCACATGACCATAACCACGAGGACAAAGCTGCCACTCATGCTTGGTTACTTGCCAGTTTTGGCTTGCCATATTACGAATCAGACTGCGAACAAAGCTGATTCGGTTTTGGTGCATTGCGCCAAGCCTTTCGGCTGCCATGACAATCGCTGCATCGCGCATAGTTGCTTCCGTATAAGTAGAACGATGTGCATCCATTTTGCTCACCACCTATTTGTTATTGTAAGAATACTAGGGTTTGTGCGGATGCAGGAGGAAAACACCCGCACAAGCTCCACGTTGTTTGAATTAGATAATTGTTATAGCCCTTGCTCTTTCGCCATTTTGATTGCGATTTGCGGCGCATTCCAAAGTGACGGTAACAGAATCAGCGAAACCGGAACCGCGGTAATCACAATGAAAGATTGCAGTGCAGAGATGCCACCAGAGCCAAGAGAAATCAGGATTAGTGCCGTCACACCCATCATTACGCCCCAGAAGGTACGGATGATCGCATTCGGCTCCGTTTCACCACTGATCACGACACTGATTGTGTAGGTCATTGAGTCGCCCGTCGTGACGATGAAGATCGTGGTTAAAATCAGAAATAGAATTGAAGTCAGCATTGGCATTGGTAGTTGCTGAGTCACCGCAAGCAAAGCACCTGGCAGGTTAAAGCCTTCGAACGCCGCACTCACACTGCCCGGTTCAGCAATTTCAAACGCTAGGCCAGAGCCGCCCACAATCGTGAACCAAAAACAGGTGGTTAACGGAGCCACAATACTGATGGTGGAAATGACTTGGCGGATAGTTCGACCACGGGAAATACGCGCAATAAAAATTGCCATCATCGGACCATAACCCAGGAACCAGCCCCAGAAAAATACTGTCCACCAGCTTAGCCAACCTTCATCACCACGGTAGGTCGCCATTGGGATAAAGTTATCCAGCATGCTCCCTACACCTTGAATGTATCCGTTAAAGATAAAATTCGTAGGGCCAAAAAACAGGATGTAAACCATCAATGCCATTGCCAGAATCACGTTGTAACGACTAAGCAGTTGCATGCCTCGGCTTAATCCACTGAGTGCTGACAAGGTGTAAAGAGCAATCGCAAACAAGATGATGATAAGCTGAGTGGTAAAGCCATCAGGAATATCAAACAGCGCATTTAACGCGTAGCTAACCTGCAAGCCTAAAAACCCAATTGGCCCGATGGTGCCCGCGGCTACCGCGATAATGCAGCACGCGTCAATCAATGCACCGAGTTGGCCTTTAAGTGCTCGTTCGCCCAAGACTGGGTAAAGCAAAATACGGGGTTTTAGTGGTAAACCTTTGTCGTAATGCAGGTGCATCACCACGATGGAAGTTAAGCTACCTACAATCGCCCAAGCCAGAAAGCCCCAGTGCATAAAGGATTGCGACAACGCATTCACCGCACCTTGCTGCGGGTTATCTTGCGCGCCGTACAAAGGGGGTGGGCTAACGTAATGCGCGATAGGCTCAGCCGCGGCCCAAAAAACACCACCACCAGCCAATAAGGTACAGAAAATAATCGCCATCCAGCGGAAAGAATCCATTTCTGGTTTTGCAATCCCGCCCAACATCACCTTGCCTGTTCGCCCTGCAGCCAAGCCAAGACCAATAAGAAAAGTGAGAAGCAGCAGTAACTGCCAGTAAGGACCAAACACCTGAACTGCCCAGCCAAAGCCGGCGTTAACGATCGTAGATAACAACTCGCCGTCATAAAGTGCAATAGCAACGAACAACGCGATAAAACCACCGCTATACCAAAAGGCCGGGTTATTCAGTCCTAATTTGTCCGTCGTGTTTTCTGTTGTTGATGTGTTGTGTGTTGCTTTTGACTTGCCCGATGACACGCTCATCGTGGAAGCTTTCATGCTATTGGTTAAATCAGACATACTCTGGCTCCAGAGGTTCTTTGCAGCTGCCAAAGACTGGCTACAAATGTGAGTTTTACGCCTGCCGTATTGTTGTTATGTAGGCAGGCGGTTCCTAATTTTGGGTGTACTATGAAATAGGCTCTAATCCTTCTTTGAGGAAGTTAAACCAGTTTTCACCCAATATTTTTCCTGCCTCAGATTCACTGAATCCGTGACGCATTAATCCGTTGTAGATGTTCTCCATCCCTGCACTGCCGCAGAACCATGGCAGCGCATCTGGCCATCCCGAGTTACTTGCCGAACCTTCGCCGTAATCCATCGCTTTTGACCAACGACCGTTGCGCATCCACTCCAACACTTGTTGCGGCTGGTTTAAGCACAGATCACTACCGATGCCTAAATGGTCGACGCCAAACATGTCTGCGGTTTTCGCTACCATCTGGCAGAAATCATCCAGAGTGCACTGGCTGCCATTTGGCAAATGGAATGGATATAAACTGAATCCAATCAAACCACCGCGCTCCGTCAGTGCTTTGATCACGGTGTTGGACTTGTTGCGCAGTGCGTCATGCGCAAATGTCGGGTTAGCATGGCTGATACAAATTGGACGCGAAGAGAGCTCGATAGCTTCCAACGTCGAACGCTCCGCGCTGTGGGACATATCAATGATCATCCCGACTCGGTTCATCTCTTCAATCGCTTGCTTACCAAAGCGAGTTACGCCGGAATCGTTTGGTTCGTAACAACCTGTCGCCAGTAAGCTTTGGTTGTTGTAGGTCAGTTGCATGATCAGCAGACCTTGGCGGCGCATCACTTCAATCAGACCAATTTCATCATCGATAGGTGAGCAATTTTGCGCGCCGAAGAAGATGCCGACTTTGCCTTCTGCTTTGGCTTTTTCTACATCTGCCATTGAATAAATAGGCATGATGAGGTCCGCATTTTGCTCGAAGCGCAAGTTCCACTCAGCAAAACGCGTTAAGGTTTCGCGCGCAGTTTCGTGGTAGACGATGGTGGCATGAACGGCGGTAATGCCACTCGCCTTAAGCGTTTGGAAATACTCTCGATCCCAATTGCAGTACTGCAATCCGTCAATCACAATCCGTTGTTGGTACATAACCACTCCTTAAACAATTTCTTAGCCTTTTCGTGCGGGCAGCTGACACCATCAGTTACCCTGCCGATCTTAGTAAGGACGCTGATAAGCGGTTTTCACCACGGTGTAGAACTCTTTGGCGTACTGACCTTGCTCACGAGGACCAAAGCTAGATTCTTTACGACCACCAAATGGCACGTGATAATCTGTACCCGCAGTTGGCAAGTTAACCATGACGCAGCCCGTTTGGACTTGCTGTTTGAAGATCGCGCTATTGCGCAGGCTTTGCGTGATAATGCCGCCTGTCAGGCCAAAGCGCGTATCGTTCGCGACTGCAATTGCCTCATCCAGATCAGAAACGCGAATCACGCTCGCCATTGGCGCAAAGACTTCTTCTTGGTTCACTTCCCAGCCATTCTGTGTATTTAAAAACAGAGTTGGTGACATGTAGTAACCGTCATGCTCTAGGCTCAGACGCTCACCACCGAAAGCCAGCTCCGCGCCTGCTTGGCGTGCGTTTTCGATCCACTCAAAGTTCGCATTCAGCTGGTTACCATCAACAACAGGGCCCATGAATACGCCCTCTTCTAGAGCGTGACCCACTTTAAGTTCGCTCATGCGTTTGATTAGCGCCTCAACATACGCGTCGTGAATTCCGTCCATAACCACAAGACGAGAAGACGCGGTGCACTTTTGACCTGCACCCGAGAATGAGCCTGCGATTGTCGCTTCGACAGCAATCTGAATGTCTGCATCATCTGCCACTACGAGCGCATTTTTGCTACCCATCTCTAGCTGACAACGCACAAAATTTGGTGCCGTTGCCGCTGCAACTTTACGGCCAGTGCCCACAGAGCCAGTGAAGCTCACGCCGTTCACTTCCTTCGAATTAATAAGGGTATTACCGACTTGCGAACCGCTACCCAAAACGAGGTTAAACGTGCCAGCAGGTAAACCTTGGCGATGGACAATCTCAGTCAGTGCAACGGCACTCGCTGGAGTTAGGTTGGCAGGCTTCCAGACGACACTGTTGCCAAACGCAAGTGCTGGCGCGATTTTCCAAGCCGCTGTTGCTGTTGGGAAGTTCCAAGGAGAGATAATGGCGATAACGCCGACGGCTTCGCGAGTAACTTCAACGGAGACACCTGGACGGACGGAAGCAGCGTTATCGCCAATTTGACGCAGTACCTCAGCAGCAAAGTATTGGAAGAATTGGCCAGCACGGTAAATCTCACCTCGACCTTCAGCAAATGGCTTACCTTCTTCACGCGAAAGCAAGGTACCCAATTCGTCACATCGTGCAATGAGCTCATCACCAATCGCTTGCAACACTGCTTGTTTGCGCTCGATTGGTGTTTTTTCCCACTCTGACTGCGCTGATTTAGCCGCTTGAATCGCTTGCTCTACTTGCGACACACTCGCTTGTGCGAAATCGCCAATGTTTTCGCTGATATCAGAAGGGTTAATATTGGCGATGGTGTCCATGCCCGATTGCCATTCACCTGCTATATAGAGGGATTTTTCTGCTTGAACATTGTTAATAAAAGTCATGGTTCTTTCCTTGTTCTTCCGATTTGTGATGGCAAGCCACCCACTCACTGATCTCTAATTGTTCTTAAATTGTTCTTATTGGATTTATTCTGGTTTGCTTGCCGACGCGTAGACAACAAACTCCACCAACATCTCTTCTCGCGCTAACCCTGCAACCACCATGGCGGCGCGATTTGGGTACGGCGCTTCAAAATATTCCGCGTACACTTGGTTAACGGTCTTTAAGTATTCTCTGTCGGTCACATAAATCAGGACCTGCAACACCGAGTCCAAAGACTCCCCTGCACACTCCAGGGTGTGAATGAGATTGTTAAAGGTTTGACGTGTTTGTGCTTCGATACCGCCTTCCACAACCGCGCCTGTGTCATCAATAGGAATTTGAGCCGTATACAGGGTTCCGTTGTTGACTATCGCCCATTCAAGCGGCGCTTTAGAAGCAAATAGACTGGTTTTAACTGGGTGTTTTTTAGTAGGAGTATTCACGTGCCTTTCAACCTTTGTAACAGCTTTGTTTCAATATGGTTAAATGATGCACATTGACAGGCGATAAATCTAACGGTAAATTTTTGACATTTGATAAATTAAACTTATCACTATGTTTAAAATAACGTAAATAAAGGGATTAAGAGGCATTAGGGATGAGTATTAAGCTTCAACAATTAATGCATTTTGTGATGGTAGTCGAGGAAGGAGGCTTTCGAGCCGCTTCACATCGTGCAAATCGTTCTCAGGCGGCACTGTCCACATCGATAAAAGAGCTTGAAAAAATTCTAGGGCAAACGCTGTTTGAACCCGGAAACAAAACCAAATTGACCCCGTTTGGTGAAATTTGTCTTCCCAAAGTGGTTCAGTTTCTCAATATCTACAGTGCACTAGACAACGATCTCAAAGCAGCCGCTGCCGGACAGCAAGGGAGAGTGCGAATTGCGAGCGTTCCTTCTGTTGCAGCGAAGCTCATTCCTAGCGTGTTGGGCGCCTTTTGCGAACAGTATCCAAATGTAGAAGTAAGCTTGATAGACGATAATGCCGCTGGCGTCGAGGCTCGCCTACTCTCCGGTGAGGTCGACTTAGCGCTCGGTAACCCCTCTCACCTCGATGAGGGGGGCATTGACTTTACGCCGCTGTTAGCCGATCCAATAGGCGTGGTGTGTTTAAAGGACAACCCTATTGCGAGTCATCCAGAAGGAGTCGAGTGGCAAACTTTGTTGGAACAACCCTTTATCCGTAACGGCACTTGTACACTTCTCGATCCAACCCCAGCAAGAGCTCTGAGTCAGCAAGCGCTCTATTCGGTCGAAAACATTACTTCGCTGTTTTCTGTCTTAGAACTTGGGATTGGTGTCACGACCCTACCGAAGCTTGCTTTCCCAACCAATGAAACACGCTTGGTTTGGATTCCGCTTATCGATCCACCACTTGAAAGGCAAATTGGTATATTTACGTTAACCGATCGCACGATCTCGCCTCAAGCTAAAGCATTTCACGATCTTTGTGTGCATTATTTAAACTATCAAAAAGAAGATAAATAATGGTTCGATTAACATGCGGATAATTAAAAGCCTCCATATTCAGAGTGGAGGCTAATTTGTATTTGTGTATTCGCTTCGTTCTATTTTTTGCGACGATTTCGGTTCTTATACACCACGCAAAAGTTACCACGCTTGGTACGACACTTTGAGCAACGTTCACAATCTACTGGTGCGCGATTGCCTTCTTTCCAACGTTTGATCAACTGTGGCTCAGCCAATAAAGGGCGTGACACAGCAAAAAATTGGATACCTGTGTTTTCTGCAATTTTCTCAATCGCATCAATGTCGCTCAGCCCGCCGACAGTAATCACCGGTATGCTAACGTCCTGACTGATCACGTGACCATATTCGTGAAAGTAACCTTCTTCTTGTAGTGTGTAACCATCGAACGTTTGACCAACAAGTTCGTTTGCTTTGCCGTGAACATTGCCAGATACGATGATCGCATCAACGCCTATTTCTTCAAGTTTCTTGCAGACGACGCGAGTTTCATTGAACGTTAAACCGCCGTCAAAGAACTCTGTTGCCGTCAGTTTAACGAGGATGGGAAATTCGCTTCCAACCAGCTTTCTGGTTTCAGAATAAATTTCTAAAAGAAAGCGCATGCGATTTTCTAAGTCACCACCATATTCGTCTTCGCGACGATTATAGTACGGGCTTAAAAACTGGTTAATTAAATAAGTGTGCGCCGCATGAATCTCTACGCCGTCAAAACCAGCGTCTTGAGCACGTTTACTCGCCAATGCGAATGCCTTTATGATGTAGTCTATTTCGTCCTTTGTCATCGCTTTGCCTTGCGTATTTGTACCACGCTCAGGCACGTCACTCGGAGCGAAGATGACACGCTCACCGACGTTATGGGTGGTTTTGGTGCCACCGTAAGCAATTTGCATCACGATTTTAGAATCTTGTTGATGTACTAGCTCTGTTAGCTTTTTGTATTCTTCAATAAAAGAGTCGTTGTAGATCCCCATCATACCTGCGTTGGGTTTCTCTTCTTCAACGATATTGGCATAACCCGTAACAATAAGCCCAACTTCCCCTTTCGCAAGCGTTTCGTAAATATCGTAAAGCTTTACCGTCATATGACCATCTTCGGTCGCCATGTTCTCCCACGTTGCGCTTCTCACAAAACGGTTCTTTAGGGTCATGTTGCCAATTCGGGCTTCGGAAAACAAAATGCTCAAAACCAGTCCTCTTAAAGTTGTCTTTATGTTTTATCTTTTCGCAAGTAAACAAGAACGAAAAAGGAACAGCGATACACGATGTATGGCTGTTCCTTCTCTGAATCCTTGAGACCTGCAAACTACAGGCGCACCTTAATGCCTCGGAGACGACAAAACTTTAATCTGGGTTAAGGTTTGGTGAGTTTTTAGATTATGTAAAAGGATGATTCTTAATCGTGTTCATTTCACTGGAGCTAAGGTGCTTCCTCACCCACTTTCAGTCGTAAAACTTTTGTATTTCGCTAGCTGGTGATTCAACTCAAACATTCACATTGTTAGTTTGTATGCTGCTATGGGAACTAGCACTCTCCCCAAATGTTTACATTACAAACTATCGATATTGAATTTTCATATGGCAAATAGAGTTATTGCGCTGTTTATACTTTTTAGCTTAATAGTCACTATCTCTTGGCATTATTACGCGTCAGCGAAAACGTGCTTCACTATGTTTTACACACTGGTTGTTTTTGCTTTTAGATATGAATACGTGATAGTGAAGCTAGAGGAGGAGCAGGAAAAACAGGGAAAATAAAGAACAATAGAAAGTGAAATGACCTTACTTCTAGGTAAGGCCATTCATGCATTCAGCAGCAAAAGATATTGGCGCTTAGCAAACGCTTAGGTTTGGTTGTTACAGAGCTAGAGGAATCAACTCGACGCCAAGCACACCACTGATCCCCATCACCACTAGCAGTGAGACTTTAAACACCGACTTTGACCAAGCGATGTAGTTGTTGTCATCAATGCTGCGAAAGGTTACTTTCGTCCACATAAAGCAAACAACCGCTGCAACCGCTAAGTATTCATACCCGGCTTCACCTAGTAAAAATAACCCCAATGATGCTGCCCCAAAAGCCACGACATACGCTTTCATGTGTCGATGCGCTTTATGAATACCTTCTTTAACTGGCAATACGGGAATCCCGGCTTCTCGGTAGTCTTGCATGCGGAACATGGCAATGGCATACGAGTGCGGCATTTGCCAGAGACAGAACATGGTAAAGAGTAAAATCGCTTCCAAGCTAATGAAGTTTGTTACCGCTAAGTAACCCACCAATGGCGGAACTGCGCCTGAGATACTTCCCACTAAGGTTCCATACACCGAGTTACGTTTGTACCACATCGTGTAAAAGAACACGTAATACACGTAGCCAAGCAACACGACGACAGCGGATAGTGGATTCACTCGGATAAATAACAGTGCGGTTCCTACCAGCAATAAAGCAAGTGCATAAACAAACGCAATATCGATATTGATGTTGCCTTTCACTGTTTCACGATTTCGTGTACGTGCCATCTTTTGGTCGATATCACGATCGAAAATATTATTCACCACACAACCTGAAGCGATGACTAACCCAACACCAACTAACGTCGTAACGAACAACATTAGACTGGCTGGTTCTGTTTTTGCGGCGAGGAAGAACCCCGCCGCAACAGAAATCAGGTTGCCGAAAATAATGCCCGGTTTAGTGATAGACAAATAACTTTTCAGCATACCTTGACCTACAACTTCATGTTGACGTTCATGTTGTAGATGATCCATACCGAGCCAGCGATAAGGATAAGTACAACAATGGCGGTAAACATCAGTGATACAAGGTTCCAACGTCCGTCGGATGTTTTTGTTTCCATGTGCAAGAAGTATTTAAAGTGAACAAATATCTGCACTAATGCACATCCAAATAGAATCGCATAGGTCGTTGTATCTGGTAATGATTTCGTCCAAACAAAGTAGAACGGAATTACCGTCAGAATCAGTGAGGCAATAAAGCCTTTCACGTAATCTGACGCACTGGTTTCTACATGTTGATCCATTACATTACCCCCAGTAAGTAAACGATGGTAAAGACACAAATCCAAACGATATCTAGAAAGTGCCAGAATAGGCTTAAGCAGTTAAAGCGCATTGCCATATTGTCGTTCAGACCTTTCGTCGACAGTTGATGGTATGCTACCGCTAACCAAATCAGACCAAAGGTTACGTGCAGGCCGTGCGTACCAACCAACGTAAAGAATGCCGACAGGAATGCACTGGTTTGTGGCCCATAGCCTTCTTCAATCAGGTGATGGAACTCATAGACCTCCATACAGATAAAGCTAAGACCAAGCGCGAACGTGACTAACATCCAACGTTTGAGACCAGCAACGTTGTTGCGCTTCATCGCGATAATGCCAAAACCAAATGTGATACTGCTAAACAGCAGCAGCATGGTTTCGACAAAAACGAATGGGAGTTCGAAAATGTCTTTACCTGTTGGGCCCGCAATTGAATTGCTCGACAGCACAGCGTAAGTCGCGAACAAGGTCGCAAACAGTACACAGTCACTCATCAGGTAAACCCAGAAGCCAAATAGCTTGTTGCCATTCGTGTCATGGTGGTGATCATGGTCGTGATGTGCTGCGATATTAGTTTGCATACGTCACCTCCAGATCATCTTTACTTTCGCTGTCTTTCACTGAGTTTTTCTTCGCTTCTTCAAGCTGAGCTCGACGTTCGGCCTCAATTGCTTTGATCTCTTCAACTTCCACGTAGTAATCCACATCATCGTTATAGCTATGCTGAATACACGTCACGATAATACCGACCAAACTTGCCGCCGCTAGCCACCAGATGTACCAAATCATTCCGAAGCCAAATAGGAGCGACCAAGCCGACACGTAGATGCCTGTTGCCGTGTTTTTTGGCATATGAATACGTTCGTATTCCACTTCTTTAGTTGGATCGAACTCGCCACTTTGTTTCTGGTACCAGAAGGCATCCAGCACATCACCTTTTGGTAGGTGCGCAAAGTTGTAGAACGGCGGTGGAGACGATGTTGCCCACTCAAGAGTACGACCACCCCACGGGTCACCAGTTAGATCACGGTTTTGCTCGCGGTCACGGATACTCACGTAAATTTGGATGAACTGAGACAATACGCCCAGCGCAATCACAAGCGTACCTGCTGCGGCAATCGACAACAGTGGGAAGTATTCTGGGTTGATGTCTTGGCTTAAACGACGAGTCATCCCCATGAAGCCCAGCGCGTAAAGCGGTAAGAACGCCATTAAGAAACCAATAATCCAAAGATAGAACGCGCGTTTGCCCCAAGTTTCATTCATGGTGAAACCGGTCGCTTTCGGGAACCAGTAAGTGATCGCAGCGAAACATCCAAACACCACACCACCGATGATAACGTTGTGGAAGTGAGCGATAAGGAATACTGAGTTATGCAGAACGAAATCTGCGCCCGGAACCGCCATTAGTACGCCCGTCATACCACCAACAGTAAAGGTGATCAGGAAACCCACCGTCCACATCATTGGCGTCGTAAAGCGGATGCGGCCTTTGTACATCGTGAATAGCCAGTTGAAGATCTTCACCCCTGTTGGGATAGAAATGATCATCGTGGCAATACCGAAGAAGGCATTTACGTTCGCGCCAGACCCCATCGTAAAGAAGTGGTGCAGCCAAACGACAAAGGCAAGAATCGTGATAACTACGGTAGCCCAAACTAGCGATGTGTAACCGAACAACTTTTTACGTGAGAAGGTTGCGGTGACTTCTGAGAACACACCAAAAATTGGCAAGATCAAGATGTACACTTCTGGGTGACCCCAAGCCCAAATCAGGTTGACGTACATCATTACGTTGCCGCCAAGATCATTGGTAAAGAAGTGCATGCCTAGGTATCTATCCAGCGTAAGCAGAGCGATAGTCACCGTTAGGATTGGGAATGAAATGATGATCAAAATGTTTGCACACAGAGACGCCCAAGTGAAAACTGGCATCTTCATCATTGGCATAGACGGTGTACGCATACGCAAAATGGTCGCGAAGAAGTTCACGCCTGTTAACGTCGTACCAACACCTGATATCTGCAGCGCCCAAATCCAATAGTCGACCCCGACTCCTGGGCTAGCCTCAATACCTGAAAGCGGCGGATACGCTAGCCAACCTGTACGACCAAATTCACCTAAGCCGAGAGACATGTTTGTTAGGATGACACCTACAACAAACAGCCAGAAGCTCAAGTTATTCAGATACGGGAAAGCTACGTCACGCGCACCAATCTGCAATGGCACGATGATGTTCATCAGACCAATGACCAATGGCATCGCTACGAAGAAGATCATGATCACGCCATGGGCAGTAAAAATTTGATCGTAGTGATGCGGTGGTAAGTAACCTGCTTCACCCGCAGAAGAAAGGAGTTGCTGACTACGCATCATGACTGCGTCAGCAAAACCACGAACAAGCATCACCATCGCTACTGCGATGTACATGAAGCCAAGTTTTTTATGGTCTACTGAAGTAAACCATTCATTCCACAAATATTGCCACTTTCCGGCTTTGGTCACCGCGTAAACTACGGCTAAACCAACCAGCGCCACAACCGCTAGGGTGATGACGATAATAGGTTCGTGGAATGGAACTGAATCAAGAGTTAATCTTCCAAACATTACGATTATCCTTGGTTTTCAGGCAAACAGTTCATTGAACCAGGATGCTGAGTCACAACGTCGGTGAACAAGAACGGAGGAACGCTAGAGAACAAAGTGACTGGCTCTGCGATACTTGGCGCTGCCAGTGAGCTGTATTGCTCCCAATCTTCAATACGATCAGGACTCGCCTTCACTTTCTGCACCCAATTTAGGAACGCAGCACGATCAGACATTGCTGAAGCTGTGAACTTCATTTGCGAAAAGCCTTCGCCGCTGTAGTTCGATGCAAAACCCTTGTAGTCACCTTCGTGGTTCGCGATCAGGTTGAGCTTGGTTACCATTCCTGGCATCGCGTAGATCTGTGTACCTAAGCGAGGGATGAAAAACGCGTTCATGATGTTGTCCGAAGTCAGTTTGAACTGCACTGGCACGTCTTTCGGGAACGCCACATAGTTCACCGTCGCAATGTTTTCTTCTGGATAGATGAACAACCATTTCCAATCGAGTGACACCACTTCGATGGTCATTGGTTTAACATCACTTTCCAAAGGTTTGGATGGCTCTAGTTCATGAGTTGAACGCCATGTGATCGTCGCAAGAATCGCAATGATGATGATTGGAATTGTCCATACCACCACTTCGATTTTGGTCGAGTGTGACCACTCGGGTGCGTACTCTTCTTCAGTGTTAGAGGCGCGGTATCGGTAAGCGAAGTAAATCGTCATTAAAATCACAGGGATTACAACGATCAACATCAGCAAAAGAGCAGTAATAATTAACTCTTTTTCTTGCACACCAATGGCACCTTTGGGGTCAAGTAAAGCTGAATTACATCCTGAGAGCATAAGTATGACGGACGCCAAACTTCCCCTCGACAAGATGCGTTTATATCTTGAGGCTTCCATTAACTTTCTCGATGGTTGTCTGGTTTCAAAGCAGATGCCAATCAAAGTAAATAAGAGCTCACAAATAGCGCAGAGGTAATGTATGAGAACAAGAAAAAACTTCGATAAGTAGTTATTCTACTTACAATTTTTCAACTTCGTCATCAAGCATTTAACCAGCTAGAATGAACCGTTATTTGCTACGATACGATTGGTATCAAGCCAAGAACCAGTTGTTATAGTCATTAGAATGTTTATGTGTTGAGCATGAGTAACGTCGGGCTCAGAGCGAAACAAAACGGAATTGAGTGGAGATCAAAACCACACTCTTAGTGTGAGTTTATTGTTACACTTTGAAACACTATGTTACATTTGGCGCATTATGAGGAGTAAAAAGTTAAAGCTCATTAGCCACAACTGGAAACTAACCTTCCATTAATGGAAGTTACACACTTTAAATAGAATATTAACCTCAACACGAATTTCTCGTGCTTCAACAATTAATTATTTAAAAACAAACAGTTGAAACTAAAAATTGATGAGACTGACTATCAACTTCATTTACGCAGATAGCCTTAATGAGAAGCGGAAGCTAAAAAATCAAAAGTGTGATCAACATCAAATTAATGATTTCACTTAATATTTGAGTGGTATTTACATCTCTTTATTGGATTGTGAGAAATCATTCTCATGGTAAATCCAAACATAAGTTGTAAATACATTTGGGTTGCGCAGAATTAGCACTCCACAACATAGAAAATGTTGAAATGGAAAGAGACTTATTATTCAGGTCTATCAGAGCCTTATTTCAGTGGTCACTTACATACGAATGCCACCATCCACTTCTAAAACCCTGCCAGTAAAGTAATCACTCTCAATAATGTATTTTACTGCATGCGCGATTTCGCTTGTTTCGCCCATCCTGCCAACTGGGATCATCTTTTCTAGTCGCTCTATGGCTTCGGGTTTCATTTGCTCTGCCATCGCGGTGTGTACTACACCTGGTGCAACCGCCGCCGCACGAATACCGTATCTTGCGAGCTCACGGGCCCATGTTGTCGCCATGGTCGCGACCGCCGCTTTAGATGCAGAATAATTGGTTTGTCCGATATTCCCTGCTCTCGCAACACTAGAAATATTGATGATAACGCCTCGGGAGCCACTCTCAATCATCTTGACGGCAGCTTCACGCCCACACAAAAATGTTCCTGTCACGTTAACGTTCATGACCAAATTGAATTGATCCAAAGACATCTTACTGATCACGCCATCTTTTGCTTTTACAAGTAACCCATCTCTTAATACGCCAGCGTTATTGACTAACCCATTGAGTTGACCAAAATCTTGGATAATCGCTTCAAACGTGGTTTCAACGTCGATTTCGTTGGTAACATCCACTTGATATGTCAACGCTTTCGCACTCAGCATTCGACACTGCTCTTGTGTTTCCATTAAGCCACTGGCGTTTACATCCAACAACGCTAAATCAGCGCCAGCTTGAGCAAGGGTAATGGCCATCATTTGCCCAAGCCCCTGCCCTGCTCCTGTAATGGCAATAACACTACTTTTTATGTCCATATTGGTGCACTCCATAGCTCGTAATGTTCTCTATCTCAACCAGTCTAAGTTGGCCGAAATGATGCGCGTTTTACGTCACCATCTCGGGCTGGTTTGTCACAAAACTCGGTCTAGCCTTTCTTACTCTTGTATAACTCAAATAAGCTTGAGAAATCGAGTTCGCCGTGGCCGCTCGCGTTGTGGAAAGAATATAAGTTGCGCGCTAACGACCCCATCGGAACCGAAGAATGTGTTTGTAACGCCGCATCTAACCCCAAGCCGAGATCTTTCAGCATGAGTTTGCTCATAAAGCCCGGTTGGTAATCGTGACTGGCTGGCGCACTGTCCATCACGCCTGGGCAAGGATTGTAAAGCTCCAATGCCCAATTTCGGCCAGAGCTTTGCAGCATGATGTTTGATAGCACTTTTGGATCGAGTCCATGATCGATACCTAGGTTTAATGCCTCGCACGTACCAGACATTAAAATGCCGAGCATAAGGTTGTTACAGATTTTCGCCATTTGACCATCGCCTGCTTTGCCAGCATGGAAAACATTTTTTCCCATATACTGCAAAATGGCATTGGCTTTAGAAAACGCTTGATCCGAACCACCAACAATAAAGGTTAATGTCGCCGCTTTAGCGCCAGCAACGCCCCCCGAAACGGGCGCGTCGACAAACAACACGCGTTTATTTGCCGCTTCATTGGCGACTAATCGCGCAGAGTCCGGATCAATGGTTGAACAGTCAATCATCAAGGTACTTGGCGAGACAAGATTGAGGACACCTACGCCACCATGTAAGTCACCAAGATACACGGAACGAACGTGAGACCCTGCTGGTAGCATCGTGATGACTGTGCTAGCACCATCCACGACTTCCTCAATAGAGCTCGCCACCACCGCACCAAAAGGTACTAGTTGCTTTGCGGCTTCGCTATCGACATCGAATACTTGCACGTTAAATCCAGACGCGAGTAAGTTTTGCGCCATCGGATGCCCCATTCTTCCTAAACCGATAAATGCGATGGTACTCATGATCATTCTCCTTATTGACCTAGTGTTTGTTCACCCAAATCAGCAAGCGGATGTTCGTCATCCGGCCAAAGTGAGGTAAACAAGGTATCGATGACATCTTCATCGACTTCACTGACACTGTTAAACATCCAGTTAGGTTCGCCATCCCGGTCAATAAGCCGAGAACGGACGCCCTCTTTAAACTCACCTAATAAGGCACTGCGAACCGACAAACTCAACTCTAAACGGAAACAATCTGCAAGCGGTAAGCTGTGGTACTCTTTCACTTGTCTAAAGCAAATATGCGCGGTGATCGCACTGCCCGATGCGAACGTTTGTTTCGCGTTTTCTATCCACTGGCTATTCCCTTCGATAGCCATGATTCGCTGTGCTATCGCATTAAGATCAAAGCCTTTGCACGCTTCCTCTATCTGATCTAAGTATGGACAAATTTGCGTGGTTGGTTTGCTATCAATAACTTGTTCTTCCATTAACTGTAGTAGTGCAGTTACCAACTCTTTCGCATCTTCTTTGCCCCACTGGAGCCGCTTTAGCTCATCCAGTAAGGTGGGATACTGCTCTTCCAACAGTGACCAATCGGCCAAACCAGTAGTGACAGCGTCACTTGAATTTACCATTGAACCTGTCAACCCGAGGAATAAACCCACTTGCGGATCTATCTGGCTTAAAAACCACGTACCTCCCACATCAGGATACAGTCCGATATTGATTTCTGGCATAGCAAGGCGTGATGTTGTTGTCACAACTTTATGGCTGGTTCCCATAAAAAGCCCCATCCCACCGCCCATGACAATACCTTCTCCCCAACCGATAATGGGTTTGTTGTAAGTGTGGATGAGATAGTCACACTCATACTCCAACGAGAAATAGTTCGTACAGAACTCTACGATTTTTTCTTTACTCTCGTTATGCATGACGTGATACATAGCTCGAACATCACCACCAGCACAGAATGCTTTTTCTCCAGCGCCAGTCAGTACCACACAAGCCATATGTGGATCATCTTGCCACTTGATAAGCTGATCGTTAAGTTGGACTAACATGTCATACGTCAATGCATTCAATGAAGCGGTGTTGTCTAACGTTGCGATACCAATGCGGTGCACGCCATCTAAGCACTCTATTTCACTAATGGTTACCATCCCTGCCATGTGGCCTCCTATCGGTTTTTCCATTGCGGTGGGCGTTTTTCTAAAAAGGCGCGAACACCCTCAACTTGATCTTCCGTATCAAAAAGATTCAGAAACAACTCTCGCTCTTTCATTAAGCCGTGCTTAAGTGGCGCAGAGCGCATATTTTGAATGAGCGCCTTACATGCGGCGACAGAAGATGGTGACTGGTTCGCAACAGATTCAGCAAGTTCCAGCGCTTTACTTAAAGCTTCACCTTTGGGAACCAACTCCTCAACTAGGCCTAGTTCTTTTGCTTTGTCAGCGCTGACTTGCTCTCCACATAAAATGATACGCTTTGCCCAGCCTTCCCCTACTAACGCTGTGAGGTTTTGGGTACCGCCAGCGCAGGGCAAAAGTCCGACTTTGGCTTCAGGTAAAGCAAGTACCGCTTGCTCTTCAACTACTCGAATATCACAAGCTAATGCCACTTCTAAACCTCCGCCCATGGCGTAACCATTAATGGCGGCAATGGAAACACCACGAAATTCCGAGAGCGTTTCAAAGGCTTCACCAAAGCATCGCGCCATGTCTAACGCAACCGCTTTGTCACCGTCAGAAAATAGCTTGAGATCTGCACCAGCAGAGAAAAACTTTTCTCCACTGCCGGTTAAAACCAGTGCGTAGACCTGCTTATCATTGTTAAGTGTGAGTATCAGCGACTTCAGTACCTTGAGGCTCTCTGCTGTCCACGTATTGGCTGGCGGGTTGTTCATCGTCACCACCGCAACGTGATTAGTGATCGTATGTTGAATGGCTTCTTGGGTTAATGGCATATCTGAATCCTTTCTCAATGAGCAAATCCAATACTTCGCTACAGCAAGGCCGACTCCTCAGAGAGCAAACGACGTGCGATGATCAAACGCATAATTTCGTTCGTTCCCTCCAGAATTTGATGCACACGCACATCTCTGAAATGACGCTCCATTGGATACTCTTTGATGTAACCATAGCCACCATAAAGCTGCAGCGCGTGGTCGCAAACCTGAAAACCTACATCGGTTGCGAACCGTTTTGCCATCGCGCAATAAGCCGTAGCATCAGGGTCATTTCGGTCGAGTTTACTGGCGGCATAGCGCACCAACTGCCGCGCAGCCACTAGCTCTGTCGCCATGTCTGCCAATTTGAATTGTAAGGCTTGAAACTGCGCAAGCGGCTTGCCGAACTGCTTACGCTCTTGAATGTACCGTGCCGCCTGATTAAGGGCCTGTTGAGCCGTACCGACGGAACAGGTCGCAATATTTATACGCCCTCCATCAAGCCCTTTCATCGCAAAGACAAAACCTTGCCCTTCTTCGCCCAGTAAATGGCTAGCTGGAATAACGACATTTTCAAAAGTAACCGCTCGTGTTGGTTGGCTGTTCCAACCCATTTTGGGTTCTTTGCGCCCATAGCTGATACCATCAGCGTGAGCAGGAACAACAAATGCGGACACGCCTTTGGCACCCGCTTCTCCGGTTCTCGCCATCACGACCAAAACATCTGTCTCTCCTGCGCCAGAGATAAAGGTTTTGCCACCGTTGAGGACATACTTATCTCCCTTTTTTGTAGCGGAAGTGGTCAGTGCAGCGGCATCCGACCCCGCATTAGGCTCGGTTAAGCAATATGAACCCAACCACTCGCCAGAGACCAGCTTAGAGCAATATTTGGCTCTCACTTCTTCGTTCGAGAAACTCGCGATCATCCAACTGGCCATGTTGTGAATCGTCATAAACGCCGTAGTGGACGTACATCCCATGGCCAGTTGTTCAAAGATAATTGAAGCATCCAAGCGACTCAGCCCTAGGCCACCTTGCGCTTCTGGAGTGTAGAGACTGAGAAACCCTAGTTCCCCCGCCTCTCTCAATACGTCTTTGGGGAAGATCTGCTTTTCATCCCACTCCGCCGCCATCGGTGCTAAACGCTCATCGGAAAATTGTTGAGCGGTATCGGCAAATGCACGTTGATCTTCATTAAGTTCAAAGTCCATAAAAGCTCCTTTTATTCACTCAGCGCAGTTGGATGGTCAGATTTGGCCCCGTTGGAATATCGTCATCAAACCAACGCGCCGTCACCGTTTTGGTCTCGGTATAAAAACGTACCGCTTGTTTACCATACGCATGTAAATCACCATAGAAACTGCCTCTCCAACCAGTAAAGGAGAAAAATGGTAAAGGGACTGGAATAGGCACATTGATCCCAACCTGACCGACTTGAATGTCATGCTGATATTTTCTCGCAGCAGCGCCATTAGCGGTAAATATAGAAGTTCCATTGCCGTAAGGGTTGCGATTCACTAACTCAATAGCTTCTTGCAACGTTTCGACTTCCATACAAACTAAGACAGGGCCAAATATCTCTTGCGTGTAAATCGACATGTTCGCTGTTACACCGCTAAACAAGGTTGGGCCAATCCAGTTTCCATCGGGAAAGCCTTCCACTTCACACTGACTGCCATCGAGTTCACACACTGCGCCTTGTTGTTTGCCATCTTCAATTAGGTCCAATACGCGTTGTTTAGCTTGCTCACTGATCAGTGGGCCATAAGCAGCCTGTTCATCATCCCAAGGCCCTGGGTGTACTTTCGCCATCGCCAGTTTCAGGTCCGCAATCCATTGTTTTGAATCGCCGACAAATACCGCAACAGAAATTGCCATACAGCGTTGCCCCGCAGCCCCTACTGAGGCTCCGATTAGGTTATTCACCACTTGATCTTTGTTTGCATCAGGCATGATCACCATGTGATTCTTTGCACCAGCAAAAGCTTGAACCCGTTTAAAATGTTTAGTCCCTGTGGTGTAGATATAACGGGCAACGGGAACCGAGCCAACAAATGACACCGCTCGAATATCAGGATGAGCCAGAAGAAAGTCGACTTGCTCTTTGCGGCCATGAACGATCTGCAACACTCCTTTCGGCGCGCCAGCTTGCTCAAATAGTTCAGCTAAACGAATAGAGGTCAACGGCACTTGTTCGGAGGGTTTAAGCACAAATGTATTGCCCGCAGCGATAGCGATTGGGAACATCCACAACGGAATCATGGCAGGAAAGTTAAATGGCGTAATGCCGCAACACACACCTAGGGGCTGAATCATTGAGTAACTGTCAATATCCGTGGCAACGTTTTCGACGGTTTCGCCCATCATGTTGCTGGCAATGTTTGCCGCCTGCTCAACAACCTCTATGCCTCGCCACACATCGCCTTTAGCATCCGCTAAAATCTTACCCGTTTCATGAGAAAGCAGTGTGGCAAGCTCATCATGATGCTCTTTGAGCAAGTGCTGATAACGCAGCATGACTCTGGCACGCTCGGATACTGCCACTTCCTTCCAGGATTGGAATGTCTCTTTCGCATTATCAATGGCGGCTTCCATCTCATGCTCTGTGGAACATGGAACGTACGCAATGACATCATTAGTGGCGGGATTGGTTACCTCAACCCAATCCGATGTTTGAGATTCACGAAACTCGCCACCAATAAACAAGGGAACCAAACGAGTCATCATTTACTCCTTTCTGATTTCAATTAAAGCGGTATTTCAATGCCTATCGCCGTGGCTTCTCCACCGCCGATACAAAGTGACGCAACACCCCGCATCACTTTTTTGGCTTCGAGATCACCATTGGTGCCTAACGCTTGTAGCTGACGCAAACTGTGAATCAATGTCACCAGAATTCGTGCGCCACTAGCCCCAATCGGATGCCCAAGTGCACAGGCTCCACCTTTAATATTTACTTTGCTCGTATCAAGCCCAAGTTCCGCCACCGCTATTTGTGTCACGACGGCAAAGGCTTCATTGATTTCCCACAGGTCCACTTCATAAATTGACCAATCTAGCTGGAACAGCAGTTGCTCAATTGCATAGACGGGTGCCAAAGTAAATTCTGCAGGTTTTCTGGCATGTGTAGAGTGCGCCTTGATGATCGCAAGTGGTTTAAGCCCCTGATGACGCGCAGTGTCTTCATCCATAAGCACAAGAGCCGCCGCGCCATCTGAAATGGCACTCGAATTAGCAGCGGTCACCGTACCTTTTTCATCGAATGCAGGTTTGAGTTGAGGAATTTTACCAAGGTCAATCGAGCGTGGGGGCTCATCGTAGTCCAGCTCCGCTTGTTCTGACTTGGTATTGAGTGAAACCGGCGAAAGTTCATCGGCAAACAAGCCTCGTTCTTGAGCTTCCAACGCACGTTTTGCCGACATCACGGCCCATTCATCCATTTGCTCTCTGGTGAACTTAAGCCTGTCAGCGACTTGCTGAGCATAAACACCCATTAAGTGCCCTTCGTAAGCATCTTGTAGCCCATCGAGAAACATGTGGTCATACGTAGACTGGTGCCCCATGCGCATTCCCTTTCTCGCCTCCCTCAGCAAATACGGCGCATTGGTCATACTTTCCATACCACCAGCAATGGCAGAGCGAATCGTTCCAGCTTTAATGAGATCGTGCGCTAACATGACGCTCTTCATGCCAGAGCCACACACTTTGTTAATGGTGGTGCACCCTACACCCAAAGGAAGATCTGCCCCCATAGATGCTTGCCTCGCAGGAGCTTGTCCACACCCTGCTGGAAGCACACATCCCATGAACACTTCATCCACCGAAGTCACATTCACTTCGTGCATTGCCGCCTTGATCGCCAGTGCGCCTAATTGAGGAGCAGAGTAAGTTTGCAACTTGCCTTGAAAGCGCCCAATTGGCGTTCTTTTCGCGCTGACAATCCAGATGTCTTTTCCCATGATTCGCATTCCCTTAAGGTATATGTGAACACTTGGCAGACTGATGACACCCTACATAGAATTACTCACCAAGCGCCACACCAGCCTTTATCGCCTTTTTCACTAACAAACTTTCATTCCGCGATTTCTTGACGTTTACGTAAGCATAGCACTAGCCTTTACAATGAGATGAAAAAACACACCAAGCAGACGTTTATATTTCAAAGTTGATGTTCGGCCTTCCCATTTAAGGTTCGATTTCCAGAAACTGGATTTTTATTCGAGGTAAGTATGTTATGGAAAAATACAAGATCAGTGACCTCGCCAAGGAGTTTGATATTACTACTCGCAGTATCCGGTTTTATGAAGACGTGGGTCTGATTGAACCAGAGCGAAAAGGCAATATGCGCGTTTATCAACGCAGGGATAGAATTCGCCTCAAACTGATTTTAAGAGGGAAACGACTCGGTTTTTCGTTGGCAGAAATTCGTGAACTTTTCGAGCTCTACGACATGCAACAAACCGAAGGACAGTTATTGAAAATGCTCAATATCATTGAAGAGAAACAAGCCGTCCTACAGCAACAACTCAACGACATCAGCGTCGTTATGGCAGAGTTGAATGCCGCTAAGGAGCGTTGTATTCAAACACTCAAAAGCAAGCAGACATAAACGCTATACTCAATTAGCAACACCGCTACAGGCTTTTCCACCTTACCTCTGATACCGGGAGACGTTATGAAAAGCACCTATACCCCACTCAATTTCGGACTTGGTGATACCATCGATATGCTCCGAGAGCACGTTAATGCCTTTGCTACCGAACATATTGCGCCCATCGCCGCGGAGATAGACCGCGATAACCAGTTCCCGAATCATTTATGGCCTTTGTTCGGAGAAATGGGGTTGCTTGGTGTGACCGTCGATGAAGAGCTTGGTGGTGCAGGCATGGGATACCTCGCTCATGTTGTTGCCATGGAAGAAATCAGCCGTGCCTCTGCGTCTGTCGCTTTAAGCTACGGCGCTCATTCTAACCTGTGCGTCAACCAAATCTTTCGTAACGGCACACCTTCTCAACGCGAAAAATACCTTCCAAAACTCATTGATGGTAAGCACGTTGGCGCCCTAGCGATGAGTGAGCCCAATGCCGGTTCAGACGTGATAAGCATGCAACTGAAAGCGGAGAACAAGGGCGACCATTTTGTACTGAATGGCAACAAAATGTGGATAACAAACGGGCCCGATGCTGACGTAGTGGTGCTTTACGCTAAAACAGATGTCAGCGCAGGTTCACGTGGCATTACCGCATTCATTATTGAACGTAACTTCGCAGGTTTCACTCATGCTCAAAAGCTGGACAAGCTAGGCATGAGAGGCTCGAATACTTGCGAACTTGTATTTAACCATTGCGTAGTACCGAAAGAGAATATTCTTGGCGAGTTGAATCAAGGTGTCGAAGTGTTAATGAGTGGGCTGGATTACGAGCGCGTCGTCCTCGCTGCCGGACCACTCGGGATAATGCAAGCTTGCATGGACATTGTGGTCCCGTACGTACATGAACGAGAGCAGTTTGGAAAATCCATTGGCGAGTTTCAGTTAGTTCAGGGCAAGATCGCCGATATGTACTCTCGAATGAGTGCAGCAAAAGCGTATGTATATACCGTCGCAGCGGCTTGTGATCGAGGTAACGCAACACGCAAAGACGCCGCTGGCGCGATTTTGTACAGTGCAGAACTCGCCACACAAATGGCACTCGATGCAATACAACTGCTCGGTGGGAATGGCTACATCAATGAATACCCTGCTGGTCGTTTGCTACGTGATGCAAAGCTTTATGAAATCGGCGCGGGTACCTCAGAGATTCGCCGCATGTTAATAGGCCGAGAGCTGTTCGAAGAATCTCGCTAACGGAACATACGACAAGGAAGTCATTATGGCCATTATCAAAAGTAAAACTAAGCCAACTGACGAGTTATTTCTTTCCAATAAAGCTGCGATGGAAACGTTGGTCACTCAACTTAATCAACACATCGAGACCATCAAACAGGGCGGCGGTGAAAAAGCCATTCAGCACCAGAGGCAAAAAGGAAAACTCCCCGCACGAGAACGCATCGCGCGCTTGCTTGATGACAACACTGACTTTCTTGAAATCAGCCAGTTTGCCGCCTGGCAAGTGTATGACGAAGCGATCCCCTGTGCTGGCGTTATCGCCGGCATTGGTATCATAGAGGGAATTCAATGCATGGTCATCGCCAACGATGCTTCGGTAAAAGGCGGAACCTACTACCCACTCACGGTAAAAAAACACCTTAGAGCGCAAGAGATAGCCCAACGTTGCCAACTCCCCTGCGTGTACTTGGTGGACTCCGGTGGCGCAAATCTCCCTCATCAGTCCGACGTCTTCCCCGACAAAGAACACTTTGGTCGCATTTTCTTTAACCAAGCGAGAATGTCGGCGAAAGGCATCCCCCAAGTTGCTGTTGTGATGGGGCTTTGCACTGCTGGGGGCGCGTACGTTCCTGCCATGGCGGATGTGTCCATTATGGTTAAAGAGCAAGGCACCATTTTTTTGGCGGGGCCACCTTTGGTGAAAGCGGCCACTGGCGAAGTCGTGACGGGTGAAGAGCTCGGCGGTGCAGACGTGCATTGTCGAAAATCTGGTGTCGCAGATTATTACGCTGAAAATGATGAACATGCCCTAATGCTTGCGAGAGAAGCCATTGCCAATGCCAATAGAACAAGACCTGTTAAGCCAGAAAACACCGTGCTACCTCCCCGCTACGACGCAGAAGAAATCTACGGAATCGTGAATGCCAACTTACGACTGTCATTCGACGTTCGAGAAATTATTGCCCGCATCGTCGATGATTCTGATTTCGACGAATTCAAATCCTTGTACGGCAGAACGCTAGTGTGTGGCTTCGCTCGTATTCAAGGACACTTGATTGGTATTGTGGCAAACAACGGTATCTTGTTTTCTGAATCGGCACAAAAAGGCGCGCACTTTATTGAGCTGTGCGCCAAACGGAAAACACCGCTTCTCTTTCTCCAAAACATTACCGGCTTTATGGTCGGAAAAAAGGTTGAAGAAGAAGGCATCGCAAAACATGGCGCCAAGCTAGTGATGGCCGTCGCTTGTGCTGACGTGCCGAAGTTTACCGTGATCATCGGTGGATCGTACGGCGCTGGTAATTACGGCATGTGCGGCCGAGCGTATGATCCAACCATGATGTGGATGTGGCCGAACGCGCGTATTTCTGTGATGGGCGGAGAACAAGCAGCAGGCGTTTTAACACAAGTTCGAAAAGACGCGAAGGAACGTCAGGGGGAAGCGTGGTCAGAGCAAGAAGAGCACATTTTTAGAGAATCGATCATAGACTTGTATGAAACACAAGGACATCCCTATTTTGCGAGTGCTCGGCTATGGGATGACGGAATTATTGACCCTAAAAAAACGCGTCAGGTGTTGAGTCAAGCGTTAACGGCAGCATTAAATGCCCCCATTCCTGATAGCGAGTTTGGCGTCTTCAGAATGTAAACATCCAAAGATGAATTAAGGAAGTTAGTATGCAGGAAATGCAACCAAGCATTATTCCCAACGCCCAAAGGCAAGATGATGTTCTTTGGCATGTCGATGATAATGGCGTAGCGACCATTACCCTAAACAGAACAGCCAAACACAATGCTTTTGACGCTTGTACGATCGACTTGCTGATCCACCGCCTAGATTATCTCGCTTTACGAACGGATGTGCGGTGCTTGGTATTAAGAAGTAACGGTAAGCATTTTTCATCCGGGGCCGATTTGAATTGGATGCAGTCGATGGCCGAAAGCACGAGGCAAGATAACTTCGTTGATGCCCAAAACTTGGCAAGACTCATGGAAACATTAGATTCGTTCCCTCAACCCACCATCGCAGTTGTTCAAGGTTCCGCTTATGGTGGCGCGCTGGGATTGATTTGTTGCAGTGATATCGCCATCGCAAGCCAAAGTGCCAACTTTTGCTTAAGTGAAGTTAGGCTTGGTTTAGTTCCAGCAACCATTGCGCCTTACGTCATGCGCGCGATGGGGAATAGACAAGCTAGACGCTATATCTTAAGTGGTGAAGTCATTTCAGCCGAAGATGCCGAACGGTTTGGTATTGTGCACGAAGTGAAAGAAGCCAAACAGCTTGAAAATGCGGTCGATAGCGTAATCAAGACGTTGCTACTTAATAGCCCAGATGCGATGCGTAAAGCGAAAACGCTCTGCCATCAATGTCATCAAAACCCCATCGATCAACAACTGATTCACTATACTAGCAAGCTCATTGCGGACATTAGAGTATCACCCCAAGGTCAAGATGGGCTGCAAGCGTTTCTTGAAAAACGTAGCCCAAGTTGGGTCACCAAGTCACAGGACAAGTAATGCTACCTTCCAAAGTAAAGATTGTCGAAGTAGGCCCTAGAGATGGGTTGCAAAATGAATCTCCTGTTGCGACCCAGACTAAAATCCGGCTGATCAACTTACTCTCTGATACTGGGTTAACGCATATTGAGGTGGGCTCTTTTGTCTCACCCAAGTGGGTGCCACAAATGGCGGACTCAATAGAGGTCATGAAAGCAATAACACGGCGAAATCATGTTACCTACTCTGCCCTGACACCAAACCTAAAAGGCTTAGAACAAGCGTTGGAGGCTGACTCCAATCAGGTCGCGATTTTCACTTCACCCTCAGAAGGATTCTGCCAACACAATATCAATTGCTCGATTGCAGAAAGCCTAACTCGCTTCGAACCTGTAATGCGATTAGCCACCAAACACGGCATCCCTGTTCGTGGCTATCTATCCTGCGTTGCCGACTGCCCTTACGATGGCCCGACAGCCCCTAAACAAGTGGCGAGCGTGGTCAAATCACTCATCGATTTAGGGTGTTATGAGGTGTCTCTAGGCGACACAATCGGTACAGGCACGCCAAACCGTATCGCTGCTATGCTAGAAGCCGTCATGTTGATTGCACCTCTTCCCCAGCTTGCTGTCCATTTCCACGACACATGGGGACAAGCTCTCACCAACATTTATCAGGCATTGAGTATGGGCATCAATACCATCGACAGTAGTGTAGCTGGGCTGGGTGGATGCCCATACGCTCATGGCGCATCAGGAAATGTCGCAACGGAGGATGTACTATATTTATGCCAAGGGTTAGGAATAGAAACGGGGATCGACTTAGAGCTACTGGCTAAAGCTGGCTGGATGATCAGCGAAGAGCTGGGTCGGCAGCCTACATCAAAAGTGTCATTAGCATTGCGTAACCGCGTATTATCACTTTCGTAGAAGGCCATCCGGCACCTCAAATTCTCCCAACCCAAGTTAATTTGCTCTACTTTCGAGTAGGGAAGCGAAACCGCCCGCCAGTACGATAAATAATTAGAGAAAATAAGATAAGCACACAACCTACTAGTTTATTTGCCGTTAGCACTTCGCCATACCACAGCACGCTCAGAATAACCGTCCAAACTGGTTCTAATATCATAATTAGAGCAGCGTTACCTGCCTGAACAAATTTTTGCCCCATGGTTTGCATTACGTAACGCAAGCTCGTCGCTAATAAGGTACTCAACGCAAACCACCACCAAATAGAGGAGTCCACCTCAGCCGGGAAAGATTCCATAAAAAATGAAACCAACAAACCTAAGCAACCTGCTGAAAAAAGTTGCACGCAAGTAAGCAGCAGCACAGGTAGTTTTTGAGAGTATTTGCTGTTCACATTAAAATGAAGCGCCAAAACCAGTGCTGCACCAAGAAACCACAATTGACTGGCCGATTGTTTCCAGCCACCAACTAAAGAAAGACAAGCAAGACCTAATACAGCGATAGGCAAAGAAAGCCAGAAAATTCGTTGTGGTCGTTGACGAAACATAACCCATGCAACAATCGGCACAAACAGCATGGAAAGGCTCATGATAAATGCGCCTTCCCCAAGAGTATCACTGATAGAAATAGCGTAAATCCATGTCATAACGGCACTGCCTAACAGGAGCCCGACACCACCAGCAGAAAGCACATCTTTTAAGTTTGCTTTCAGCAAAGGTCGGTAACATAGAGGCAGTAAGCAGAGCGAAGCGATAGTAAATCGCGCCCCAATAAAGCCAAAAGGTGGTAAACCCTGTATTGTTTCCTTAGAGAATATCCAGCCAAGTGCAGCGATCATCGTCGTCGCAACCAGAATAACCGTCGCTTTGCGTTCTGAGTTAAACATAAGTACTCACAAAATATGGAACACACAATAGCGCAGCAAGAGAGTTTTACTGCGCTATTGTGTAAATTTGAAAGGGGTTTGTGTCGAGCGAAAAAGTGAAAGCCCGATCCTCTCCTGTATTGTTGTCACGCAGATTGAAGTTCTGCTGCTAGATACATTAAATGCAGGCAAAGTCTTAAGGCAAGCCTTTTCGCATACTAAATTACTTTAGCATTCTATACAGCAAGCAAACTGGCTAAAACCTGTACGGGGTGTCGAACTACCTCTCCTTCAAAACGCTTAACTTGACTGCGGCAGGAGTACCCCGTGGCTAACACACGCTCAGTGGGCAAGTTCTTTATATTCGGTTTCCAACTAAGCTGATATATAGCTTCAGACGTACTTTTCTTATCCACTTCATGTCCGAATGTCCCAGCCATGCCACAACATCCCGTAGGTATGACTTGCAGATTTAAGCCAAAGTGCTGAAAAATAGACTGCCAAGATTTCTCAGTCTCCGGTATTTTGGTCTTTTCTGTGCAATGCGCCATCAAATACCAAGGTTCTTCATCCGATACACGTACTGGCGGCCATTCATTAAGTGTATCCACCAACCACTCAAGAGCCGTATAAACTGTAAATTCGCCTCGCTTCTCTTTTAGAGCCTGATGGTACTCATCACGATAACAAAGCACTAAGGCTGCATCGATACCGATCATAGGAATTTCAAGCTCAGCAACTTGGTTGAGAAAATCCGATGTGTTTTGTGCATTTCTGGCGAATGCCTTAAGGAAACCTTTTACATGTTGAGCTTTCCCATTGGGTTTGAAAGGCAGAACAACAGGGTGTTTCCCTAACCGCTGCAATAACTGAATAAAGTCCGCAACCAACTCGGCTTCATAAAAGCTGGTAAATGGATCTTGAACAATCAAGACGTAATTTTGCTTCACTTCTGGGGAAAGCGATTCTAGATACACAAAGTCAAACGGGCTCACTCCAAGTGCCTGACATCGACTTTGCAACGTAGGGATCGATAGCACTGGCGAATCAATAAAACCGATGGATGTCTCTAATACTTGCGTAACAGGCCTACTAGATGCAATTTGATTAACCAGCTTGGGAGCTTTTGCCATAATCGGCAGCAGTTGCTCAATATTCGACACCAGATAGTCGCGCAGAGGTCTACGATAACGAGAGTGATAGAGGTGTAAAAAACGCGCTCTAAAATCAGGTACATCAACTTTCACAGGACACTGACTCGCACACGCTTTGCACGCTAGACAACCGTTCATCACCTCATAAACTTCATGCGATAAATCATCAGGAGCGGGGCGAGATATCAACTTACTCAGCTTCTGAGCCAAAAGCTTAACCGATAACTTTTGATTGAGAAGTTGCTGTTCGTTAGCGAGCAAATCGAAGTCACTGTCATTAAGGCGACGCAGCCATTCACGCATTATCCCCGCCCTCCCTTTCGGAGAGTGGCGACGATCGGCTGTCACTTTAAATGATGGACACATTGGGCTATCAGCATCGTAATTAAAACACAGCCCATTGCCATTGCAAGACAGTACGGGCTTAAGCGACTCTCGGACTTCTACGGGGATCTGACGATCATAGTAGCCACGCTTGGTCGCTGTGACTTTTACCATTTCAGCGTCGCTATTCAGTGGTGTGCAAATCTTCCCCGGATTCATTTTATTGTCGGGGTCAAACGCCGCTTTAATGCGCCTTAATTCAGTAAAGAGCTCATCACCAAAGAAGGCAGGTCCATATTCTGAGCGATATCCTTTACCGTGTTCTCCCCACATTAAGCCATTGTATTTTGCCACCAGCGCGACTACATCATCGGACAGTTGATGCATCAACGCTTCTTGCTCGGGGTCACACATATCGAGCGCAGGACGCACGTGAAGGACGCCAGCATCCACGTGCCCAAACATGCCATAATGCAGGTTATTGTCGTCCAGCAACGTACGAAATTCCTCGATAAAGTCCGCTAAATTTTCAGGCGGCACACAGGTATCTTCCGCGAATGCAATCGGCTTTGCCTGACCTTTGGTCGCGCCAAGCAGCCCAACCGCTTTCTTGCGCATGCCATAAATGGCCTGGATGTCTTGGGGTTCACGACAGACTTGATAACCGATGATACCACTGCGTCGGTGAACGATTTCCTTATCGAGAATTGAAAGTAAGCGTTCAACTTTATCCTCAATATCATCGCTGTGACTGCCTGCGAACTCGACAAAGTTAATCCCTTGCATCTGTTTGCCCTGCACGTCTGAGATCGCGTGTTTTACCGAGTGCCAGATAATATCTTCTCTTGCAAGATTGAGTACCTTTGCATCAACCGTCTCAACCGATAGAGCCTCTGCTTCGACCATCAAGGGCGCATTTCGTAGCGCAGAGTCAAAACTATCGTATTTTACGTTCACTAATAGTCGCGTGGTAGGTATTCGCGTAAGATTGAGCTTGGCTTCAGTGATAAAAGCTAACGTACCTTCAGAGCCACATAATATTCTCGTGACGTCAAACTCTTCACTCTTGTCGTTGATGGCGTTTTTTAGGTCATAACCAGTAAGAAATCGATTCAGAGGAGGAAACTTATCCAGAATCTGTTGACGCTTGTCTCGACAAACTTCCTCCGTAATTTTTAACGCTCGCGATACTACATCACTGTTTAACCATTTGTTTTGTTGAACTGCTTCGGTATCGAGAACCGAACCATCCGCCAATACGGCTTTGAGTGCCAACACATGATCCGAGGTTTTACCATATTGCAAAGAGCCTTGGCCTGATGCATCAGTATTAATCATCCCACCTAATGTTGCGCGGTTGCTGGTCGACAGATCTGGCGAGAAGAAATAACCATAAGGGCGAACGATGTCGTTGAGTTGATCTTTGACTATCCCAGTTTCCACTCTCACCCAACCTTCCTGCTCGTTAATCTCTAACACTCGATTCATGTAGCGAGACAGGTCAACCACAATCCCCGAGTTCAATGATTGTCCGTTGGTGCCCGTTCCGCCTCCTCTGGGCGAAAAGGTCAGGTGCTTAAATTCATCACGTGCACTGACCTTGCCAAGTATTACCACATCATGATGGTTGGCAGGAAAGACGACCGACAAAGGAAGTTGCTGGTAGACGCTGTTGTCAGTCGCCATACTCAATCGAGTGGTATAACGAGCATCAGTATCCCCCTTGAAACCAAGTTGTTTAAGGGTGTTAAAGAACTTGATAACCACAGGATCAGAGGAAACCTGTAGCGGAAGTGCAGGAAGCATAATTTGAATCGGTGCCTTACGGTTGTCTTTTTAGGTTCGTAACATGAATGCGGAGTTAAAAGTGGTAGAGGCGCTTGGGGTTATCGACCAGAATCTTGCCAAACAGTGTCGTATCTTGCGTCCAGTGCCACAAGGTATCTAATAGCTGGCCATCATTTGGCATCTCAGCAGCAAAACATGGATGAGGCCAATCCGAGCCCCAGACGCATTGCTCTTCATTCGCTTCTAACAAAGCTTGAGCAAACGAAGAAACGTCATCATAAGGCGGAGATTGAAGCGACAAACGATACGGTGCCGACAATTTTGTCCACACTTTCCCTTCGGCCTTAAGCTTCAATAAGGTTTGAAAACCAGGATGAGAAATCAGCTTGTTTGTTGGCATATGTCCAAGATGATCAATCACTACGGGCACGGGTAAAGCCCTTAATCGCTGATATAAGTCATCAAACTGCGAAACATCAATTAAGCATTGAAGGTGCCAGTGTCGCTCTGCAAGGCGAGCCGCTAAACGTTCAACATCACGCCACTCAATACCACCTTTAAACAGCAGGTTCATCCGCACCCCACAAAATCCGGCTTCTTGTAGCTCATCCAGCGTTTGCTCGGACACATCCGCATCCACGACCGCGACGCCTTTGTAGTCGTAACCTTGCTGGCGTAAATACCGTAATGTATCAAGATGCAACTGGTTGTCATTGCCATACACACTCGGCTGAACCAGCACGCCATGACGGATGCCTAATTGCTGGTGTAAATGCAGGTACGCGCCGACGCTGGCATCGGGTGGCGTGTAGGTTCGCGTTTCACAGTACGGATAACGTGAAGAAAAAACGTGGGCATGACAATCAACCGCGCCTTCAGGAATCGCGATTGTTGGTTTATTTACAAATGGGTCCGCCGCTTCACAAAATGGAATTATGCTCATCGAAAATCATCCTGTCAGAAAGGTAGAGGTGCCATCAACGAAAGCACCTCTGGAAGACTTAACTGAAGTTCTCACTCAACCAGTTCGCGATCACGCCAGAGAACTGAATAAACTTAGGATCGTCGTCCAACATCCACTCGGTGTGACCACCTTCAGGCAGTAAGAATAGAGATTTCGGCCCAGGGTATTTCGCGTACAGCGACTTTGCTTCGGTCACTGGGTGAAGATCGTTTTCTGCACCGTGCGCAATCAAGATTGGCGCGTCTGCAAATCGCTCGTCCAGTAGGGCTTCCGGTTTGAAATTGATGAGAGAATCCGCAAAATCCAGATCAGATGTCACGCCGTAGCCCGGTGCTTTGACCAGTTCAGTGAATACATATTCGCGGCTTACTGGGTCAAGCGGGTAGATTTCAAATGGATCAATCCCCTGCTTTTCTCCACCAAGAGCAAGACGTGTACGCTCTTCTAACATAAATTGACGGAACGCTTTCCAACCGTGCTCGCCACGTTGAGCAACCTGAACACGTACCGCATCATAAAAGCCGTTCATGGAGATAAGGCCATCAATCGCATCTTGACAAACTCGGTAAGCATCAAGAATTAATCCACCGGCCATGCCCCAGCCAGCCAGTACGACTTTGCGGCCTTCCTCGTCAGCGCGCTGTTTCACAACCGCAACCGCGTTCGCGATGTCACGTACTTGTTCATCTAGGATAACTCGCTCACGAATACCCTCAGATTCACCAAAGCCACGGTAGTCAAATCCGAATACTGTAAAGCCCTTCGCAGTTAAGGCTCTCGCGTAACGCTCTGGGTGAATATTTTTTTGCCCAGTAAAGCCTGAGCAGACAATAACGATCGGTAAGTCTGGGTTGTTAACGTTCTCGTCAGTAAAGAAAGCGCCATCAAGGCGTAGACCATCACTAATTACTGGGGCTTTTTGTTCAATCATAATTATCTCGTCCAAATGAATGTGTATGCTCGACAAAGAAGTCCTTGTCTTAAGTCACATCATGTTCGAATTTTGATAGCAATAATTTAACAATTGCGACATTCTTATCCAGAAATACGACATAGATGAACTGCCCACTTGGTGACCACAGAGAATGAAAACGACACACACGTATCGCATTGGTTTTTTCCTTATTCCTGATTTTTCGATGCTCTCTTTTTCGGCGGTTATCGAACCTCTTCGAATGGCCAACCGCCTCGCTGGTTGCGATTTGTATCAGTGGGATATTTATGGATTCGAAGATAAAGAAGTGTCGGCCAGTAATGGCGTTTCATTCTCGCCAACACAGTCAGTCAACAACATTGCTCATTTAGACTTGCTGCTGGTTGTGGCAGGTATTGGCGCCCATGTTGCTGCTGCGAGTGGCTCGGTGAATCAGTGGTTAAAGCAAGCGCTTCGTCAAGGCATCGCCGTGGGCTCGACTTCGACAGGCAGCGTATTGTTAGCAAAAGCTGGCCTGTTAAAAAACAAAACGTGTACCGTGCATTGGGAGTCCGCCAACAGCCTGGCAGAGGAGTTTCCAAACATTAACGTGACCAGTGAGTTGTACGAATTCGACCCACGCACACCAACTTGTTCGGGCGGCCTAGCCGGTTTGGATATGATGCTTCATTTAATTACAAACCAACATGGGAGTGACTTGGCGAATCAAGTGGCAGAGCAATGCATTCACCCTGCGATTCGACCAGCGCATGATAAACAGCGGATGTCGTTAATCCGTAAGCATAACATCCGCCACCCGCGCCTGATCGACGCTGTAGAGATCATGGAAGCCAACATGGAAGAGCCACTAAAGTGCTATGAAATTGGCGAGCAAGTAGGGTTATCGGTCAGGCAGATGGAAAGGTTATTTTTGCAATACTTGCAAGACAAACCAGGCAATTACTACCTTCAATTGCGCTTAGAACGCGCTCAACATTTGTTGTTGCAAACCATGCTGTCCATCACTCAAATCAGCACCGCTTGTGGGTTCAGTTCTACATCGTATTTTGCGCGCTGCTACAAAAAACGCTATGAAAAAACGCCGCGTGAAGAGCGACGTTTAGCTTAAGATTGAGTAAGAGAAAGGAGTTCGATCTCTTCGATCTCATCGTGATGTGTCAGACGGCTTATCGGACAACGTGCCTTGGTAAAGCAATGATAGCCAAGCAAGTACCTGCTCTTTACTGGCTTTATCAAGTTGCAAACAGCCCTCTTCTATCGCTGACACGCGCGAAGCGGGCAGTTCTTTCTCTGCCAAAGTACGAAACTTACCTCGCATCTCGCCTCGACTGAGCGGATTTTCAGGATTACCTCGCGCAATACAGGGAGGCGAAGTCAGTTTGTCGCCATTTTTCAACGTCACCACGACATGCGCCCAACGTTCGGCTGGAAACTTATCATTGTATGCAGGCTCTTCAATTAACTTCATCCGTTCCGTAAGTGCCAAGCGAGCAGGATCTTTCAGTCCTTTGGTGACGGCTTCTACCGTGACCGTATTATCTATAACCGCACTCGCGACTGAAAATGGCAAACTATACTGAGCCTGCTCGGTTGTCTCAGGGCGCTTGGTATGCAGGCACACCGCCTGGTGAAAGCTGTGAACTTCGATAAGTTCAATCTCATCAGCTTTTAGTTTATTTTCTTGTTGCAGCGCTCTCACCGCTTCAACCGCGGGTTGAGCCCAACGACAAACCGGATACGGTTTAAAGTATTGCTCCAGGATATACCAGCGCTGCCCTAAATCTGCCCACAAAGCGTGAGTTTGTTGGTCCAGCAGAGTCACGGCTGGCGCGCCAGTAAAGCCCTCTTCTGCCAGCTCTGCACTGGCAAAGCCCGCCATCGCTCCCCAGCCAGAGCCGTCTTTGAGCATGGTTGGATGTTCAATACAACGCATCATTTGACTGCGCGGGCCATAGAACTCGGCAATGCCGAGCGCATGCTCTGTTTGTGCATCCGTTAAGTCTTTTCTTCTTGCAGACACCGCAGCGACGCCCAACGCATTCCAAGCACCAGAAGTATGATAGTCACAAGCGGTTTGATGCAGCGCGATTCCGGCGCGAGTTGCAATTTCGTAGCCAATGATGAGGGACGTTAATAACTCTTCTCCCGTGATCGCTGACTCATGCATACTGGCGAGCAGCCCCGGCAAAACAGCGACGCCAACATGGCCTTTCGTCAGGACTTGGCCGTCGTGCGCGTCCATGCTGTCAATCAACATGCCGCCATATAGAGTCGCCCCACAACCACTGGCCGTGTGATCAGAAAACAGCATCGGCGTATCACCGGCAAACTGCTTCTGCGCGAGTTTAGCTACCATATTTTGCAGTTGCGTCGCTTTACCTGCTGCGGCGACACCCAACAGATCCAAGACGCAATATTTCGCTTGTTCAATAACGTCAGCAGGAAGCTGTTCAAAGGTTAATTCGTGAATAAATCGATGAATAGATTGCATCATCTACTGCTCCAGTTTTAGCGTTTTGCCTTCGACAATAGCGTTGTGATCAATGGTGTATTGCTGTCTCGCACGGTAGGCAGCTCGAACCTGGCTTTATCAATATCGTCCAATGACAAGGTTGCAGTTATCAAGGTTTCACCGTCTTCTGCCTGCGCCAATAGCTCGCCCGTTGGAGACAAAATACAGCTTCCTCCCCAAAACCACGCTTCGCCCTCTGGCCCGTAACGATTAGCCATCAAAACTGGAGTTCCGTAGAGCACCGCATAAAATTTAACGTTAACTAACCAGTTGTCTTCGTTGGAAAAGTCTTTACTGACAATACTGCTGGCCGAGTTGATCGGCGCGAGCAAGATTTCAGGCTTATCGAGTAGCGCGCAATGAACCAAAGGTGGGTTCCATAAATCGGCACAAATTAAAACCGAGCCTCGCCAATTTTCATCAAGACAAACGCTGGTGGTAGCCTCTCCCGAATGAAACCACTTACCCTCTTCAAGCCCACCATAGGTTGGTAAATTGACTTTACGATGCACAGCAACCACCGTACCACCGAGCAACCAAGCCATCGCGTTGTAGTATTCTCCCGGAGCGGCCTGTTCAACAAAGCCGACAATCACGGACATCTGCGGTGCAAGTTGCGCAAGCTCTTTAAGCCGAGCGTCATCACGCTTCATGGCAACTTCACGCACAGAAGATTGGAGCTGGTATCCGGTCAAGGAGAGTTCAGGAAACAGCAATAGCTGCGACCCCAAGGCCGCAGCTTGCTTTATGTAATCCTGATGAATATTCAGATTGGCATTCACATCGCCTAACTGGGCGTTGATTTGGGCCACACTGACTTGCAGGATAGTCATGGTATTACCCCAAGTTATGCTCAGATAGGAACTGGCTTGCGACTTCTGAGATCGAACGTCGCTCCACATCAACTTGTTGATTCAAAGTCGACATCGTATCGCCATCGATCGCCGCAGAAAGCGCGTTCATTTGCTCGGCAAGCTCTGGGTTCGCATCTAGCGTTTCTTGGCGAACCACAGGAGTGATCGCGTAATCAGGGAAGAACTGTTTGTCATCCGTTAAAACGGTAAAACCAAATGCTTTGATACGACCATCTGTTGCAAATACAAGCGCAGCATCGACTTCTTTCCCTTTCAGAGCATCATAAGTTAACCCCGTATCCATGCGTTTCACTTGGTCTCGTGAAGCTTTGAATTTGTAGGTTTTCTGTAAAGGTCGGAAGCCATCTTTTCGTGCATAGAATTCCGCATTCAAAGCAATGGTCATTGGCGGGTCTTGGCGCATTTGCTCGGCAAACTCGGACAAGGTTGAGATGCCACGTTGTTTCGCATCGTCACTGCGCATAGCGAGCGCGTAGGTGTTGTTCGCTTTTGAAGGGTTAAGCCAAACTAGGCCTTTCTTCGCATCGAGTTCCCTAACGCGTTGATACACTTGCTCTGCTGGGAGCTTGTCTTTGACTTTGTTGTAAATGATCAGTGATGTGCCCGTATATTCCCAATAAAGATCAATCTGTCCGTTTTCTTGCGCTTTTCGCAAAACCGCGCTGCCCATGCCCGAACGTTTATCAACGTCGTAGCCTTTTTGGGTTAAATATTGAGACGTAATTTCCGTTAAAAGCTGTTGTTCTGTAAAGTTTTTACCACCTACGACGATTTCCGCAGATGCGTGAAAACTTGAAAGCAGTACACCAACGGCCAGCAAGCGGCGAGTAATTTGCTTCAACATGTTTGACTCCTGTCTGTATTCAATTTTTAGGATTGTTATTGTCTAGCTCTAATAGGGTTACAGCCTTTAGGTACAGTGACATAAGAAACGGCTCCTACCACACTGTCGATAGCGATAGCCAACATCGCTGTAGGAATAGCGCCTGCCAGCATCATGATGGGTTCATCCAGATCAATACCGGTAAAAATGAGCTCCCCTAACCCACCGCCACCAATTAAGAAGGCCAGTGGAACGGTACCCACGTTGACAGCTAACGCCGTGCGGATACCGGCAAAAATGACGAAAAGTGCATTAGGAATTTCAACCTGAAACAACATTTGTAACTCGGTCATACCAATGCCTGACGCCGCTTCTTTTAAATGAGCGGGCACTTCTTTCAGCCCGATGTAGGTGTTTCTGACAATCGGCAACAACGAGGCAATCGTAAGTCCAAATACCGCAGGCACGGTGCCAATGCCAAGAAAGCTCATTGCCAGCGCGAGAATGGCTAAAGTAGGAATCGTGGTCCCCACATTCAAAACCTGCATCGCCGATTCTGCGACTTTCTGAAAACGAGGGCGGCTGAGCAATACGCCGACGGGAATCGCGATTAGGATCGCCAATCCACCAGACAGCAGCACCAGTTCAATGTGCTGAATCGTCAAATAAACAATGTCTTCTTGGTAGTAGAGGAAATCATCGATCGTACCCGCGCCTTGTAAATAAATACCCAACGCAAAGACACACGCCAATAAAACGAAATAGTAGGTTTGTTTTAGCTGATTGGTCACGATGCCTCCTTAGCCTGATGCAATGGCTGTGGCTCACTAAGAGAGGTATCGCGCTGATAAGTTGCTCCTAGATAATGAGTAATGCCGCGCTGTGTGACTTCGCCCACTAAGCGGCCATTCTCGTCAACACACGGCATCCAAACAATGTCGTGCGTGAACATCTTCGACGCGACTTTACGCAGATCATCCGTGGTTCGGGCGATTGTTTTCAGGCCGACATAATGTTCACCGCAGTACCCCTTCATATTGATTGCTGTAGCTTTTGGCACATAACCGATAGGCTGGTGTTGGCCATTTACTAATATCACGGCGTCGCGATACCCATACGCGTCAATTTTGGTTAAAGCGTCGGCAAGCGTCTCGTTAGGTTTCACGTGCGCAAAGGTGGTCTGCATGACGGACTCAGCCGTCACTAAGCGTAGACGTTTAAGTGCGCGATCATCTCCGACAAAGTTTTTCACGAAATCATCTTTCGGGTGTGCGAGCAAATCGTCAGGCGTATCGTACTGAACCAGATGACCATCGCGGAAAATCGCAATTCTATCGGCCATTTTGACCGCTTCATCAATGTCATGACTGACAAACATGATGGTCTTGTTGAGCTCTTGCTGCATTTTAAGGAACTCATCCTGGATTACTTCACGGTTGATCGGGTCAATCGCGCCAAATGGTTCATCCATCAGCATGACGGGAGGATCCGCAGCTAGCGCTCGAGCAACTCCAATTCGTTGCTGCTGTCCGCCAGACAACTCATTTGGATAACGATTAAGGAAAACACTAGGATCAAGAGCAACCATCTCCAATAGCTCTTTTGCACGCGTCATGTATCTCGCCTTATCCCACCCTAATAACTTGGGAACCACCGCGATGTTTTCGCCGATCGTCATGTTGGGAAATAAGCCAATTTGCTGAATAACATAGCCGATGTTGCGGCGCAGAGTGACTGTATCCATCCCAGAAGTATCTTCACCGCCAAGATAGATCTTGCCCGATGTCGCGGGAATAATTCGGTTGACCATTTTCAGCGTGGTGGTTTTGCCACAACCGGACGGGCCAAGTAACACACATATTTCACCACTGTGAACTTCCATCTCAATGTGATCTGCGGCAGTCACCGGGCCATTAGGCGTTTCAAAAATTTTGGTTAGCTTGTCAATTTTGATCATTTGAATGTCCCTATTATTTGTCCTTTATCGAGCAGCGGTTAGGCCCGGTGGCGTTAATCTTTTTTGTAGTCGAATCAATCCGTAATCCGCGATGATAGCCAGAAGGCTGACGGCGATGGCACCAACGATCAGTTGTCGAGGATCACTTTGCGAGATGCCACGGCTGATAAACACGCCCAGCCCACCGGCTCCGATATACGCGGCGATCGCCATAACGCCAATATTCATTACTACTGCCGTTCTCACACCCGCCATAATCACCGGAATCGCCAATGGAATTTCCACCATTTTCAAACGCTGAAAAGGCGTCATCCCGATACCGCGAGCAGCCTCTCTGAGCGATGGTTCTACGTTGTGAATTGCGGTATAAGTGTTGCGAATAATAGGCAGCTGAGAATAAAGCAGTACGGTAATCACGGCGGGCACGTAGCCAATCCCATGACCAATGGTCGATAAGAGAGGAATCATCAAACCAAACAATGCGATTGAAGGAATGGTGATAATGATGGACGCTACGTAAAGCACCACTTTCGCAGCGCGCTCATTTTGTGTGATAAGAATGCCGATAGGTACGCCAGTTAAGATGGCAAGCCCAACAGCCAGAGCAACCAAAGAGATGTGCTCCATGGTAAGCGTACCTAGCAGCGCTAAGTTATCTATGGTGAAATTTAGTAAGTCCAAGTAGGTCTCCCCCAACTGTGATTCGCAACCAAGTTAACAGGAGATTAAATTACGCTACTTTTTATTAACAGTGTTGTAAAATAGCGACACGTAAAGATAGAAATACGAAATATTAAGAAAGGAATGAACTGGCTTTCTCATCACCAAAAACACGCTTGATTGGCGATGAGTAGCACTAGTAAACAATTTGATTATATAGGAACTTAAAAGCCTGTGCTGGCATGAAGAACTGACTACAACGAGCGGTTAAATTGCTCCACGGCCTCTACAACACGGCTAGCGCCATCTTGTATTTCATTCATCACATTGCCTGCTTTTTCAGAGAGCTCTAGCGTATCTAGTGCTTCTTTTTGGCATTTAGCGATCAGCTTAACTGCGTTATCTGTTCGCTGTAGGTTTTCACTGACCATTGTGACAATTTCATCGGTGGTTGCATTGGTTCTTGTAGCAAGCTGTCTGACTTCATCAGCAACAACGGCAAAACCTCTACCATGCTCACCCGCACGAGCCGCTTCTATCGCCGCATTTAACGCCAATAAGTTAGTTTGGTCAGCGATACCACTGATGCTATTTACCAACTCGCTAATACGCGATGAGTGCGCTTTAAGCTCGTCAATCGCGGTGTTCGCTTGCTGCATTTGCTCGGAAAGTGTCTGCATCTTTTATAACGTTGAGCCTATAACCTCTTGCCCTTGCAGGGTTTGTGTTCCAGTTTCTTGGGAGATTTCGTTCGCCAATTGCGCAGCCTGGGTCATTTTCTGTTCCTGCATCACCTGTTGGGTAATATCTGTCGCGAACTTAACGACCTTATAGAGCTCTCCTCTGTCGTTATGGATTGGGTTATATGAAGCCTCTAACCACACCTCTTCACCATAACGGTTAACTCGTTTGAATCGCTCTGATGAAAATTGCCCTTTTGCTAAACGTTGCCAAAACTCACGGTAAGCTTGAGAGCTCGACTCTTCCTGATCACAAAACATGCGATGATGCTTCCCTAGAATCTGATCAAGCGTATAACCCATTGTGTTTAGGAAATTATCGTTGGCTTTTAAAACATGGCCATCTAATGTGAACTCAATTACCGCCATAGAACGACTTAATGCATTTAGCATGTCCTCTTGCTCACGAGATGATTTGATCGTTCGCGTAAGTTCAGAAGCAAAAACAAAAAAGCTTTCTACTTCTCTGCGCTCATTTAAAACAGGCTGGATAATCGTTCTTAACCAGGCTTCCTCACCATTACCTTTCTGTACTTGCAATGCCCCATTCCAGAACACTTTATCTTGGACGGCTTTCTTCATTCGATGAAAGTGATCTGTATTGCGCGAATTTGACGGTACCAATTCAGTAATTGATTTCGTTAAGATCTCATCATCATTTAAGAAAAGTTCTTGCTGTAGCTTAGTATTTGCAGAAGTAATGATGCCTTTACTATCCAATGTTAAGCGGATCATCTCTTCATCTAAACTGGTTTGGATTTGCTGCAGGATTTGCAACTCCTGCTTTAATCGTTGATTTTCTTGTTGAAGCGACTTATTAAAAAACATGACTTTCTCTCATTTGACCGACCTTCGGACTAGTCAAAGGTTTATTATTTGTATACCGAATAAACTGCAAGCGGCAAAATCATTTGGTTGCATATTCAAACGCGATTTCTATTTCTCATCAAAGGACCCCGCTGGGAATACGGCGATTTTTTCTACAGTGTAACCTAAGCGCAGTATACTGAAATTTCTTCAGCGCCCAAGCTGTTTATATATTTATTAATATTAAAGCTCTTTATCGCCAGTTTGAGGTTTGTATTTGTGGATGTACTTATATGGAAAATTGGTGTGTTCAGATCAATAAGCCTTTCCATCAAAAAAGGGCTTTGACTTAGTTCCAATAATTTTTGCCGTTTTATCGCTGTTCCACCCGACTTTTGAGCGATTACCCACTCCTTATTCGCTTGCATTTCTATTAATAGCGCACGGAGGAACCAGCAACAAGCGCATCGATTTGCCCAGTATCAATACGTTGTGGTATCCGCTCATTCAGTTTGCCGTGAAGGTGATGAATCACCACCTCACCAGTCGACTCGTCACGATCAGAAATGAGGCAATGAGGTAATGAGGTAATGAGGTAATAACGCATGACACCAGAGATTACATTATGTGTCCAACATTGTGCCCACTCCTAAGTTTCATAACTTCCTTCCCTCGGACGCTTCTATCTCTCACCACAGCAACTATGCTTTAAACGACATGTATTCAATTGTCTAGCTTCAACATATGAAGGTTAAGTGAACATAAACAAGCGAAGGAAACAGGGCCATGGAAGTCGATAAAAATGATAAGTTAACAAAAAAATTACAGATAGTGATTCATTGGTCTGTAAGAGTATTGTCGATAGTTATGTTGTTTGTAATCGTCATGGGTGTGATAGATGTTGCATGGACGATATATCAAAAACTTATCACGCCACCTAAACTCATTCTGACGATTTCAGATATGCTAGCCACTTTTGGTGCTTTTATGGCCGTTTTAATTGCTATTGAAATTTTCATCAATATAACTATTTACCTGAGAGAAAATGTTATTCATGTAAAAATCGTCATGGCCACCGCGCTGATGGCAATCTCCCGAAAGGTCATTATTATAGACTTTGAAACCTTGTCTCCAATGTACCTGATTGGAATTGCGGCTGTAGTTCTTAGTATGAGTCTTGGTTACTGGCTGATCCATAAACTGCCCAATAAGAGCCATACTGAATAAACTTCTCAGCCTCCCGACTTTTCAGATACTCTCACGGCATGAAAAAGTCTTGTCTTGGCACGTTGAAGCTAATAAATTCCTCCATGCTAGGCTCTATATACTGCGAGACTACAAGATTATAGAGTAGTGCCTAAGCGGAGAAATTATCGATATTGTTTTCTAGCAGCTAATCTTTGAGTATTGGCACAGCTCAATGGGGGCAAGTGTTGCTCCAGTTCCCCCATCTGATATATACCCTCAACATCTATGCATTTTACTTTCAACTTTTCCGTGGTCCTCTTAAACAAGGTCGTCACGAGTAGCCTGAAGGATTACATCCGGCTAGAAGTAACAGCCAGAAAAGTGATTGTCAGGTGGTCGGTCATCTCGCCGTAAAATTAGCTCTTAACGTATACCTTCAGCTCAGTTTGCGAAACAGCCTTAAAGGTCAAAGTAACTTTCAATCCCATTCAGAGTGTTGGTCGTGGCCACAGCGGCTAATATCAACCCCATGATCCGACTTACAGCACTAGCTCCTGTATTCCCAATAATCCTGTGTATGCCGCTGGCCATTAATAGCAAGATATAAACAACCAATAGTACCAGCAGCATCATAGCCACTGTCTGGACTTGCTCCCAAATATTAAACCGCACGTTCTCTGTGAGTAAAACGGCGGCTAATATTGCGCCAGGGCTAGCAATTGATGGAATGGCTAGAGGAAAAACTGCTGTATCATGATGACTATTGAGCGTTCTGATTTCTTCTGCTGGTTTACTCTCACCAAATATCATAGTCAAAGCAAACAAGAACAATACGATACCGCCCGAGATTTGAAACGCAGACAAGGGAATACGCATTGCTGTAAGTATGATTTCACCAGCAACAACAAAAAACAGTAGGATAGCAGCGGAGAATAGAGTCGCAAAAAGAGCGACCTTACGCTTTGCCACTTCTTCATAGCTTTTTGTGGCTGCGATAAAAACGGGCACAGTACCTATGGGATCGATGACAGCAAAGAAAAAGATAAAAGTTGCCACAAAGTCAATCATGCTACTTTCTCCAGTACCAATTTAGCTTTAAGGATAGAAGATCAGCTTGAAGTAGCAGAGAAAATGTTTGACGCTAACATAGCGAGAGCTCATTCAGAAAAACAAAAATGGTGCGTTATTTACAATACAGAACTTACTTCTATCCTATCGATAACTATTAATATCTCAAAGGTAATGACTACCATACCTAACGGTAGTCGCCATCGCTTTAGACTTCTCAGAGAACATCAAAAAAACAAGTGAACGAGAAGAATATCGACGTCATAAGATAGTGAGGCTTTAGTGTTTATACCAGTGCTCTTTTGACTCCATTTGAGCTTTTACTTCTGCACTATATTCAGCAGTAGGTCGTGCCAATAACCTTGGAATGCCGATAGGTTCTCCGGACTCTAAACAATAGCCATACTCCCCTGTGCGCAAGCGAGCCAACGATTGTTGAATCTTAGGTAACAACTTTTGCTCTCTATCTATGATTCTTAATGCGATTGCAGATTGCTCCTCACTGGACGCCCTATCGCTTTCGTCACTGAATTCCATTGGCGCAATCATCTCTTCTTTCGCGCGTTCAATATGCGCTAACGTCGATTCATAAAGCTCAAATAATCGGTTTTCAAAAAATGCGAGCTGAGCTTCATTCATATAATCCGCCTCGGGCGCTGCAAGAATTTCTTCTTCTGTCATGACATGCTTTTTCTCTTCGTTCATAGAACCTCCACACCGAGATAAGAGTTCGCTCTCTAAATTCCGTACATCTGAATCTGTATAACTTAACGACGAATGAATGCGCCAATAAGGTGCAGTACTCGACACAGTCACAAACTGCTTGATGCCAGAGTTAAGATCACCGACTATATTAATTGTTATATTATAACATTACACTATAAAGAGCATGAGCATGAACACCCAGAAACTCCCTGTTACGGTTTTGTCCGGCTTTCTAGGCGCAGGAAAAACAACCGTTTTAAGTCATATTCTTAACAATAGACAAGGCAGAAAAGTGGCGGTCATCGTCAACGACATGAGCGAAGTCAACATCGACGCAGCGACCGTTCAGAATGAAGTTTCTCTCAACCACAGTGAAGAAAAGTTGGTTGAAATGAGTAACGGCTGCATCTGTTGTACCCTGCGTGAGGATCTACTTGAAGAAGTTACTAAACTCGCGCAAGAAGGCAGATTCGATTACTTAGTTATCGAGTCCACTGGCATCGCCGAGCCACTCCCCGTTGCAGAGACTTTTACTTTTGCCGATGAAAACGGGCTCTCACTTTCAGACGTTGCACGTTTAGACACCATGGTTACAGTAGTTGATGCGATTAACTTTCTGCGTGATTACGATGAAGCTAAGTTCTTAACAGAGACAGCCGAATCCTTAGGTGAAGACGATGAACGCAGCGTCGCCGACTTGCTCGTTGATCAAGTAGAGTTCGCTGACGTTATCTTGATAAGTAAAACCGACCTCGCTGAGAAATCAGAAATCGAAAGGCTTCTTGCTATTCTTAAAACTCTCAATACATCGGCCACTATTCTTCCTATCTCGAATGGTGAAGTAGAACTTGATGCGGTACTCGACACACAAAGCTTCAGTTTTGAAAAGGCACAACAAGCCCCAGGTTGGTTGAAGGAAATGCGAGGCGAGCACATACCTGAAACCGAAGAATACGGCATTTCCAGCTTTGCCTATCATGCGAGACGCCCTTTCCATCCAGAGAAGTTTTACGACTTCCTCCACAATGCGAAAGATTACGGCAAACTGATTCGTTCCAAAGGTTACTTTTGGCTAGCAACCAGACCAGAGTTTGTCGGCCAATGGAGCCAAGCGGGAGGCATCGCACGTTATGGTGTTGCGGGTATGTTTTGGAAAGCGATTCCGAAGGAGGAGTGGCCGACGGATCAAGATTACCTAGATGCTATAAACGACATTTGGCAAGAACCATACGGCGATATGCGACAAGAATTGGTGTTTATTGGTCAGGGATTAGAGCAAGAGAAATTGATTGCTCGTCTTAACGAATGCTTGTTAACAGAAGATGAGATGGAGCAAGGGCTCGACTATTGGTTATCTCTGGAAGACCCTTTCCCTGAATGGGAACAGTAAACGACTGAGATACAAAAAAGCCTCCCACCATTCGGGAGGCTTTTTAGTTACACTGAGCCAATTTTGTTATATAGAACCAACGCAGCAAGTCCGTCTTGGAACAAGCTGAGATTCAAGCATGCAGCGAGGGAATCCTCACCAGCGCATTCAAACCGTCTTCTTCTGGCTCAACTTAGCTATTTTCTTTGGCCAAGGATCTTCAAATGTTGCCCCTTGTTGCCATTGCTCCAATTCCCCTTCCGTTAAAAAGCAGTTTTCCAGCGCATCAATAAACGCATCGACTTCGTTTTCCTGCCCAATCACCGTTAAGCGACAACGACGATCACCAAAGCGGCTTTCAACACTGTCTATCTTATCTTGCAGGATTTGACGATGTTCCTCAGTGAAGTTTTGCGATTCGTCATTGATTACCGAAGCGCGCCAAAAGCCTGTAATTTCAAGCCCCACATTGCCGCTTGCTTGGCTCCAAAGCAGTGAAACATCGTCTCGAGTTGGAAACCAAAAGAACCCTTTACTGCGGAACACACCTTTAGTTAAATACTGGTGGCAGGTATTCCACAAACGCGCAGGATGAAAAGGTCGATCATCTTTGATCACTTTCGCGACAAGGCTTTGTTCGTCTTTATCAGAGAGATTCAACGGCTCATTCACCGTCTCACGAAGTTCTGCGATTAACTGCTCAACAAGGAAGAAATTGTAGTCTTGCTCACCTTTCAACATGCGGATATCCAAGTTTCCCCACGACGTTTTGATTATCTCGGTGTAAACGTTAAGCGGGTGAATCGCCTGCGCGATGTTGCGAACGGTATTGTCGTCCACTTTGTCCGTCTTGGTGAGCATGACACGGTTTGAGAACATGATTTGCTCTACCAACAAGTTTTCAACGCCGCGAACACCCTGCTGCACGTTCTCCTGCCACTTAGGGATTAAGGCAGAACCTTGTCGATAGTCATCTCGCAACCAAGTCGCATCCACCAACGTAATTACGTCTTTGAGTGCGAATTGTGCGTTACTTTTGAAGTACTCGACCAAAGGTAAAGGATGACTACTGCCCGACGTTTCAATCACAACCCATTCTGGCGATTTTTCTGCGCAGAGCTTTTTAAGGGCTTTATCGAGCTGCTTTACACCACTCAGGCTGCTGATGCTGTCTCCACTGATCGTAACAAAGTTGCCCTGCTCTTCACTCACCGCATCGGTATTTAAGATAAGCACGCCATCGACGTCTAACTCACTCATGTCATTAACAATAACGGACAGATCAATACCAGAAGAATCGGCTTGTTGAAGAATGTTGCGTAAAAACGTGGTTTTCCCGGACCCGAGAAACCCATGCAAAATGGTGACTGGAATTGATGGCATACTTTTGACCTACAAACTCTGGATGAACGCATGTTATAACATAACAACTTAGTGAGTTATAGAAGGAATCTAATTGCTGTCTTAGACGCAAAACTTAAGAATCGGTAAAGATCACAGGGGCTGATTTCTCAGAACTCTCCTTCGTTTCTCATCACGTTTCATCACCAGCAAAGGTCTGACTATTGATAAAAATAATAAGTGGTTACAAAACGACCATTGCTTTGTTTATAAAATTGGAGAAAGATGACAATACAGCGATTTATAGGGGGTGGTGTTATGACTTTAGTTCTTACCGTTCTTATTTTCCTAAGTTGTATTGCGATGCTCGCGATTGGTGTGATGTTTTCACGTAGGCCGATCAAAGGCGGAGGTTGTTGCAAAGCGTCCGATGTTGCGGATGTGGGCGCACGTAAAAGAAAAAATCGCAGTCATTATTCTTCTAGGAACACATATTGACACTCACCTATTGCTCCAACCTCACAACACAAAATAGCATAACTGAGCCCTAACAAATTGTCGGGACTCAGTTTTTCGTTTCTACTAGATAATCAAACTCTGATACTCGCGCCAAAAATGAAGGTTTCTGGATGTTAGGAAGCGACTTCGCGATAGGTAAGTCGGCTTTCATTGCATCAACCGGACGATTACGAACTAAAACTTCAAAATGTAAATGTGGTCCGGTTGAACGACCAGTATTCCCAGAGAGGGCTATTTTTTGCCCACGCTTTATAACTTGACCTTTTTTAACCAAGATTTTATTCAAGTGTAGGTAACGAGTTTTGTACACACTGTTATGTTCAATCACTAAATAATTACCGGCATAAGGGTGCTTGCGGACCGCAATTACTTTTCCATCCCCAGTAGAATAAACTGGCGCACCAATTGGTGTCGCGAAATCCGTTCCGTTATGCGGGGTGACTCTTCCCGTCACTGGGTGTTTACGCTTAGGGTTAAACCCAGAAGTGATTCGGCGGTATGCCCTATCGACAGGATAACGGTTAAACGCTCGCTCCAAACTGTTACCAGCTCTATCATAGAACCGTCCATCCTCGGCTAGAAATGCAGCGACTTCGCCCCTCGCTAAGTTAAAAGAAATAGCCTTAATCTCACTATTGCCAGTTTTGTGTTCACCTAAATATTGCTGTTTCACTAATATATCGAAACGGTCACCGGCTCTAAGAGATCGCGCAAAATCAATCTTATCTTTCATCACCTGCGTAATATTTGCGACGTGGCCTGATGCCAATCCTACTCGATGTGCCGAGACTGAAAAACTCCCTTTGATTTCTCCCGAAAATAAGGTTTCACGCCATTCCCCTGAAATTTCCTGAAATTCGTAAGAGAAGGAGCCATCGTTTTCTCTAGTGTAGATAGCCTTCTCTACAAGGCTCATATGATAAATTAGTCGACTCAATTGCCCCATGTCATCCATCACTAATTCAAGCTCTTCTCCGGGCTTAATCATATCTAGCTGCAGGTGATCAAGATCAACTGAGAGAATTTGCTGCAAAATACCGTAAGAGAGACCCAATTGAGCGAAGATACCACTGAGCGTATCTCCCACTTTAACTATATAGTGTATTTGTTTAGGTTTAGGCAACGGAGTCAAACTGACATCTGAGGGAACCACTATCTTTGATGATGGAGGTGGTGACGAATCACTGCTTTGATTCAGTTGAACGCTGTGACTATCTTGATTTGGCTCATCCTCTGTAGGTAGAAGCAAAGCGACCGAAAAACAAAACACAGCAACGATTAAAGCAATAAATTTAAACTGACTCATGAGAAACTAAGTAACAATAATAACGATTGTTATGTTATAACATATCTAAGATTGCTTTTACTCAGTTTAGTAAACGTTTATTCAGTTCACTGGATTGGCTAAGAGAAGACCAGTCATTCAACCCATTCTCTTTGAGAAGGATCAATAATGAACACATTCAATTCAGCACTGATCGTTGCAGGAACACACGGAAACGAACTTTCTGGTATTTATTTACATAAACTAATCAAAGAAAAACGTTACTCTGTCAATAGATCAACCTTTTCAGCCTGCTCGATCATCGCAAACTCCGAAGCAGTAAAACACAACGTCCGATACATCGATACAGACTTAAATCGCGAGTTCTCAGCAATGAATAGCAATCATTGTCCTGATTTGCATGAAAGCAAGATTGCACATCAATTTATCGAGAAATATGCAAACCAAGAAAAACTGTTGATTGTTGACCTGCACAATACAACAAGCAATATGGGAGCGACGTTGATTTTGCTTTCTAACGATGTGTTTTATCGGAAACTGGGCGCGTACGTCAAACAACGAATGCCATCAGCACATATCCTTTTCGAAGAGCGAAAGGAATGGCAAGAGCAACCTTACCTTTGTACTGCTGGGCAATATGGAATAATGATTGAGGTCGGGGCGCAAGCACATGGTGCGCTAGAGTACAGTACGTTGGAGTTGATGAAACAGATGCTTACCGCAGTATTGGACTATGTTGAAAAGCACAACCTCAACCAAATAGGCTTACTGAGCGATTATGAGGCGTTTTTTTACACCGAAGAAATCAGGATTCCACTTGATCAAGAGGGTATGCGGCAAGCACTAGTACACCCTACTATTTGTGGCAGAGATTTTGAGGCGGTCAAACCAGGAGCACCTTTATTAGCGACTTTCGCTGGTTATGATATCCATTGGAATGGCAAAGGGGAAATTTACCCGCACTTTATCAATGAGAGCGCCTACAGTACCGCAAATATAGCAATGGCCCTCGCTAAAAAAAGACGTGTTTCTTCCGTGTAACTTAAAGCAAGTAATTAGGCCACGTGTAACGTGGATACCTCACCCCATGAATAAAACTGTGCCTGAACCGCATAGGCAGAAAATACGGGTACTAACCCCACCCTAATACGGCAGCATAAGTGCCCTAAGCGCAGCTTTAAAAGAAACCCCACTAGAATTTTAAGGAGGTAAGACATTATGGTTAAAAGGAGAGTTTTCTCTTTTCTATCATGATGCCTTCTCCAAACATCGAAATAATCTATCTTCAAATTGGTCATCTAGACCGGAAGAGATCAGTTCTAGGCGGCTTTCTGAACACTCGTCTAGTTCAAACTCTGTGAGTCCATCTGATGTTAGATTGTAACCAAAAATACCGCTTCCCGTGATAAAAACCGCTTTCATTCGTTCGACCTTGAGGTCGAGCAGCAATAATCTCAGCTTTTGATGATCGAACACGTTTTCAGCGGATATACGCCAACCGATACTGTAGAAACCTTCCCCCTGATTGGTTGCTTTTAGAATGCCACTCTCAGGCATAGGCAACTCAGGAACAAGTGACTTTTTCTCTCTTTCACGATAAAGAACAGAGGGCGTTTTTTGCACGTCAATACGAGTCGCTCCCTCACATTCATGAAAAGGGATAGCGCCATGTTCAGCGAAAATCACTTTTGTTTCCCGCAGACCGAGCTTTGCTATATAAGCCGTCAGCTTTTGCTCATCTTCATCTTGATAGAGATCGCGCTTATTACCTACCACTGTATCTGCGATAGTGATTTGCTGGTTAAACGTTTCATGCTCAGTGTACTTAGGATCCGATAGTTTACGTGCATCGACTAAAGTAATGTTTTTTTGCAAAGCGAGAATTTGACGATAATACTCGGTCGATAGCACTTGCAGTACTTCTTTAGGATGACCAAGGCCTGTAGGCTCAATCAACAATCGATCTGGCCTTGCTTCAGACAATAATTGATTTAAGGCGATTTGCATCGGAAGACCTGCTGCACAGCACATACATCCCCCGGGGACCTCTCGAATAAACACTTGGTCTTGTTGTTTTTTTTGGCCTTGTAACAAGCTGCCATCAATACCAACTTCGCCAAATTCATTGACCAATACAGCCCAACGTTCATGACTCGGTTTATGGGTCAATAAGTGCATTATTGCCGATGTTTTCCCCACCCCGAGAAAGCCAGTGATGATGTTAGTCGGCACTCGCGAAATCAGTGGCTTATTAAAGTTCATTGGCAATTCTCCGGTAGCCTTGGACTAGTTCATGGTTGGCAGAAACGACGGATTCGGAAAAAGCTGAATATTCTGGCGGCACTTTAGAGATACTCTCTAAATCAAAACCGACACCAATATTGGTCATCGGTGGTACATGGAAATAAGCGGGTAAATCGAGGCCATCGACGACACAGTTATGACGAATAACACACCTCTCACCGATGACGCTATTGAACACGACGGAGTTGAAGCCAATGAAAACATCATCACAAACCTGGCAAGGACCATGAATAATCGAACGATGAGCAATAGATGAGCGCTCACCAATGGTCACCGCAGCCCCTGCCTTAGAGTGAATTACGACACCATCTTGGATATTGGTGTCACGTTTGATGACGATAGCTTCCATGTCTCCATGGTTATTAACTTCGTCAGCTCGAATAACAGCATAGGGTCCAATAAAAACGTTATCCTCAATAATGACTTTGCCACAGATAATAGCGGTTGGATCGATAAAGGCTGTTGAGGACACCTGTGGCATATGGCCCGTTGGGTTTCTTCTTAACATAATGCTTCCAGTTTGTTTATGGCTCTTTTTTTACGGTCAGCGACTTAACGATTGAAGGATAAACGCATCGCTCCAGCTGGTTTATCGATGACTTTGTTATTGGCATAAACTAGCGCGCCATTGACCCAAGTCTTTTGAATTTGAGCTGAAAATTCATGTCCAGCAAAAGGCGACCAACCACAGTGATATAAACTGTTTTCGTTGCTAACTCGTGTTGGGGTGTGCGACGTGAAGTCGTATGAAGCGCTGTTCACCGCTTAACGAGTGAACCATCTGTATCACCAGATGAACCT